>JANQSZ010000015.1 GCA_028279045.1 Candidatus Nanoarchaeia archaeon | reverse complement strand
CCTAATTTAGGAGAAGGAGAGCAGAAAGAATTTGGCGAACTGCTGAAATACTTCAAAGGAAGCGAAGCACAATCATTTTTTGAGCATATTCGTGATGGAAAGATAACTGTTTCTTACAAACCACAGCAAGTTGACCTGATTCCAAAAACTGTCGAAGGGACGGTACGAGATTTGCTGGAAAACGTTAACGAAACAAACGAGCTGCATCTTATTGCGAATGAACTTGACATTACACAAATTCTTGACCGTGATATCAAGCAAATCTCCGGCGGAGAACTGCAGCGGGTGGCGATTGCAGCATCTGTCTTGAAAAAAGCAAACCTGTACATTTTTGACGAACCAACAAGCTATCTTGATATCAAACAACGTATCCGTGTGAGTAGATTCATTCGAAATTTAGCAAATGAGAATACTGCCGTGCTGGTTGTTGACCACGATCTGATTGTTTTAGATTACATGACAGACCTTATTCACGTTATGTACGGCGAAGAAGGAGCGTACGGCATTGTTTCTGGACCTAAGACGACAAGAGTTGGCATAAACGTGTACTTGAGCGGCTACATGCGCGAAGAAAACATGCGCTTCCGCCCAAATGAAATCAAATTCTCAGAACGACCGCCAGAAAAGTCAGGCGGGGGAGAAGCAGTTGTCAGCTGGACAGGGCTGAAGAAGAAACTTGGAGATTTTGTCATCACAGCGTCGAAAGGACAAGCGAAACGTAAGCACACTACAGGTATATTGGGAGCGAATGGAATAGGTAAGACTACGTTTGTGAAGATGCTCGCCGGAAAAATATCGCCTGATGAAGGAGAAACGAGTGAGGACGTTGATATGTCGTACAAACCTCAATACTTGGAAGCGCCTTCTGATGAACTTGTGGAACAATTTTTGCAAGTAGCGATACAAAAATACGAAATTCCACTTATTCAAGGGCTGCGACTGGAACATCTACTGCAGCGTAAACTCAATGAGCTATCTGGCGGGGAACTGCAACGGGTGTTTATCGCGAAAGCACTCGCATCTGATGCAAAACTGTTCTTAATGGACGAGCCATCGGCGTATTTGGATGTTGAACAACGGCTTGAAACTGCTAAAATCATACGCGAACAGATGGATCAACGCGGGAGAACTGCGCTTGTTGTAGATCACGACCTGCTCTTCATCGATGGAATTAGCGATGACCTTATGGTGTTTACAGGAAAGCCTGCGCAAGAAGGACACGCAACAGGACCGTTTTCTATGGAAGAAGGAATGAACAACTTCCTAACAGGACTTGATATTACACTACGACGAGATAAAGAGAGTCATAGACCTCGCATAAACAAGAAAGATTCTCGGCTGGACAGAGAACAGAGAAGCGGAAACAAGCTCTACTATGGATAGCTATAAATAGCATGAGATCAACAAATTCTTCATGGCAGTACACTATGTATGCACAGGCGGTTGTGGCGGATCAGTAACACAAGAAGAATACAACGATGGGAAGACGACTTGTGGTGACGAAGACTGCGAAAAATACGGACAACCCTTTGAACGAAAAGATTAGATGATCGCTATACTCTCTGATTTTGGGAATAGTGAATACGTCGGCATCATGAAAGGCCGCATCCTCCAAGAGAATCCTAAAGCAACAATTACTGATTTGTCAAACTTTGTTTCTGCACAGAATGTTAAGGAAGGAGCGTGGACGCTTTACAACGCATACAAGAATTTTCCAAAAGGAACTGTGTTTCTTTGCGTCGTTGATCCGGGCGTTGGAACTGACAGGGAAGCGATTGCTGTGAAGACGAACAATTACTTCTTTGTTGGGCCTGACAATGGACTGTTTGCGATGCCTGCTGTAGAAGACGGCATTGTTGCTGCAGTACGGCTTGACACAAAAGATGCTTCAAAGACATTTCACGGAAGAGATGTGTTTGCACCGGCAGCAGGAAAGATTTCCAAAACAGGAAAAGTAGAATCAATGGGCCCGCCAGTTGCCCTCGAAAGAATGATGTCGTTCCACGTCGAAGAACGCGAAGGAGAAGTTGTTAAAATAGACTCCTTTGGAAACATTATTACGACGCTACCGCATACTGACGCTGCACAATACTCAGTCATCACAGGAGAAGAAGAACACAAACTGAGTTACTTTGATACGTACGCAGAAGCACCTGACAAAAAACCTTTTTTGATCACAGGAAGTTCTGGAACACTAGAGATTTCTATCAAAAACGGAAATGCAAATGAGCATTTTCAGCTACGAATAGGACAAAGAGTATCGATCAACGTCCTTTCAGTCGATTAATAGCTTCTGCGTAATCGTTGTTTAGAATATATGATGCTGAATTTGCTGCCGTTGCGCCTGCATCGCGAACCGAGTCGACTGTTTTATCGCTAATGCCGCCGTCAACCTCAATTTCTACGTTAAGATTTTTACCGTCAATCACTTCTTTGAGTTCTCTAATCTTTTCAGCTTGATCAATATACGCTTGACCTGCGTAGCCGGTTTTTACAGTCATCACTAATACGTTATCGATTTGGTCAAGATAATCGGCAATTGCGGAAGCAGGAGTTGCTGGCTCGATTGCGATGCCAACTTTCTTTCCTGCTGCCTTGATTGCTTGAATTGTTTCTTGGATTTCATCTTTATCACACGCTTCGTAGTGAAACATGATGAGTGAACAGTACTTTGCTGCCTCTTCAACCATGTCTTTCGGGTTGAGAACCATCAAATGCGCTTCAGAATCGAGATTTGTATTTTCGGTAACTTGCTTGATGACATCCCAGGTAAACCACTGCATGGTGTTGTTATCGTTGTATTTGCCGTCCATCAAATCCCACTGAATTGTGTCGGCGCCGGCTTCTTCCAGCTGCGGAATTTTTTCAAGAATCTTCTCAGCAGTCATATCATCAGGATTGCTGGTAAGGAAAGAAACTGCGACTCTCATACTGTTTGTCAGAGGCTGGGCTATAAATTGTTTTCGATAATGCCATATGCTGCAAGTCCGATTATGACAATTGACGAGCTGATAAGCAAGCCAAGCGCAGGGGGAAAAACAGCCTGGGTAATGTGAAGCGTTATGGGGAGCTTTGCTTCTATGTCTTGATCTTTAATGATGAGGAATTCTTCTCGAACACCGTCCTGCAGAGAATCTGGAATGGAAACATGAAGGATGTCTTCTTCAACAGTAATCCAGGAAGCAGTTGATGATATGTCTGGGTTGTCAAACAACCAGAGCTGTTTTGAAATTGTATCTCCGGGTGCTGCTTCCAATTCAATACTTGCGGGTGAAACGCCGACTGCTGCTGCAGACGG
>JANQSZ010000028.1 GCA_028279045.1 Candidatus Nanoarchaeia archaeon | reverse complement strand
GGGCAATGGTATCATTGCTTCTTCCCAATGCGTAATCTTTGATAGCGTATGTGTGGTCGATTGTTTCTTGCGATTCAGCTGCTTGCACGTCCGCACCAGACGACGCTTCGTGAATTTGACGTAGATCATCGTCTACACGCTTTAATTCACGCTTGAGAATGTCAATGGCGTGCTTCTCTTCACCAGGACCGACAAGATCGAGAACTTCTCGGGAACGAACTGGTGGTGTTTCTCGACGCATCAGCTTCCATTTTTCTTCCTCGGGAAGATTATCATCAAGTTTTTCCAGAAAGTCAATTGTCTTCTTCACTGCATCACGACGATCAATCTCATCTTCGTATTGCCGAGCGTAGAACAAGGATGAACCTTTTGCTCGCAGAATTTGGTTTTCCGTTCTAATCTGGACGAGCATTTCTTCTGCTGACTTTGGTCTTTTTCCTGGGTTGAGTGCGTTCCATTCCATCGCACGATTTTCAAAATAATCCCAATCTCTTCTCACTGTCTTGAAATCAGTTCCCTCTGGATTGAATTCAGGAACACGCTGGAACAGTTTTTCAGGAGGAGCATCTTTCGGGATAATGTTGCCGTTGATATCGACCCAGTCACCACGCTCATTTGTTTTGTAGACTGGTTCGTATACTGGAACGTTCTTCGGAATTGCTTGAATAGCGCCGGAACGATCATCTACTACGTAACGCAATGCACGCTCTGGTTCCTCTGGATATGCCTGGAATTTTTGATCAAACTTGTTGTAAATAGGACGTTCAAATTCATTAGCGTGTACGACAATAGCGCCACCATCTGTTGTGTCGGCTGCAAAATCAATCGCACGCTTGATTTCATTCAATGTTTTTTCACGCTCGTGCTCGTTAAACTGTTGGCCTGCCTGGCCGGAAAGAGAACCAGCAGCGAAGGACGCGTGCGTTGTCAACCGTACTTTGTTTACCTTAGCAAGTTCGCGAATGTCTCGCCGCTCGTCGGAACCAAACATTTCAGGAGTGATATTTCCCTGAGAACTTCCTTTTCCTTTTCCACCGAAACCAAGTTCCACTCTGCTCGCTCCTTGGAAAATTCTAGATTTTAGTTGTTGCAGTTGATCTTGCATCGGGTGCGTTGAGATACCCAAATCCTGCATCGGAACGCCAACATCTTGATTGTAATTGAGATCTTCAGTACCGGAAGGCTGGCCAGGTTCTGTAGCAGGAGCATCGCCACTATAGAAACCGCGATCCAATGCGTTGAAATAGTCTCTGTTGAAAATCATGGTGCGTAGTGCTGCTCGTGTTCCTGCTTCATTGCTTCTTCACGATCTGCTTGCTCCTTGTTTCGTTCGTACATGCTCTCTTCTTCATTACTGCCATACATATCTGAAATGTTTTCTTCCTTCTTGCCTAGATACGCACTTCCTGGTCCTTCACGCGATTGTTCAATCGCTGCACCATAGTCAACACCGCGTTCTTCCTCTTTTGGTGCTGTTTCCGCAATCTCCTCGAGTTCTTCTGGTTGGCGCTGTTCTTCAGATTCTTCTCGATCTTGCGGACGGGTTTCAAAGCGCTTTGTTTCGAAGAGTTTCTTTTCCTCTTCTGTAAATAATTGATCAACGGTATCGGCAGTTACAGCATCAGAAGGTAAATCGCGCCGCCGTTCGCCTTCGGTGATTTCTCTACGCGACTCACTCATGAGTTCTTCTGCTTCTTCAATTTCGCGGCGATGTTCTTCCTCAAGCTTCTTTAAACGGGCAAGGCGCTCTTCCGGAGGAAGTTTTCGCAATTCATCTATGTCGGCCATTATACCCAGGTTAACATACCGTGTAACTTCTTGTAATTCTTATATGTGGTGTATAGAGTTGAATCTAATTCTCCTGTCACTTGCTTCATTTCTAAATCAAGATCTTCTGCATCGACTTTCTTTGGACGCGGAGCTTTGTCCGATCCTTTCAAGAGACCGCCGAATCCGCTGAACACTGCGGAAAAAGGATCAAACATACCGGGTCGTTGAGGCATTTCTATGTTTTGCTTTCTCTCGATGAGTTCACCGCCCTCCTCGAGGTATTTCTTGAGTTCCTCACCTAAAGAATCCATTGCAGCTTTGAGAGAGTCATTAATTGAACTCAGCAAACGGAGATCTTCTTCGTCTTTCATACGAAGATAGTTTTTGATTTGGTTGTCGTTCCAGACATAACCGCGCAACGTCCAATCGTAACGACCGGTATGTGCTGGGCCACGTTGATAACCTTCCTGCTGGTAATTCAATCCAGGACGGGTCCTGTAGAAAAGATGAAAGATTGCAACTTGATGCAAATTTGCACCGGGCTTCTTCTTTTGACAGAGCACTTCAATCTCTACAGTTGCGCCCTCAAACGCACTCACTAAATCAGCAGAATCCATTCTGTTTTGGTCGAGTTGGAGTCGGTTAATATTTCGCAAGTACGGCTTAATCCAGCCAATGTACAACTTGATAGTGTCGTAGTGCTGACGGAGATACTTGATGGAAAACAATCTTCGCTGTTCGAGTTCGCGGTAGGTACGCATTTTCCACGTGTAATACTGAACAAGTTTACGCTTAAGTACTTCCTTCATTTTTTCGTTGAAACCTTTCATAGAATCAACTTCTTTATCTATGGCGTCGATGATTTCAGACATCTTTCTATCATATTGCGGACCTGATGGTACTTTATCGGCACCACGATCATTTACACGAACACGGAAGAAAATATCTGGAAGTACAGAGAAACCAACGGTTTGTGCTAGGCCGTAAACAGAACCTGCATTCTTTGTACCGCCTTCTACCTGGTCTACCCAAATACCTTTCAACGTGATTTCAGAACCCATACCGCCTTCATCGTTCATTCTTTGGTATGTGTTTTTGTAATAGCTCAATCGTTCGTCAATGATTCTTAATTCTCGCACAAGCTGGAAGAGAGATTTTACCATTTCTGAGATTCCTCTCAAGTAGCCGGATGCTTTGTCCTGCTGAAGGCCGAGTCGTTGCTCTGATACACCAAAGAATGCGCTCTGCTCTGAAGCAGCGAATACGTCCGAGATTTTATGGAACTTGTTGTATCCGAAGTCGTAGCGCAGATGATCAATTGTCCAGAAATAGGCATCTTCTATGTACTGATTCATCGCTTCATGCACTAATCGATGCCTGTACATTGGATTTGGGAACCCTGTGGATTCTGAGTAACCGTTGTGCAATTCCGCGTGTTCTTCTGAGAAATGGTATTTCTTCAGTAAATCAGCACTTGTCATAGTCGTTTTTTGGTGTTCTGGGTATATAAATTTAGCTAAGATCCAACGATTGCCGCTCATGAAGGTCTTTGAGATGGGCTAGCCGCGTTTTCCGCACTTTCTTAGGTTGATCGAACTCATCCAGCAGATCGGATACACGCTGACCACCAAGGTAATGCGGCATGATCACGTAATCTGCACCTGCCTGATACAATTTAATTGAATCTTTTGAGTTTGTCGCGGTCATCAAGACCGTCATATTTGGATTTGCCTGCTTTGCTTTGTGAAGAAGGACTAAACTGTCGTTCACCGTTGGAATTGTGGATATCAATAACTTTGCATCTTGCAGTTTCATACGCTCAACAACCTCAATGTCTCCGATGTCACCATACATACATGGAATCTTCTTGCGAATAAGATGACGAATAAGTTCTGGATTGAAATCTACCACAAAATAAGATTTCTTTTTGTTATCCAGTTTTTTCGCAACAGAATAGCCGATTCTGTTGAATCCTGCCAACACAATCTCATACTTACTCCCTTTCTTCTCGTACTCAAGATGCTTACTGTCAGCGCCCAGCTTTTCAAAAGGAGTGAGGAACTTTGCAAAAAACTCATAGAGCTCTTGATCGTATTTGATCATGTATGTGCTACCTGTGATTGTTATCGCAGCCACGAGCGTTACAAGGGAGGCTGTTGCTGCTGAAACTTCCCCAAGCGATGTTCCGAGTGCGATAACAATGAGTGAAAACTCGCTAATCTGTGCAACTGCGAGTCCTGTCAAGAAAGATGTTCTCTTTTTGTGCCCAAGTAAAGACATGATTACGAGCACGATAAGCGGATTACCGATCAATACAAGGAGGGAGAGTGCGGTTGCAAGGAGTAACACTTGAGCAAGTGAACCTGAACCACTGATGACAAGAATCATACCGAGACTTACGAAGAAAATTGTTGCAAAGAAATCTCTTAAGGATTTCACTCTACCAATAATTTCTTCTGTGAAAGCGGTTGGAGCAAGACACACACCGGCGAGGAATGCGCCGATTGCAAACGAATATCCAAGTTGGTGGGCGATACCTGCAAAGAGGAAACACCATGAAACTGCGGAAAGGAACAACAACTCAACAGGCCGTGCTACAAAGTTAATGAGTTTTGGTACAACCCAACGTGCAGCGACAAATGTCAAGACAAACAATGCAATTCCTTTGAATAATGATAAACTGAGTGCACTTATGGATGGTTGAGCAATGTTTGGAAGGATCGCTAAAAGGAAAATTGCAACAATATCCTGGACAAGCAGAATACCGATTACAATCCGGCCATGTAGAGTGTCCAGTTCTTGCTTGTCAGCAAACAATTTCACGACGATCATTGTGCTGCTGAATGTCAATGCAACTGCAACGTAGAAACCCTCGATAAGATTAAATCCGAGTACGCTAATCAGACCGAAACTTACTAGCAAGGTGATAATTACTTGACCGAGCCCTGCAACAAGTGCGGTAACACCGGTATCCCGCATTTTTCGATAATCTATTTGCAGTCCAACGATGAAGAGCAAGAAAGCAATACCTATCTCGGCAATCAACGCAATCGATACGCCATCCCCCACAAGATTAAGCGCGAGAGGACCTACGAGAATCCCTGCTAGGATATAGCCGAGGATCATTGGTTGTTTGAGGAAATAGGCAAGTCCTGCAACAAATGTTGCGGCGATAATAACAACTCCCATGTCGAATAAAATATTACTCAAGCTTTGCCACCTCTTTTGGAATGTGATTGAGCATTTCGCTCGCAAGGAAACCATTCGGTAATTTCTTTTGAAGTTTGTCACCAATGTTCCCGTTAATAAAGGCTGCGGCGCAGGCTGCTGTAAACAGCGAATTTCCCTGCGCCACTAAGCCAGCTGCTATACCGGCTAATACGTCGCCGGTACCCCCTTTTGTCATTCCTGCGTTGCCCGTTGCGTTCTCGACACTCTTTGTCTTGGAGGTGATGTGGTCGTGGGCACCTTTTAGCAGGACGACATTGCTACCCATTTTGTGTTGGAATGTGTTTTTTGTCAAGCTGGAATTTTTGAGGAGCGTGAAAAATTCATTGTGATGTGGAGTGAGAATTGCGTTATCGATATCCTGCAATTTTATTGCACGTATTGCGTCGGCGTCAATAACTTTTGGTAATTTTATTTTTGTAATTGCTTTTGAGAACGCTGCAGTTGATTTTGATTTACCAAATCCGCAACCGATGAGCATTGCGCTTTTTCCTTCTGCAAGTTTCTTTATTTTGGTGGCGTCGGTAGATTTGAAATTGTTTCCTTTGAACTTTATTGTAATGATGTCTGGATTGATTGCGTTAATTGTCAATGCAACTTTTTCTGGTGCTGCAACGGTTACTAAATCAACGCCGGTTCGGAATGCAGCTATTGATGATAACACTGCTGCACCGACATAGTTTAGCGAGCCAGCCACTACAAGGAGATGTCCATTCTCCCCTTTGTGCGAGTGTTTACTTCGCTTGCGTAATTTGCAAGTTGCTTTCGTAACCTTCATGTTTCTTTTTTCCAATTTCTATTTGGTGTTCAAACGGGATTTTCTTCATTGCAGCTGCATGAGCAACAATCACTTCTCTGAGTTCATCGAAATCTGTTAATTTTCGGTCTTGCGGCGTTTTAATACGATATCACCTTTCTCGTTTATCTCGACATCTAGCTCATCGCCCTTTTCCCATTTCTTTGCCAAGACTATCGGCTTAGGGAGGGTGATCTTGAACTGCTTGTTCTGGTCATACTGAATTTTTACCATATGTATAATTACAGGGGTATTTTATTGGCTCTTTTGAGGCATTGTACTATATATAGTTGTCGATTCCCTACTAGAAGTTCACTTTTTAGTGATGAATGCTCGAAAAGGATAAATAGAAGCTGTTTCGTTAGAACTGTATGCGGATACCGAGCATTCCTGAGGAAAAGCCTTCGGGCAATGACAGGGAACGCCGCGCAAAAGAGGACGAACTTCTTGCATTTATTCAAGGAACACAATCAACTATTGTGTATCTGCATAAAACCCTTGAAGCAGTTGCACTAGGTATGATGAATGAGGGTATTCACTGCGAAGGAAGCTGTCTTGACACTCGAGATGATTTTCCTATTGCATATGCAGATCGAAAAAGTGCACTAGCAGTGTATCGCCATCCTGAAGAGCGCGATGTAGCACATGTTGTTGTTGAGTTTCCCCGAGATGCGTTTGTTGAAGATCGCATGCGACGGCAGAATGGTGAACCCTCTTTGTTCTACTACCAACAAGAAGGAAACAACACAGTTCCAGCAGAGTTTGTCAAAGGATATGTAGCTGGACCTGATGCGCGTATTGTGCACAATCCGTTATTCAAATCGTAAGTTTTAAATAGCAACTTCTCCAAAGTTTAGTTATGATCGGCAAGAAAGGATTTATTCTGAGTTATGCAGACTTGTTCAAAGGACTTATTGTTGGATTCATCATTGGCGCTGTGTTGATGTACTTGATCACACAAGGAATCATCAATGTACCGTTCTTGAGCCCAGCTGCTTAGTTCTGCAAAGTTTTAAAAAGTGCTTTCACGAAAAAGTAGATAGCGATAGGTATGAAAAAGAGACTGTTACTGTACGCGTTTTGGGTAGTTCTGCTAGCACGAACAGTATTTGCACAGAGTTTTGACGGTCCTTTGGATGTTCTTGTGGAAATTTTTAGTTTGGATTTTCTGGATGCAGACTTTGATACTCGCATCGCTGCTGTTGGCCGGTTCTTGATCTGGCTGATCGTGTTTACGATTGTTTATGAGATCCTGCGAAAGCTGCCTATTGGTAAAACAACTGCAAGTAACCGTGCATCGGGAGTGATTGCGTTTGCAGTTGCCGGTATCACTGCGATCGGCATACCGAACAGTGTTATTGTTGTCATAGTAACAGCATACGGCGGATTCTTGGCGTGGTTGCTGTTTGTACTGCTGATCCTTATTGTGTTGATCCTCAACTACCGCGTCATAACGCCAAATGCGTTTGGAAACTGCCTTGCGCACTTGATGCGATTCTTGAATCTACTCTTGCTACTCTGGATATCATCAATGATCTCAGGAACACTAGCACCTGAACTTGCCTTCTCGCAATCTGTTGACAGTTTGCTTGCTACGGCAGCGAGCTGGCTGAAGGTGATCGTTACTGTGCTGGCATTCATTGAACTATTCCAGATACTGTCTTGCTTTGGCGGTGGAAAAGATGAGGATAAGGCCATGCTTGATCTACGTCGAGAGGAAGATGATCTCAAGCACATAGAATCTGATGAAGCTCATGAAAAGGCTGATGAAGACGCCACGGGAAAAATCATAGATAAACAAGGAGACAATCTTGATGAGCAACAGAAAATACTTGATGCACAAGCAGCAATTAACCAAGCATTGGCTAACAAGCTACAGGCCTTAGAGAACAATTACATTAACAATTCTCCACAACAGACTATCAATGATGCTCGCGAAATCAAGAATATGATTGATATGCAGGGTCAGAATGATGGTGCTCTTATTCAATTGCAAATCGAACTCATAAGAAATCTGCAAGATTCTTTGAAGACCATCAAAGATGCAATAGATCGAAATGCAGATGAAATTAGGCGCGTTGCTGACATGATTGCAAGGAGTAAAGAAGTCATACATGAAGTAGACCCAAATGCTCACCGAGATGTTAATATTCATGTGCAAAATGACTTGCGTGACCTCATTAAGTACCATCAAGAACTAACTGATAATAGTAAGCATCTCGTCGATATACGAGACCTTGTTACTTCGACTATTACAAATGGTGCAAAAGGAGTTCGAGGAACGCAAACTGGACGCGGTCGACGCACAAGAAAACAAGCCACAGAAGATGATTATGATAAAGTTCATGAATTTTTAGATAAGATCATTGGCGGATTCGATCCTGCCACAGGAAAACCGAAGAGCATATCAGACATGCAGAGATGGTTTGACAACCTCAATAAGTATATGGTTCTGTTTCATCGGAAATACGAAGGAGATAGAGAGATATCCGAAAACCAGGAACTGGTGCTGAAAAAAGCAAAGCAAATTCTTGCAGAGATAGACCAAAAAAGAAAAACACCCCGGCAGCGGACCGAGAGAAAAAACCTTGAGGAGTCAATCAAACTGCTGGAACGAGACGTACACCGCTAATTCTACAAACCTTTAAAAAGTGCTATTACAGAAAAGTAGGTAGCGATAGGTATGAGAATAGCGAAACTCATCACACCGGTAGCAGTGTTCCTATTTGCACTGCAAGTTGTCGTAGCGCAAGAATTAGACACTCTTTTTGACTTGTGGATCGATATTTTCAGCTTGGAAATACTGGAAGCAGACTTTCAAACCCGAATGGAAGCTATCTCTCGCTTCTTGGTCTGGCTTATTGTATTCACACTGGCGCATGCTATTCTGAAAGAACGGCAGTTTGGCGGATCAAAAATCAAGAACAAGACTGCTGTTGTGCTCGCATTTTGTGTAGCGGCAATATCTGCAATTGGAATTCCTAACTCTGTTATTGTGTTGATTCCCATAGCGTATGGCGGAACAGTAGCATGGCTGTTGTTTTCGCTCATTACAGTGGGCATACTTTTTTTGACGTATCGCGTGATTAATGAAGACCTTGCGAACTCTGCATGGCTTGTCCATCTTATTCGGTTGATGTTGCTCCTGCTCTTGTACTGGGTTGCATCTATTTTCCATGGTGCAGTTGCACCAGAATTTGCTTTCACAGCAAGTGTAGAAGACTTAATGGCAACAGCAGCGGCATGGTTCAAGTCAATTGTTACAATCCTGGTCATTGTTGAACTATTCTTGTTGTTTTCAAGCTTCGGCGGAAAAGACGAAGAAAAAACTTTCTTGGATTTTGGTGGACGGGAGAGGAAAAAGCAGGAAGAAGAAAAGAAAGAAGAAAAAGAATTTTTGGACTTACAGCGAGAGGAAGAGAAAGTCACAGGGGAAGCAAAGGAAATTGTGCATGAGGAACTGCATACGTTGCAACAGATTGCCCGGTTTTTGAAACAAGTGGAGCAAGACATTGAAGGGGGACATGTTGAATCTGAAGAATTGCACCAAAAGCTGCAACAATTCGGGCGAGCACTTGGGAGGTTGCATGAATTATCTGAGAAACGCAAAGCAAAGCTCAGTAAATCAAAGCAGGTTGTTGTGAATGAGATACAAATCCTCAATGCATTTATCCAGAATTTAATGACGAGCCATCCTAAAGTCCAAGAACAAATGCAGAGAATGGGTGCAAACGAGAAAATAGACATAACACGCATGCTAGAACAGGTGGATGGTGAAACAAATGGACTTATTACAAAGGCTTCTACAGATTCTGCAAAACTACGTGACACGTTCATTCCTAGTCTTGAACGAGAAGCGGAATTGCACAAACATCTGAACCTAAACCGGTTGAATGAACAACTTCAAGCAGCATTACAAACAGATGATATTGAACAATACCATCAGCACATCGGGCAAATGTTGGAGATCATACGCCCAATGGGGGCAGCACTAACAGAGATTCGAGAACTGATTGAAAAGAGAGAGGGAATAGCTGAAGACCTCAAGGATGACTTGGATGATGTGGTGAAGGAACATGAAGAACTAATGCGCCAATTCGAGAAAATCATACGCCATTTCAAGGAAAGTAGTTCTGACTAAATACAATAAGGTTTATATACCGTTTTTTGAATAAAAGTAACCACTATAGTCATAGGTTTATTTCATGAACAAGAAACCACTATTGGCAGCGATTTTCATAGGTATATTACTTCTTAGCAGTCTACCGGTTCTTGCGGATAATCACCTTGCTACAGATAGTCTCTTTGCAGATGGTGGCCCTTTTGATCTGATTGCCAGTCTTTTTGATTTCTCTGACCTACAAGGTGACACTGAAAAAATAGCAGCGATTCTCAAGTTTGTCATTTGGCTTTCGCTACTATTCGTAGTCCGAGAAGTACTACAACGTTGGGTATTCATGGATGCACAACGAAGTAAGACAGGACCAAAGGCTCTGTTTAGTGGTGGCGCAGCAGGAATTATTGGATTAGCAGTTGCAACGATGACTGTTATTGTTATTCCGGATGAAATCATTATTACCATTGCAACAGCATATGCCACAGTAGTCATGTGGCTGCTACTCTTCATGCTTGTCCTAATTGTTCTGCTTATCACATTCAGAATAGATCCTGGAGGCGATGATCAACCTTGGCTAACAGGAGTGATGCGTTTTATCATGTTAATGTTCTTGTATCTTGTTGTTAGCGGCATAGAAAGTGGCTCAATTGTCAATCCGCAACTCATGAATCCAACTCCTCTTGGTGCTAGTAATGAGGCGACTCCTGTGGGACTGCCTATTGATCAGATGCTTGGTTGGCTAAAGCTTGTTATCTTCATTATGGCCCTCATTAGCGCCGGAAAAGCAGTGGGATTCACTGGTGGCCATGCAAAAGCTGCTGGTAGATGGGGCGGCAGTAAAGTTCCGGGACTGGATTTCGACAATGACCGGAAGGCTGAGAAAGAAACTGAACGTGAAGAAAAGGATGCTAAGAAGATTGAAAGCATCTCAGGATTTATTCAGCAAATTCAGGATCTAGAACTCACGAGACGAGATAGAACACGCGCGAAGGAAATTGTGCATTCTCATGACAAATTACAGAGAGTCAAGGAGCAAATTGACGTCTTGCTTGATATTGAAGCATCTGCATCAGATATCAGGGGCGGAAGATTCCGAAATAGACCTTCAGATGAAGTGAAGGCTAAATTGCGTACATTTGAAACTAAATACAAAAACGCCATGGAAATCATTGAAGGAAACCTCTCTGACGGCGTAGATGAAATTCACAAAGAACGCAACGATCTTGTAGGCAGTTTGCAACAGGAAAAGAAAGCAATAGATTCGTTAAAGACCCTAAAAAAATATCTCGAAGATGTTGAACAGCGATTGCTACATACTCAGAAGAAAGAAGCGCTTCTCAAGAAAATAAATCCGAATGATCTCCCTGCTGCAGAAGCAGTAATCGAAGATATGAAGCAGAATGCAGAACAAGCTGAAGGTGTTATACAGGAAATCATGACGTTGTCTGAGCAGGAACTCAGGCTGATTGAAATCGAGATAAGAGATTTAGGTAACATGCAGGACATACTCAAGCAAGTTAGGGCAGCAGTCAACAATCCTGGACAACGCGCTAATGCTTTAACAAAACTCCGTTCAGGAATTACTTCAGAATTAAATGAAGTGGTGAAATCACGAACTTACTTGGATGAAGAAGTAGAGAAAAGAGAAGAAGCTCGAGGACATGCGGACCGGTTGCATAAGGATGCTAAGAAGCTTGCAAAAATTCTTAGCCAAATTGAAAGTGAAGAAGAGCGTGCAAATAACCACGTACCAACACGTGAATAAAGAATTATTCAATCATTTCTATTTCGATGTTTAATCCTTCAGGGATTGGAACACGCATGACAAGTCGTAGAGCACGTTCGTCCATACCGAGGTCGATAAGTCTCTTGTGGATACGCATTTCGTAGCGATCCCATGTTGCTTTACCGTCACCACAAACACTCTTTCGTGTTGTGACTTTTAATCTCTTGGTAGGAAGAGGAATAGGGCCTTTCATGTCTACTCCTGTTTTTTCTACGATATCAGAAATTGAACTGCACACTTGATTAACCTTGGTAATATCTGCACTGGCCATTTTGATTCTTGCTGTTGGCATGTTTTTGTCTCGTTAATCGTTGTGTACTACATGGAAAGGGAATCTAACCATGCTGCCCGAAGGCAGCTGGGAAAATAAAAAAATTACAGTTGTTTCTTAACCAAATCGATGCACATTCCTGCAGCGACTGTACTTCCAGAATCGCGGATAGCGAATCGTGAAAGTTGCGGGAAATCTTCCTGCTTCTCAATCACTAGAGGCTGTACTGGCTTCAACTTGACAGTTGCAGTGTCGCCGTTCTTGATAAAGTCAGGCTTCTCTTCAGCAACTTCACCAGTAGCTGGGTTTAGCTTGTTAACAATTTCTGTTACCGTACAAGCAACCTGTGCAGTGTGGATGTGGAATACTGGAGTATATCCAACAGTAATCACACTTGGGTGGTTTAATACAACCATACGTGCTGTAAATTCTTCAGCAACAGTAGGAACGTTGTCTGCAGGACCAAGTACGTCGCCACGTGCGATGTCTTTCTGTCCGATTCCACGAACGTTGAAGCCGATGTTGTCACCTGGCTCTGCTTTTTGCATTTGTTCGTGGTGCATTTCGATTGTCTTCACTTCGCCGGAAACACCCTTGTGTTCACGACCAGGAACAACAGTTACTTTCTGTCCGATCTTCATAACGCCTGTTTCAACACGGCCTACTGGAACAACACCAATACCGGTAATGTTGTAGACGTCTTGAATAGGTAGACGTAGAGCAAGTTCAGTTGGCTTCTCTGGTGGATTCAAGCTGTTAAGCGATTCCAAAAGAGTAGGACCTGTGTACCAGCCCATGTTTTCAGACTTCTTCACAATGTTGTCTCCATGGAAGGAAGCAACTGGAATGAATGTAATCTTTGAAGGGTCGTGACCAACGCTTTGAACAAGCTTTGACACTTCGTCCTTAACTGCATTGAATCGAGCTTCGTCCCACTTAGCCATGTCCATCTTGTTCACAGCAACGATTAGCTGGTTAACACCAAGAGTCTTGGACAAGAAGACGTGCTCCTTTGTCTGTGCTTGAACACCATCGGAAGGGTTTCCAGAAACGATCAAAACTGCTGCATCTGCTTGAGAAGCACCAGTAATCATGTTCTTGATGAAGTCCCTGTGGCCAGGTGCATCAATAATAGTGAAGCTGTACTTGTCGGTATCGAACTTCTTGTGAGCGAGGTCAATAGTTACTCCACGCTCTTGTTCTTCCTTCAAGTTATCCATAACGAAAGCGAATTCGAAGCCGCCCTTTCCGAGCTCTTGTGCTTTATCCTTCAACTTTCTCATTGTTTGCTCATCAACATTACCTGAGTCAAACATAAGTCGACCTACGGTCGTACTTTTACCATGGTCTACGTGACCAATGAAAACGAGATTGATGTGTGTTTTTTCTGCCATTGTATATGTGTCCTCCTAGTGAGTCTTTATAAAAACTACCTGTTGACGGAATTAGGGGGCCTATATAAACTTTATCATAGGCAAACAGGAACATTTATAAAGCAAGGAACTCCTAGGGGACTAAGAGGTGATTTTGTGAATAAAAAAGGCGGTCTTGATCTCTCCATCAACTCTATTGTTGTTATAATCTTTGCTATCACTATGCTTGGGCTGGGTTTGATGTTCATCAAAGGCCAGTTTGAGGCTGTTCAAGACAAAATCACGTTTCCTGTTCCTGATATCGCGGCTACGCCTGGCGAGCCGATCGTATTGCCATTTGAGACCCTGAAAGTAAATAGAGGAACGAGTGTTGACTTTTCGTTTAACTTCTATAATAGCGGGCCCAGTGCTGTTGCACCTAGTCAAGAACCAAATATTCAACGGTGTACGCCTAGTAGCGACATCACCACCCCTGGATTAGAATCACGCGGACTCGATGTAAATGGTGTACCGCAATTTGTTGACATGCAAGCAGTTGGACAACAGGTTGATGTTGCTGACAACGCTGCATACAAAGCACTCTTCGTTGTTCCTCCTAATGCTGCAAGCAGAAAATATATTTGTGTTCTTGCTGTTGGCGGTAACGATCAAACAGATATTGTAGCAACCAAACAATTCTTTGTTGAGGTTAAGTAAATGGCTAAGAAAAAACTAACAAAAGAACAAGAATTTCACATTCTCAAATTAGTACTTGACAAATTTCTGTGGGTAGGCTTTGGAATAATGATCTTTGGTCTATTTCAGATGTACGAAGGTCGAGTTACCGACGGGCTTTATCTCCTTGCGGGCGGCGCAGCAATCTTAATTATCTTCATGGCATTGCTGATTCGCGAGTACGAGATCACGAGATGAACAAAAAAGCTGTTGAGTTAAGTATCAATTTTGTTGTCATTCTTATCATTGCGATAGCTGTATTAGGTTTGAGCTTAGCTGTGTTACGTACTATTATTGAAACTGGTACTGATATTCTAGAAGAAACAGGACCAGAAGCAAAAGGAGAAATCAATCGGCAACTTAATGCAGGAAGTTGGGTTGCAACTTATCCTTCTAATGTTAGAGATGTACATCGCGGAGATACGGTAACGATTCATGTTGGCATTAGAAATAATGAAGATGTTTCTCGAACGTTTGATTTTGGTGTTAGTGTTGTTACTGCACAAGATCCGCAAAGGAATCCGATCGGTGTTACTTCCTTGTTTCAAGTGCAGAAGATTGCTCCTACAGAATCTATTGAATTGGGAGAGACGGTGTATGCTCCTTTCTTATTAGAGGTCCCTGATGATGTGCCAGATGGCACGTATGTGGTAGATGTACAGGCAACACATGCTGGTGGCAACTACTTGCGGCCTGTCAAGGCATATTTACACATTAGCTAGGGTGGATTTCTGTATACTAGTTGTGAAAACCACAACCTTTATAAAGGATACTTACGCAAATTGAAGAATGAATGAAGGTCGCGTTATGCGGCGCACTGTAGTGCTATTGCTCACTGTATTCTTAGTAGGTCTCTTTATCCCATCTGCGTTTGGACAGGCTGTAGAAGATTTGACCTGTGATACTGGTCTGGCGCATCCTGTTGCACCTGGACAAGACATTGTTGACATTGCTGGGCTCTATGATACTACTCCTGACCATATTTACAATTTGAATAATGACATTCTAATTATTGATATTATTCCACCTGGTACACACATTTGTGTTCCAAAGGTTGCCTGTACCACACCAGATGAATATGGTGATTGCTTCTGCGCGCAAGCAGGTGCTAACGCAGGAAAAAAAGTTTGTATTGTAACCCAACACTGTCCCACATTCAAAGTGAGACAAGATGTTGGTGATACTTGTTTCATTGAACCCTTCTGTGGTGATGGAATTACACAAGCTCCTAATCGCGATTTGATTCACGAACAATGTGATGATGGTAACAGAATAGATAATGACGAGTGTAGTAATCATTGTATGATCAACGGTGTTTGTGGAAATGATGTTTTAGAGGGCGAAGAGTCGTGCGACGACGGCAATTTAGTTGATGATGACGGCTGCTCAAGTGAATGTAAACTTGAGAACCAACCAATATCATACTGCGGTAACGGCATTTGCAATATTAATGAACAACGTGGACTTTGTGAGGAAGATTGTGCTGCAGCAGAACCACGAATTGAATTAATGGAAGGATTAAACAGAGGTGTGTATGCTTTAGGTGTACAATATTCAATCTTCCTGGAGTTTGTGAATCCTGAATTTGCTATTCTGACAGTCAAAGTTTCTGACGAAGATGTTGATTGGAGTGAACTTTCCAACAACGGCGAACCATGGAGATCGCCACGCTTGCAGGAGTACAGTGTCTGGGCACTAGGAGACGGTGCAATCATTCGTATCGATGAAATTATTTTTGATGACTTTGCCGGCGGAAAACGACGAGCAATCGCAACCTTTTCACCACCGGAAGCAGCATCTGCAGAGATTCTTGTTTCTGCTGCGAAGACACTCGCTAAAGAAAAGGAACTTACTGAAGGATCTGGTGATCACGTTACTGAATTAAAGAAATTACTTTCGACACGAACTGCGACGAAATCAGAACGGAGTAAAAGTACGGGAGAGAAGATGCGAGGAGCTCCGTTGCCTGATACTGATGAGCCTGCGCCGGAAGGCGGCGAGTTTGATATCAAACGATGTAACGTGGCAAAAGGACTTTTTATTGGTTTAATTACACTCGGTAGCGGCGGCCATTGCCTTCCTGATGAAATTGAAACCTACCAGCTTTCTCGAGGAGAGTCTGTACTCTTCCAAGGCTTGAGAGTCTCTGTTGAACATGTTGATCTTGGGGGCAGAGCAACTTTGAAGTACGGAGATCAATTTACTGATTCTTTACTTCCTGGCGAAGCAAATACGCTCTCTGATGGAAATATAATAGTGGTTGAATCAGTTACGCTTTCCGGTGTTGTGAAGTTTCATATTGTTTATGAACTTCATCAAGACGCTGAACTTCCTCCTGAACCAGTAACCTTTTGGGATACTCAAACAGCTCAAGTTGGACTTGGTGCTACGCGCTGGTTCTGTAATGGAAGGCAATCCATTGGCCCTTGCGATGGCGGCACAAAGGTTTCTGTTCTTGTCCTTGAACATGTGCCAGGAAAACCAAAAACAAAAATTGTTGGACCCTTAAGTTGGGATGATGACAGATTAGCTGTTACAACTTTGCTTTTGGAAGTTGACGGAGAACCATCCGAACGCTTGACTTTTTATCTGTCAGCTGATGAAACAGGACCTGGATCAATGATAAAATCAAAATCTCAAGATTACATCCGTTTTGAAAACGGAGCAATCATACAAGTTAACCATTTCTTGTACAACGAAGTGAATGAAAAGAACCGAGTTGTGAACTTTAAACTGCGAGAATCCAGTCGAAATACGTTTAGTACTCCGGGCTCTGCAGGTATCTGCAACATTCTGAACTGTAATAATCATTTCTGTGCAGCTGATGGATTTTACTATGCGGCTGTATGCGAGAACGGCAACGGTAACCCTGGACGATGTGTGCAAGGAGGCAAATTAGATCCGCCGCAAGCGTGTGGTGCTGGTATTACTGGCAATGTTGTTGCGCCGCTTCATAGCGTTCCTGCAACTAGCTGGGATGATGCGTTGCAAGAATTCTTAGATATTCCTAAAGACTTGTTGGGGAGATAAATGGTAGAAATTATTACTGCATTTTTCGGTGCGGGACTGATTATCTTCTTTGGTTTCTTCGGAGAATGGATATTTCGAAAAACAAACATTCCAGATGCGTTATGGTTAATGCTCGTCGGTGTGCTGATCGGGCCGATCATGCATTGGGTTGCGCCTGGTGACATAGCTGGTGCAGCGCCGTTCTTCATTACGTTCGCGTTATTATTTATGCTGTTTGAAGGTGGGCTACATCTGCGTTTGCGTGACTTGTTGAGAGGCATGACGTCTGCCATGCTGCTTACGTTTACGAATTTTCTCATTACCGTTGCTGTTATCACTATGCTCTCTATTTTGTTCGGCTGGTCAATGCAAATTGGACTGCTGTTAGGTATAATTCTTGGTGGAACAAGCTCGGCAGTTGTTATTCCGATGCTGCGGCAACTGAATATTAGAAAACAAACATCGCTAATCTTGACGATTGAATCTGCGGTGAGCGACGTACTTGTTATTGTGGTTGCGGTTACTGCAGTTGATATCATTGCATCAGAATTCTTTTCCCTTGCAGACTTGCTGAACAGTTTACTGGGATCGTTTAGCATTGCAATTCTCGTCGGTGCTGTTGCAGGATTGGCATGGTTGCAACTTGAGAGAAGATTCAAGAAAATTCGACTGTTCTACATGGTTACAATTGGCATATTGCTTGTATTATACAGCGCTGTTGCGTTTATTACGAAAATTGATGGTGCTGGAGCAATTGCAACGCTTTCATTTGGAATTGTACTGGGTAATTACCGACGGTTCTTCCATACTACTAATGAATCGCTCGAAAAGGAATTGAGTGATGCGAGTCATGAAACAGAACAAATATTTGGTCAGATTACATTCTTCTTGAAGACGTTTTTCTTTGTGTACATTGGAATCTTGGTTGACTTCAGTGAGCCAATCTTAATATTGTTAGCAGCCGCAATGACTCTGCTGTTGATTGCGCTACGGCCGTTAGCAGTGCATGTATCGCGATACAAAACATATGCAACGGATAAAACAGTCATGGCGAGTTTAATTCCAAAAGGATTGGCAGCTGCTGTGCTAGTTCAAGTACCTGCGCAAGCTGGTATTGCGGGTACAGAACCGTTACAAGCGGTTGTACACGGAGTTATTTTCTTCTCTATCTTGTTTGGAACTATACTGGTGTTTGCAATACGCTATCTTGGGTATAGAGGATTTTTACTTGGAGCGGTGCTCGAAGAAGAGAAGGGTCGTAACATTGGCGTAATGGATAAAAAAGGGCGTGCACGGCACGCTTAGAAGCCTTCTGTTAGTTTTCTCAATTCAGAGAGTGGATCGTCGGTCTTGGACATGACGCCTGATGCAAGAATTGCACCTGCGCTTCCTAACTCGCGACCAATCTTAACATCTTCTGACGTTTTAACACCGGCGCCACACAATAACGGAATATCTTTGCTGCCTAGTGCATCTACAGAATCCTTGATGATTGCTGGGTTAGCGGTGGATACAGAAATATCTCCTGCAATAAGCTCTGGTGGTTCGATAGCGAGAAAATCTGGCTCGAGATCAGCTGCTTTCTTGATCTTCTCTGGCGTGGCCATGAAAATTATTGTTTTAAGGCCGACTTCTTTTGCTCGAGTAACCGCTTGCACGAGTTCGTCCCAATCCATGCGGTGCTCTGAATGGTTAAGAAATACGCCGTCTGCGCCTGCTTCCTTGACTGCTTCAGGAAGGATATGCCCTGTACCGCGGCCTGGCTTGATGTTGTCCATATGCTGCGAAAAGACTTCTATGCCGACAGCTTCCTTAATGATGCGAAGGTCAACTGCTTGAACGCCAATGATAATGCGTACGCCTGTTTCGTTGGCAACTTGCTCGCACAACTTTGCCATTTTGACTGCCTCTTGTCCAGTACCTCGAGGGTACGTCTTGAAATTTATTGAAAGAATTTTTTCCATATGTGCAATTTCATCGCGATTCTTTAAGTACTTTTTGCCTGATTGCGAATCGAAACTTATATAAAGGTTGAATCTTATTTCTTTTCCTTGTAGTAATCAAAACTTAACAGGGGAAGTGCAAATGGCTGATATTTTAGGCAACATTCGTTCAAAATTTTCTGACATGATGACAGGTGAAGAAGCTCCAGAAGGCGAGCAGCATGTCACCGCTGATTATGTTGAATTAAATACTGCTGCTGCTGATACCAAAGGTAAAGCAACAGTGCGGACTTTTACAGTAGAAGACTTTGTTGATGTGAAATCAATTCTAGATGCTTTGCGGGAAGGCAATACTATTGCTATTGTCAACATTAAGCCGCTGAAAGACAAGGATTTGATCGAGCTTAAGCGTGCTGTTAACAAGTTGAAGAAGACGACAGATGCAATTGAAGGCGATATCGCTGGATTTGGTGATGATCACATTATCATTACACCTGCATTTGCGCGAATTCACCGACAGAAACAGATCCCGAAAGGAAACACGCATGAAGCACACCTTGCGGAAACAAAAATAGAAGAGTTCTAGCGTTTGACGAGATTTCTTCCAATCACATTTTTGATTTTTGTAGGATCCTTAATCCCAAAATACACCATTTCTGTTGCATCGGTTCCTGCGGTGTTGATGTGAACTGTACCGATGCCAAGAATGCGCTGCATAACCCCCTGCGTAAGATGGACATCGGTCACCTTTGCATAGTACACACTCGAGCTTTTCTTTGAAAGAAACTTATAGCGGTGCAAGAGACGCTTATCTGTTATCACAAAGGTGTGACCCCGACGGACAAATTCTGTAATTAAAACAATAGGGATCGCTATGACTATGCCAATAATTGTTGCTGTGAAGAGTGCAGCGATGATGTATACACCCAAATAGTGGAGCGGATGAACACCAAACTGCGCAAGCACACGTTCCCGTGTCATAACTCTAGCTCCTCGTCAATTCTGTGCGCAATTGCCGCAATATCATTCAGCGATCGCTCAACGTCTCTTGTGAGCTCATCTACTAGCTGCGAAAGATTTTGCACCCGTAGATAGTATTTGTTATGGTCTGCGATGATAATTCCGGACTCAAAAAGCTTCTTCAGATGATAAACAACAGTTCCTCGTGACAACTGTGTCCTGGCTGCAAGCTCATCACTTGTTAACCCTCCGTTGTTTTTTGATGCCTTGAGGATCTCCACGAATACACGATACAGTGAACTTTCCTTGTCACGTAGGCTGAACAACCCCAGTGCATCGCAGAAAGCATGGATGTCAGTATTTACACTTGTGTTCTGAGGATTTACACGCGTGCTGACAATGGTAATACGCCGAATCATCTGTTGAGTTGAGTTCAACGAATATATAAATGTTTCTCTTTTTACCGGAAGATTTATATATGACTTCGATCCCCTTTTATCTTAAATCGCCTTTGTTGATTTAAGGTCGACAGAAAAATGGAAGAAGAACAAGCACCTGAAACGAACTGGAAGGAGCTTGCAGATGAGTATAAAGACACACTGCAACGCGTCCAAGCTGAATTTGAAAACTACAAGAAAAGAGAAATTAAAGAAGTTCAATCAGAAGAGCAACGGGCGAAGCGAAGTGTTGTTGCATCATTTCTTCCCTTGTTAGACAGTTTTACCTCGGCGATTGACCACATTCAAAATGAAGACGACAAGAAAGGAGTCGTCCTTTTGCATGATCAACTTCACACAATTTTAACGCAACTTGGTCTCGAATACATCGAGACTGCAAACAAACACTTTGATCCGTACCTGCATGAGGTTCTCATGCAGGATAACGGTGAAGAAGGGATGATCTTAGAAGAGCTGCAAGCAGGCTACCTGTTGGATGGAGAAGTATTGCGGCATAGCAAAGTTAAAGTGGGCAAGTCCACGGAGGGTTAGAATGGGAAAAATTATTGGTATTGATCTTGGAACAAGTAATTCGGCTGCGGCTTTCATGGAAGCAAGCAAGCCAAAGATAATTCCGAGTGCAGAAGGCGCAACAGCATATGGAAAATCATTTCCTAGCGTTGTTTCCTTTGATAATAAAGAGCAAATGCTCGTCGGTGAGCCTGCACGGAGACAAGCAGTTAGTAATCCTAGCGGCACTGTCATTGGTGCAAAGCGAAAGATGGGTACTGCACACAAGTATTCTATTTTTGGTAAGGAATATACACCGCAACAAGTGTCTGCGTTTATTTTGCAGAAGATTAAACGAGATGCAGAAGAGTTTTTGGGAGAGGCTGTAGACAAAGCAGTCATTACTGTGCCTGCTTACTTTGATGACAATCAACGTCAAGCAACAAAGGATGCGGGAAGCATTGCAGGATTAGAAGTTCTTCGTTTGGTTAATGAACCAACAGCAGCATCGCTTGCATATGGTTTGGACAAATCGGATAAAGATATGACAATCTTGGTGTTTGACCTTGGCGGTGGAACTTTAGACGTTACTGTAATGGATTTTGGCGAAGGCGTCTTTGAAGTAAAATCCACGTCGGGAGATACGCAACTCGGCGGACAGAACATGGATGAAGATGTCATGAAGTATCTTGTTGATGAATTCAAGAAAGAGTCTGGTATTGATTTGAGCGCCGATGAAATGGCAATGCAACGTCTTCGTGAAGCAGCAGAGAAAGCAAAGATCGAACTTTCTACTGTAATGGAAACTGACATCAACCTGCCATTTATTACGCAAGGTGAAGATGGCGGACCAAAGCATTTTGTCCATAAAATTTCACGTGCAAAGCTCGAACAAATTGTTAAACCGATTATTGACAAATGTCAACATCCTTTGGAACAAGCAATTGCAGATGCGCAATTGCAGAAAGGAGACATTAGTAAAATTGTTATGATTGGCGGACCGACGAGAATGCCAATTGTTCGTAGTTTTGTTGAAGATTACATTGGTAAACCAGTGGAACGTGGTGTTGATCCTATGGAAGCAGTTGCCATGGGAGCAGCAATTCAAGCGGGAATCTTGGCAGGAGACGTTAAGGATGTTCTTTTGTTGGATGTTACACCGCTATCGTTGGGAATTGAAACACTCGGGGGAGTGTTTACGAAACTCATTGAAAGAAATACAACAATCCCAACGAAAAAGTCCCAAATATTTAGTACAGCAGCAGACAATCAACCTGCGGTAACAATTAGGGTTGCACAGGGAGAACGAAGTATGTTTGTTGACAACAAAACATTGGGTCAGTTTGACTTGGTTGGAATTCCACCAGCACCTCGGGGAATTCCACAGATTGAAGTCACGTTTGATATCGATGCAAACGGTTTAGTGCATGTCAACGCAAAGGATCTTGGTACACAGAAAGAACAGAGCATTAAGATTACTGCTGCTCAGAAACTTGATGAGACTGAGATTGAAAAAATGCGTCAAGACGCAGAATCACATGCAGACGAAGATAAGAAACGCAAGGAAGAAATTGAAACATTGAACGAAGCAGAAGCAACAGTGTACAGCACAGAAAAGCTTGTTTCCGAGATGAAGGACAAAGTAGACCAAGCGAAACTTGATGATATCAGCAAAGAAAAGGATGCATTGCAAGAACTCTTGAAACCTGAGCAGAAAGATACTGCAAAGATTAAAGAGCAACTTGAGAAACTGAACAAACTCGTTCAGGCAGTATCAACAGAGATGTATCAGAAAGCTGCAGCTCAACAAAATGAGCAACCAGCTGAACCTGATGAAAAATCTGAAGACAAGGAGAATGTTGTTGACGCAGACTTCAAGACCGACGAGAGCAAAACTTAATGGCTGATTATTACGATGTCCTTGGTATTTCCAAGGATGCAACGAAAGCAGATATTAAGAAAGCGTACAAAAAGTTAGCAAAGAAGCACCACCCTGACTTGAACAAAGATGCGGGGAATGCTGACAAGATAAAGGAAATAAACGAAGCGTACGCTACACTTAGTGATGATGCTAAGCGACAACAATATGATCAGTTTGGATCTGCAGGACCCGGACAAGGGTTCGGTGGATTTGGACAGCAAGACTTCTCAGGATTTAATTTTGATGACATCTTCAGTAGATTTTTTGGTGAAGGATTTCGAGGCGGACGTGGTAGGAGTAAAGGAGATGACTTACACTACCAACTTGACATTTCTCTTGAAGAAGCTGCTACAGGTGTTACGAAAACAATAACTCTTCCTCGATTAGAAACATGTAAACATTGTAAAGGATCTGGCGGAGAAACTGATAGCGATATTGAGACATGCGGATCGTGTAGAGGACAAGGACAAGTTCGACAAGAACAACGAACACCATTTGGTGTGTTTGCAACAACAGGATTGTGTCCGACGTGTAGAGGAAAAGGAAAATCGATAAAGAACAGATGTCACGAATGTGGCGGTTCTGGAAGAACTGAAAAGACACGGAAAATTGACGTTAAAATCCCTGCTGGAATTTATACTGGTGCGCAATTGCGCATGGTTGGCCAAGGAGAAGCTGGTGAACAAGGAACCCCTGCAGGAGATCTGTTTGTGGAAGTGCATGTTAAGAACCATAAGACGTTTGAACGAAAGAAAAATGATATTTATCTTGAAATCCCAATTACTTATTCGCAAGCTGCACTCGGAGATACGGTAGAAGTTCCCACTTTATTCGGATCTGCTAAACTTAAGATTCCGTCGGGAACAGAGAGCCATACGTTATTGCGGATGAAGAATGAAGGGCTACCTGATTTACATACAGGCAGTAAAGGATCGCAGATTGTGCGCGTTATTGTCAAAGTGCCTAGCAAGTTGAATAAGAAACAGAAAGACTTGTTGAAACAACTTGAAAAGGAAGAAAAGAAGTTTAAATTATTCTAGATGCACAGTCCTTGAGTACAACCTCTTGTACATTCCTCAATAACTTCTCGGCGACAACTGGTGTAGAGGAACATTGCATTACTTCCATCGCAATACGCTTGTTCAACACATCCTTTGTAGACCGGCGGTGTTTCTGGTGTGATTTCTGTTGCTGGCCGTACAGGATCTGGCGGGCGAATAAGACGTTCAATAGTTTCCTTATTGAGTTCAAACTCAGACTCATTTGTTTCTTCTGGGTAGACTATTGGTAATTCTCTTGGCGGAGGCGGTGTGATAATTTCTTTGTATTGTACATTTGAAATTACGCTGGATGTTATTGTCTTTGCACCTGTTGCTGCGTTAACATAAGTGAATTGCACGTTCAAATCCTGATCAGTGATTGCGCAGTTTTCTACTGCAACAGATTTTGATGTGCCAGGATCAATGTAGCTGCGGAGTGCTGCATAGCAACTCTGACCATTGCTCGTTACGATGAACTCTTCCACTAGGATTTGATCTTGGTTGGTGTTTTGAAGCTGGATCGCTATCATGCCTTCTTCAATGGTTGTGGAATCACATGCAAGGCCATCAAGCTGGCAATCCCCTATTGTGGTGTTAAGGAAGAAATACGTGGCTATGATTACGGTAATGATGATAATTGGAGACATCAGTTCGCTCGTATGGATGAATCGCTTGAGCTTGTGATGCTTGCCCATGGACAACGATCGCTTTACGTCAGCTGCTGACCACTCCTTTTGGTATATGTCTGGCATTGTCCTTTCTATAGGACGAGGGCTTTATAAACGTTTTCCACTAGGAGTATATAAAGGATTAGTAACTCTTAAATACAATGAATTCGAGTGTAGAGGGATTACTCATACGACTTTGGGAGGTGAAGTATATGGGTTGTTACAGCGCAAAATATCTGAAATTGGCAGGTTTAACGCTCCTTGTAATAGGTGTTGTTTACTTACTTGCTGACTATGGCGTGGTAGGATTTGGACTTCCTAGCTGGTTTACCGTTGTGTTCCTCTTGATGGGTACACATAAACTAATCCGAGCTATGGCGCCAGGATTCTGCTGCGTATCTGATGGAAAGAAGAAATGATTACTTGATCAACAGGAGTTCGCTCCTGTTTTTTTTCTTTTTTTTCACGAAAGCTTTATATATCGGGGTGAATTCTGAAAGGTTAATTCTCAGATAAAAATGACGCAAGAATTACTCAAAACTGGTACGACAACGGTCTGTATCAAATGTGTTGATGGTGTTGTAATGGGCGCTGATCGCCGCGCAACAGCTGGACACTTTATTGCAGACAAGCGAGCACAGAAAGTGTACAATATTTCTGACAATATGGTACTCACTGTAGCTGGTTCTGTTAGCGATATCCAGGTTCTTGTGAAGTTGATTCAAGCAGAATTGCGATTGAAGCTCTACCGGCAGACACGAGAAACAACTGTCAAAGAAGCAGCAAACTTGTTGTCTGGTATGGTGTATGAAAGCATTCGAAGAATGACTATGATTCCGAGTGTTGCTCACTTCTTGCTAGGAGGAGCAGATCACCACGGATATCATGCTTACGATCTTTACCCTGATGGTTCCTTATCTGAAGTTGAAGACTTTGTCAGCTCAGGATCAGGAAGCGTAATGGCGTATGGTGTTCTCGAAACACTGTACAAGAAAGATATTACAGTAAAAGAAGGAACTGAGTTGGCTGTAAAAGCACTAAATGCTGCTATTCAGCGAGACTCGGCAAGTGGACAAGGAATCGACGTTGTTGCAATTACTAAAGACGGCATCATCGACAAAGTCCATAAAACAATCGACACAACAGTTACTGCATAACATTTCTGTTATCGTTGTGATAGTATGAATAAGATAATAAAAGAGATTCTGAAACATATACCGGAAGGCAAAGTTTCTGACGCGGTATTTGAAGGAGCAAACATTGTTTTGTATACAAAGGACACTGAGTTCTTTCTCAAAAACGATGGATTGATCAAAGATATCGTGCAAGATATCAAGAAACGCGTCGAGCTCCGGGTAGATCCAGAACTCACTGAAGAAGAAGATAAGGCAGAAGAACACATTCGAAAGATACTTCCAGAGAAATGTGGAGTAACGCAAATTCTTTTTGACTCACAGAGATCTCAAGTTGTTATCGAAGCAGATAAACCTGGACTTGCCATTGGTAAGCAAGGTGCATTACTTCGAGAAATTAGAGAAAAAACATTCTGGGTGCCACTTATTCGAAGAGCGCCGCCAATCCGGTCAAAGATTGTAGAAAATATTCGTGGTGTGTTGTATCGGGATTCTGATTACCGACGTAAATTCTTGCACAAGATTGGGCAGAGAATTTATGATGGATGGCAACGGGAAAAGAAGGAAGAATGGATTCGTGTTTCTATGTTAGGCGCAGGAAGGCAAGTTGGACGTTCAAGTATTTACTTGCAAACACCAGAAAGTAGAATTTTGATGGACTGTGGTGTAGATGTTGCTGGTGGGAAGAACGGAATGTTTCCTTTCTTGGATGCACCGGAATTTGATATTAACAAATTGGATGCAGTGATTATTAGTCATGCGCATCTGGATCACGTTGGATTTACACCATATTTGTTCAAATTTGGGTATCGCGGACCAGTGTACTTGACACCACCGTCGAGAGATATCGCAGGATTGATGTTGCTGGATTACGTAAAGATCATGCACTCTGAAAGTGGAGAAGGCATTTTTGGGGCAGATGATGTTAAAGAAATGATTCGACATACCATTGCGGTTGATTACGAAGAAGTAACTGATATCACGCCTGATGTGCGAATGACATTGTACAACGCAGGACATGTATTGGGAAGCGCAATGATCCACTTGAACGTTGGTAATGGACTACACAACCTAATGTACACTGGTGATATGAAATACGGTCAGACGGCTTTGCTTGCACCAGCTGCAACAAAATTCCCACGTCTTGAATCGGTCATTGTAGAGTCTACGTACGGTGGAAAAGATAATGTATTACCACCAAAGCAAGAAAGCGATGAATACCTTGCAGAAATCATTTCTAGCACGATTAAGCGAGGCGGGAAAGTATTGCTGCCTGTATTAGGTGTTGGAAGAGCACAAGAAGTACTCATGATTATTGAACAACTTATTCGAACTGGTAAACTCGATAGAATTCCAGTTTACATTGACGGAATGGTATGGGATGTTACGGCAATTCACACAGCGTATCCAGAATACTTGAATGCTGGAATCCGACGACAAATTTTCCATAAAGATGAGAATCCGTTCTTGTCAGATGTTTTCAAGCAAGTTGGTAGTGCAAAAGAACGTATGCAAGTTATTGAAGACACCGGACCGTGCGTTATTCTGGCAACATCGGGAATGCTTGTGGGTGGACCGAGTGTTGAATACCTTAAACATCTGGGCGGAAGTTCAAAGAACTCGCTTTGTTTTGTGGCATATCAAGGACAAGGTAGTTTAGGAAGACGGATTCAGCAAGGAGAAAGAGAAGTTCACTTTGCAACAGGATCAAAACAGGAATATTTGAAATTGAATTGTCAAGTGTATACGATTGAAGGATTTAGCGGACACTCGGGAAGAAAGCAATTGATGAATTTCTTCCAGAAATGTCAGCCGAAACCGAAAAAGGTTATTGTTGTGCACGGAGAAAGCTCCCGATGTTTGGATTTGGCGAGCTCGCTGCATAAGCAATTTAGGATCGAGACGAATGCACCGAAGAACTTGGAAGTTATTCGTATTAAGTAACTTTATATAGTGGATTTTTTCTAGTAGTTGTATGGGTCCCTTGGAAATTGGTGTTGGACTTATTGCGTTGCTGATTGCGACATATACTGACATCAGAACACGAGAAGTGCCAGATTGGCTGAGCTATGCCCTGATGGTGTTTGGGATGGCAAATGCAGCAATAGTATCTCTTGTGTATAAGGATCCATACATCTTTCTTGCGAGTGCTGCTGGACTTATCTTGTTTGTCGCGGTTGGCTATGGATTGTACTACTCTGGACAATGGGGCGGTGGAGATAGTAAATTCTTAATGGGGATGGGAGCACTGTTCGGCATACCGTTTAGTTTGGTAGCGCCATATGTTGATTTTCAAAATTTATTTTTACTCGGATTTTTCCTAAACATGCTTGTCGCAGGAGTTGCATATGCTTTGGTTTGGAGCGTTTTCTCGGCGATACGACTACGCGATAAATTTGTTGCAGAAGTCAAGAAAGAATTACGCAAAAAAAGATTGTATTCCTACTTGGTTATTTTTGCAATGGTGTTTGCAATTTTGTTATTTTTATTCATACAAGAACCGCTTATTAAATTATTTATACCAGCGCTGATCGCAGTGAGTTCAATTAGTTTTTACTTGCTTATTTTTGTACGGGTGGTTGAAAACATTGCAATGTACCGCTATGTTTCTCCTGGAAGATTAACAGAAGGAGATTGGATTGCTAAGGAAATTCGTGTTGACGGAAAATACATTGCAGGACCTAAAGATTTAGGTATTTCGAAAGAGCAGATAGCGACGGTGAAGAAGCTTGCAGCGAAAGGAAAAGTCAAGCAAGTGTATATCAAAGAAGGCATACCGTTCATGCCGAGTTTCTTGGCATCGTATGTGTTGACGGTTTTGTATGGTAACTTGTTCTTGTTGCTGCTTTAAGGAATTCTGGTTAAATGTTTGATAAGATAGTCTTGATCCACGTCATCGTGTTTTTCTTCGATAACTTCTTGCTTTTCTTCTTTCTGGAAATCACCGACGCCCTTGGTGTATTCTTTAAGTTGGAGTTCGATCGTGGATAGTTGTTCTTCATCTGCCTGGCGTGGATTCCAATTAAGTGCGATGCCGTCATTCTCGTTACGTGGAATGATGTGAATACCGACGTGGGGCTCTGTTTGGCCTGCAGCAATGCCATTTGTAATCATGATGTTTGTTCCTGCTACACCGAATGCTTCAAACACTGCTGTTGAGGCTTTGTTTGCTAAAACTGCGAGATGTCCAAGAATATAATCAGGAGTTTGTTCTACAATTGTTAGGTGATCTTTTGGAACTACAACAAGCTGGCCAGGTATTTTACCGTCGGGATTAATCGCGACAATACCTTTATCGTCTTGAAAGAGAATAAGCTCTTCGCGTTCCTGAACTTCGCAAAAAGGACACTTAGCCATTTGCAAGATCCTCCAAACCTGTTGAGGTTTTCTTATCCTTTGACTTTGGTTTCTCCGGCTGCGGTTCTTTTGGTTCTGGTTGTTCTTGTTTCGGTTCAGGTTTTTCTGGTTCTTTGATTAGTTCATCAACATCCTTGACATCATCCTTCTTCTTTTTGCCGCGCACTAGTTTTTTACGTGCAATATCGCCGTCTTTGTCAACGTAATAGAGGAAATCTTTGTCTTTCTTGACGCCAACTTTTGCTACTTTACCTTCGCTTTCTGGTTCTTCTTGTTCAGGCTCCTCTGGCTCAGATTCTAGATCTGGCGTTGTTTGTGGAACTGCTTCTGGTGGCGGAATGTGCTGTGGCTCTGGAGTTGGCTCTTGAGGAAGTTGAGGGGGCTTTACTGTTGATTCGCCGATATGCTGCTTGACAAGCGGGCCGAGTCGCTCTTTGATGACTTTGATTTGCTCATCAGGAATGCTGCCGCGCGGAACAACTAAACCGATACCGTCGCCTTCTACGCGAGGAATGATATGGACCATGACGTGTGGGGCTCTTTGTCCAGCAACCATGCCGTTGGCAACGAATATTGTGGTTCCCTTGGCTGAGAGCGCTTTGAGCATGCCTTGTGATAATCCTTTAGCAGCCATGAACATCTTCTCTATAATATACTCAGGTACTTGCGGCATGATTGCGTAGTGCTCTTTTGGCATAAGGAGAACATGGCCAGGTGTTGCTGGATTGATATCGAGAACCGCGAACAAGTCTTCATCTTCATAGACTGTTTTGGCAGGAACCTTTCCAGAGCCGAGCTGGCAGAAGATGCAATTTTGCTTTTGGAGCTCTGCAATCTGCTCAGGACTCATGTTTTTGAGCTCTTCTTCGGAAACTTCCATAACGCTAGCTAGGTTGTTACCTCTTAAATAATTATGCCGTCCCTCCTTCGTAACATTTAAATAGTAGTTTTTATAGGATTGGTATACTAAATGAACACGCAAGTGAAAAAGAGAGTGAAACTTAGTTCTATCGTTCTATTATCTGTAGTGCTCTTATTATCTCTTGCCACCTTTAGCACTGCACAATCCTGCGATGTTACAGTGAAACCAGGGCAAAGTATTCAGAATGCAATTAACAGCAGAGGGCCAGGCGCTACTATTTGTTTGGCAGATGGAGTCCACCGATTGCAAACGTTTACTCCTAGGTCTGGACAGACTATTCAGGGAAGTAGGGATGCAATTGTGAATGGTGCAATCCTCCTTGACTCTGACTCAGCTGTGTGGGATGGAAACTACTGGGTAATTAGTGGTGTTACGCTGAAACCAGGAAAACGTATTCAG
>JANQSZ010000016.1 GCA_028279045.1 Candidatus Nanoarchaeia archaeon | reverse complement strand
GCCTGTCGCATCTCATTCAAACGTGCTTCACTTACAACACCAGACGGAAGTAAGTAGTGATCTACTTCTTCATCAGGAAGCTGAGTGAACTTGCTACGGACGATTGTTTTGATATTCTTGATATCGTTCCGCATCAAGTATGCTTGGATGACATACTGTAGTTCGCGCTTGGAAATGTTTAGAATCTTCTCGACAGTTTGCTTCAAGTTCTTGTTAAGCGCTTGTTCAAGAAGATCCACACCTTTGTATTGTACTGCAAGTTCGTCTACTTCTTTCTTGTATTGACCTTCCTGAATGAAGCTAATCACTTCATTTAGACTCATCTTTACAAGGCGAGCATACTCCTCCTTTCCAAGGAGGTTTGCTTTCATTGCACTTACACGTGCAAATGTGTACGGGTGTTTTCCAATCGCTATTTGTTTCATTTTAACAGTATCTCTGCGACATTTTTTGCCGTCTGCTCACGAACAACTTCTAACATCGAATCGTAACTTAAATCTAGAGAAATCTTTCCAGATTTTTCCTCTGCAATAAGTCCACCGAGAATTGGAGCGGAAACTGCTTTTGCTCCTTTGATACTGTCGGTATCTTTCTTATTGCAGTAGACTTTTGCTACTGTTAACTCTTTGTCAGCCTTTTTCATGAGTTTTTGCAAATCAGCTTTACGCGTTTTTGCATCAAGAGAGGATACTTTCTCCTTTACATCCTCGAAAACAGATTCGATGAGCTCTTTCTTTTTGTTGAGCACCATTTTTTCTGCTTCCAGTTCTGCACCGGCTTTTGCACGTGCGCGCTGTTGATCAATTTGCTTGTTCAACTCTTCCCACGCAGTTTTCTTTGTTGCCTGGGCAGTGAGTTTTGACTTACTAATAATCTCAGCAGCTTCATTTCTTGCGTCATCAAGCTGCTTATCAGCGTCGTCCCGCGCTTTTTTCACGATCCTCTCTTTCAAATCTTCAATAGCCATTCTTATGCCTGTGCTAGTCCGATAATTAAGATAGCAACCACAAGGCCGAAGATAACAATCGTTTCTGGAATAACAGTAAGGATAAGTCCTTTACCGAATGTTGATTCCTTTTCTGCCATTGCTCCAATAGCAGCTGAACCGATTTCCTTTTCAGCAATTGCTGCAGCTAACGCACTTAGTCCAAGTGCAACGCCAGCACCAAGTGCCACCATACCTGTTCCTACATCTACCATTTTGTTTTTCCTCCTATTCTTTCGTCCCAAAGGGCTCATACGGCGTACCGCCACCCTTGTAGAACTTTGTAAAAAATTCAACGTAATGTAAACGTAATGAATGTAAAAAGCCGCCAAACGTACCGAGTAAAATGTTAATGCCATGGCCTATCACAAGCAAAATAATTGCTGCAATAATCATTAAGCCGCCTTGGCTCATGAACTGATCTGCGAACACGTTAACCTGAACTGCAATCAGCACCGATGATAGGCCAACAGCCATGATACGCGAGTAAGACAACATGTTACTGAAGATAGCTGGTAGTTCAATAATTCCGTTGAATCCTTCTCCTTTAACGAGGAGCAGGACACCAACTACAAACACTGCTGCACCGTACCAAATTGGATATGTGTACCAATCCATACCGAAATTGGACAATGCCATCATGTACACACCAGCTTGCACAATGAACCAGCTGAACTTTTCTGTAATAGCGTGAACTAATCCGTGATGCTTCCAGACGTTGACCGCGCCGATTAATACACCGATGTTTACATGCACAAATCCAACAGCAACTGCAATCAGTAGATACTCGTTGATCGTGTGCACGCTACGGTGGAACAAATGCGGGAAGTGATAACCGAATAACTCCTCGCTACCGAACGCTTCACCAAATATCGCTCCGAAAACAATCGAAGAGAATGACGCAATGATCATGACATCCAAGATGTCTTTCATTGCAGGTAATTTAGTTCGTAGGTAAAAGAAAAGGATTGCTGTTACCAACCCGTATCCCATATCCCCGAGAATCATACCAAAGAAAATAGGAAAGCTGATGAAGATCCAACTTGCCGGATCTATTTCCTTGTAGTTTGGTAAAGAGTATAAGCGTAAGAAAAACTCAAATGGTTTTACTGGCTTTGCGTTTTGTAGCTTGACTGGAACATCTTCGTCATGTTGGATGTCGTGCCTCTCGATGAAAACCTCATTTCCCGCTGCTTTGTTTAGTGATGCTTCAACTTGTTGCATGTTTTCCTCAGGAACCCATCCTGAGATAACAAATGCGTGTTTTGTTGAAGCGAACTTGAGAGGAACAGATGCTTTTTCCTGCTCTTGTTTGAGAAATTTCTGACTTAGAATGAGGAAATCTTTCCATTTTGACCCGAGCACGCTCAATTCAAAATCAACTCGCTCAGATTCTTTTGTGAGTTTACTGATGTCGGACTCGCACTTACGCAAATTTGCTTTCGCAGTACCGGTTAACTCAGCTAGTGAAGGAAGCGTTACTTCTTGATATCCTTCTTTTGTGATGACTTCTTCTATTGCTTCTTGATGTTCGTTTGGTATGAATACTGCTGCGAGTTCTGTTTCGCTCGTGTGTACTTCTGCACCTGCGTCCTTTAGTTTTTTTGTTTCAGTAAGACGGAGAAGTTTCACAGCAAGCGTTTTGTAATTGTAGAGCGCATCGATTGGAATGTCAAGAGGAGCAAGTTGTTCGAGCTCTGACGCGCGTGATTGCAAGAGTGAGCGGCGATCTTCAATTTTCTTCTTTTTTTCAAGAAGTTCTTTCACTTCTTTTTCCAAATCAAAAACTGTCTTTGTCAGTTCTGTCATGTTTTTTACGCCGACAGCACGGAATCCATTTTCTAATGGCATATCGCCTTCGATACCGAGGGTTGCGCTTACAGAACTCAACGTGATGAGAACATTCGAGAGATTTTCAGCTTTTGCCAGTGGTTCGCCAATATCAAGATCTGTTTCTTCTTTCTTGACGTGATTGATTAGGTGTAATGCTTCGAGATTATGAACTTCTTCGATGGTTTTTTCAAGTACTTTTTTTGTACCTGCAATACTAATCTTCTGCATACGTTCGGCGTACATCTTTAAACTGACTTCCGAAATTCCTTGAGAACAAAATCAACAGCTTTCTTTCTGTTGGCAGATGCTTTGTCTTCTAACTTATCTGCGTCTTTACTCCCCTTATCCAGAATTTTCTTTCTTTGTTGATCGTTATCTTTTTGCAGGTCGTCGTAAGCTTCTTTACGCTCTTGCTCAAAACTAGATTCTGCTTCTAAAGCAGCCTGAGTAGCTTTTTGTCTTGCTTCACTCAATACTTGCTGCTTATCCTGTTCAGCTTTCTCTAGAATTCGCTCTGCGCGCGTTTCCGCTTCCTTAATTTCCTTAAATGTTGTTTCTAACATGATTATGAAGGATGTAGATCAAGAATAAGCCGCCTTCTGTCAAACCCGCAATGCGATGGTTTGTCTTGACATTAAACTAAGCGTCTTGGACTTGCACCAGCCGGGACTGCCGTTTCATCGCTCCCTTCAGGGACGTCTGCATTCACTGCATCATTCCAACCTGAAGGCCGTGTCGTTTCTGTGCTGTTCCCGTCCGTTTAAGGACCCCCTAAGGGCGGCCGTTTATGGTGGGCGGACTTTCCTCAGCATCCGGCTTTGCAGCCTCAGTCTCCATTACGAAACGTTGGCACCCAGATACCGTAGTCAAGTACTTGGCCTACATCCACTTCTCAGAATCTGGGAGCCGTTTAAAAAGGTTTTGCAGGTAGTATAGGTGTGGAAAGCTTAAAATGGAAGAGAGGTTTACCTTTGGGTATGACTACTGAGACACTTGAAAGAGTAACAGAGGTGGTATCCGAATCTGAGGAACTACCTTGGTACGATGAAGTGCTTTCTCTGCGCTCTACTGCTATGAACTACATCGAGCGCACCACTGGAGGAAGAGACTTCTCTCAGCTTTATCCCAATGAACGAAATGCGATACGAGCTAAGATCTCTTACACTATCAGCGCAGTTAATGAAGTTATAGGGGGGCAAGGAATGACGGTCTATGATGATATGCCTCCGGAGAAGCGAAGGCAAATCAGCGCGGCTGCGGCTCCTTGGGGTGTATATCAGATGGAAGTCGTTCGTCAACTTGATGAAGCTGACGCTAACTGGCAAGAATACCATGCAGAAGCCATTCGTAAATTCTCCTAGCAAACCATTATAAATTCTCAGATAGTCGTTTTTTTCATGGCAAAGCAATCATCAGGATCTAGCGTGCTGGATCTTCTTTTGGAAGGTGGATATGAGACAGACATCGTCACGATGCTGTACGGGCCTGCTGGAACTGGGAAGACAACTACGTGCTTGCTGGCGAGTATTGCCGCTGCGCGGGAGAAGAAAGTCATCTTTATCGATACTGAAGGCGGCTTTTCTGTAGAGCGATTGCAGCAACTTTGCCTGGATAGCGATAAAATTCTTGAGAATATCATGTTGATGCAACCAACTAATTTTGAGAAGCAGCAGCAAATTGTTGACACGCTTTCGGGCATGATTACACCGCAAATCGGATTGATTGTTTGCGATACTATATCTGCATTGTATCGAACAGAGCGAGGAGAAGATAACATTGGATTGAATCGATTGCTCGCGAAACAAATCGGGCAATTATTGGAAATTGCACGGACGCATAACATCCCTGTATTGCTGAGCAATCAAGTGTATTCTGATTTTGATAATAAAGATGCAGTAAAAGTTGTTGGCGGAGACATCATGCAGTATAATAGCAAATGCTTGATTGAATTCAAAGCAGGTGCGCATGGTAATCGCGTTGCTCGTTTACGCAAACATCGGCATCTACCAGAAAAAGAAATTGCATTCAAAATTGTAGGGACAGGATTTGAAGCTGTTTAAGCTTTCATTTCCATTGTACTACGAAGAATTCTTGTTAACGCCACAATCATGTAGTTGAGATACTCTACCAATCGTGCTGTTGTTACGTTTGGATTCTTTTCCATCAATGCGCTACACTCTTTAAAGAGTTTTCTCGTCGCTGTTTCTTTCTTGATTGCGTCGACAGCACTCTTCGCGTAATAGATTTTCATCACATCAAGATAGTCGCTTCGGATCTTGCGATAGATCTTCATGACTTCTTCTTTCTGCTTTTCATCCTTGATTTCTGGAATTGCGCGGGAAATACGCTTTACTTGATCGCCAAACATTTCAACTTGTTGCATAATTTGCTTTGCGATTAACACTTCCCAATAGGTCATGTCAAAATGGCGTAAAAGTAACGGATTTTCCATAGCAGCACGGCCTGTTCGTGCACTTAACAACATCAATCGGTTGATTTCGTTGTCACGTTCATCAATTGAATCAACATCTTCTTTGTTTCCTTGCAAGGAATCTTCCAACATTGAACGCACAATTATGTCTGCGCGCCTAAACGTGCCGGGAATGGTGAATGCTTTCAAATCAAGGAAATCTTTTGCAATAATTCTGGTTGATGTTTCTTCGATTACTTCCATGCCAACTAAGCCATGAATAATTCCTTTAACGAAACTTGCTTTGGTCTTGTCAATGTGTGTTATTGTGATGACGTTTGCGTTGATGACATACATCGCAGTAATCTCTGTCTTGATTTCTGGCTCGTTCTTGCCTGTACAGTTTACTGTAACTTCCCGGAGGGCTTGATCACCAGCCCCTTCTTGGGCTGAGAAGATGATCTCAGAAGGCCGTTCCTCTACTACGAGTGCTGCTCCTTTCTTGAGCTTGTTCTTGTTTACCCATGCCTTTGGGAGCGACACCACATACGAAGAATTCCCAAAAGCCATTAATTTTCGAACTTCCATATACCCAAACCTGAAATTATATGTTATATAGGGTATATACTGTAAACATATATATTTAACTTTTTCTGGTATGTGATATGGAAGAAACCGTATGGGAATACGACTTTGAGGATACCTCAGAAGAAGGGGATATCCATAGTGACTTCGGAAGGCAAGAGCTAGTGGATGATGATGCTATGACTCCTGAAGAGGATGCATTCATGCGTGGCTATGCCGAAGACCTTTAAAGGTCCATGAAGTCATCCAAAACAGGCTTGAAGTCTTCATTCTTGCTGATAGTTTTGCGCCCTTTTAGATATTCGCGGGCCAAAATCCAGTAGACAAGAGCAAGACTCTTCTTACCTTTGTTATTACACGGCAAAACAAGATCGATGTTGTTCGATTGGTTATTGGTATCGCATAAACCAATAATTGGAACACCGATACGCATCGCATCTTTGATTGCGTTTCTGTCTGGCCAAGAATCTGTAATGATCAAAACTTTGACTTCAGTGTAATGTTCTAGTGCAGGATTTGTTAACGTTCCAGGAAGATAACGACCTGTCTTTGATCGTACGCCAGTTGCTTCTGCAAACTTTCCAGCAGGCTTCCAACCGTTTTCACGACGGGAAACAACCATAATTTCTTCTGGTGCATACTGCGCGAGAAAACCAGCAACTAACTTGATACGTTCGTCAATCTTTTGCAAATTCAATACTGAAAGACCATCTGGTCGTGTCTTGTAAATGAATTGTTCCATGTACTTTGTACGGAACTTTGTTCCAATGTGAATCCCTGATTTGAGATATTCTTCTTGCGGTACTAAAAATTCATCTGCCATTTTTCACCTTGCATACAGAACGTATGCCGTCTTATTATTGCCCGATCAGCGCGACACACAATTTTGTGTGTCTGGGCTCTATGAGTGAGTATTGATAGTCCGTTTATAAGGCTATCGCTGCCACGCAACAAAAAGTAAGAGAAAAAATTACTCTTTACGTTCTTCGTCAGACTCCTCAGCTTGAGGTTCGTCTGCTTCAGGTTCTTCAGCTGTCTCTTCTGGTTCGTCAGATTCGGCTTCTTCCTCTTCACGACGTTCCTCTTCAGCAGCTTCTTCATCCTGATATTCAGCTGGTTCTTCGCCAAAATCATCTGAGTCTGCAGGAGCAGGTTCAGGTTCTGGTGCAGGGGCTGCTTCAGGTTCACTTGCTTGAACAGGTGATTCTGCTTTGCCAACTACTTCTGCAAATCCAACTTTCTTCAGAACTTTTGTGATACGAACACGCACTTCATCGCCCAAATTTGTGTTTGGAACGAACAGCACGAAGCCGTCTCTCTTTGCAAGACCGTCGCCCTTTTCGCCGACTGCCTCAATCTTAACATCTATTTCTTCGCCCTCTCTAACAGGAACGAAACCATCTCCGGATCCATTATTCATTTCTGTATTCACCTATATTGATGCTGCCGAAACAGCTCGTTACCACTGGGGTCGATTTACGTTTATAAAGGTTGTGTCGAAGAAAAAAGGAAAAACTACAGGTCTTGAAGACCTGCAGCGGTTACCATGAAGTTTACTTCGCCCTCTGGCAAATTAGGGGAGTCAACTAGCTTGGCAACACGTGAACCTTTTCGACCTTTACGCAAGTAGATACGGAACGTACTGTTATGGCCAACAATATGTCCGCCAATGCTTGCGGTTGGATCTCCAAAGAATGTGTCTGGCTTTGCCATCACCTGATTAGTAACGTAGACTGCAACGTTGTACGTGCTGGCTACTTTCATCAAGGTGTGCATGTGCCGATTTAGTTTTTGTTGTCGCTCTGCTAATGTACCTCTTCCAATAAACTCAGCACGGAAATGCGCTGTTAGCGAATCAACAATCACCACTTTTACGTTTAACCCTTGCTTTTTGATCAAGTCTTCGACTTTTTCAGAAAGTAACATTTGGTGATCTGAATTATATGCACGTGCAACCTTGATGTTTCCTAACACTTGGTCAGCATCTAATCCTGCGCCGTCACTTAACTCCCGAATTCTTTCAGGACGGAACGTGTTTTCTGTGTCTATATAGACAGCAACGGCATTTGGATCTTCTTTTTGAATATTTACTGCAAGTAAATGCGCAACTTGAGTTTTTCCAGAACCGAATTCTCCGTAACACTCGGTAACGCAACCAGTTTCAACACCGCCGCCAAGCATTGTGTTGAATGCTTCGCTTCCAGTGCTTAGTTTCTTTACTTGCTCTCGACGTTTCATTACGTCTTGACCGCTCTCAAAACCCATGTTCATGGATTCGCGAGCAAACTGAATCATTTTACGTGCAACAGTTTCGGTAACGCCAGCAGCTTCTGTCATTTCCCCTGGAGAGGAGACAGCAATACTCAATACTGTATCATAGCCGCCTGCAATTAGCTTCTCGGCAGTAGCTGCGCCAACACCAGGAATGTCCTCGATTCCTACATTCGGCTTCTCTTCTATTTTTTCCTCAACCTGCTCTTCAACTCTTTCTTCCATTGTTTCTTCCATAATCGCGATAGTCTCAGTCATGTTTGTCACCTGTCTTAATAATAGTTGTGGCCTAAACGACCACTTCTACTGGTACTTCGTCATTCATTACGATGTGTTCGTATGCCTTCTGAAGTACGAGCGTTGCCTTGGGAATGTCTGTAACTCGTAGAGAACTGGAGTTTTTCCATTCACCTCGGGCGTCTTTGTAATTTCGAGAAATCTGGATGGTCTGAAATGTTCCTTTGTCGGATTCATTTCTCCATACTGTCGCCGTAATTGCTCCGGCTTTAAACTTTCTTTCTGGTTTATCCATTTTTGCGTCCTCCGCTTCCTTTCGGTTCTTATTTCACCCCACGCGGGGGCGGAAGTAACTGTAAGAATGTCAAAATTCGTTTATATACGCTATCGAGCACTGTCCAGTGTGTCCAGTGCGTGATTTGAGAAGGAAATGGGTGGCTAGTGCTAACAATCTTGGAGATAGTGCTGTTCTGCTCTAATTAATGGAAGAATCTCTTCGCTGGAGGTTATACTTGTTGTGCTGTATACTTCATTGCCTATCTTTCTCGCTCCAGAATTCAGCATACCAACATAGTTTCCATCAGAATCGAATATTCCCATTCCGCTGAAACCTGCGACTCCTGGAATCACAACTTCATGTGTGTGCTGAAGTCCTGCAGACCACTCATTTTCTCGTTCGTGAATATCTGTACGCCTTCCTGTCAACTCGCCCGAATACCGGAGCCATGACCTTTCATCGTCACGCAATTTTTTCAAATCCAAACTGATCCTTGGACCTCCACTAGACGCATACAATGATTCTCCTTCCTTCACGTCGCTCAACGGCCTCATTGGAACCGGATCTGTTTTTTCAAAAGACGTTATGTGTAATAATGCAACATCTGCATCCAAGGAACGTTGCACTGAATCTGCGTACTGTGGAATGCCGTCACCAGATTCAACAATCACTGCATAACTTGTTGGTTTGAAAATAAAGGATATGTTACCTCGCTCTAAATGAACCCGACTCGCACCCTTTCTACCCATTTTAATCGCCGGACCAAAGTAACTATCATCAATATGATTTGCCAAACCACCAAGTACATGAGCAGCTGTTACAACATATTCATCTGAGATCTTGAACCCGTGTCCGTAACTTCGAAAAATTCGGGTATTCAACAAACCTGAAATTCCCACAGTTCTTTGCTCAATTTGCTCCCTTACCGAGGGAGAAATCGAATCGCTAGAGTTTGTAGCGTTACTGTTTTCTAGAATTTCCTCGAGAGCATCCGCACGAGGTGCTGGATCTCCATGGCATGTTTGTGGCCAGAAATTCGCAACTTTTGTTGAAGTTTCATCAGTGTAAATTGGGAATGGAAAAGGTACAGGATCGAATCCTACTTCAGGAACAACAGGTGAAGATGAAGACCGAGGAGCAGACCATTCCTCACGAAACCTATCCACGGTTGCTGGCCGAATGCGTACTGCTGCTTCTGATTCGTCACCGCAGCCAATCAAAACTGCGCCGGCAATACCTGCTGCTACTCTTCCTGAATCTCGCAGAAACTTTCTTCTCGAAACACGCATGAAAAAAAGGAGTGGAATACTGCTTAAAAAATGATCTGAACAATTATTGCAGCAACAAGCAGAGTGAGAATGAGAAATTCACCGACGCTGCCATTTTTTATTGGTCCTTTTGTTTTTAGCGGGAGTGGCCAGAGTGGCTTGGTTCCTTTCTTGTTTAAAGAATCGAGAACTAAATGCGAAATGTAGCCGGCAAAGAATGCAATTCCCCAGGATTGTTCTATAATATAGAGCGGTAGGGAAAGGAGAATTGCTGCTAGTAAGGAATGAAACACGCCGCGGTGCTTGAGAAATGCAGCGAAGATTATAGAAAACGGCTGGATGCGCCTGCCGTATTTTGATTTTGGCGTGTCGATATCAGGAATGCCGGAAGCAATCGCTGCGACTGCTATAATTAGAATGCCGGGATAAAAATTTGTTATGAAAAGACCAGCAGCAACACCGCCTACAATATGGGTAAGAAACCTCATTGACTTTGGAGACGTTCTATCTCTTCAGAAGGGTTTGCTTGCTCGACGTTGTTTGCGACGAGCTCGAGCCGGTTAAACATTTCGTTGTTCTTTACGCGACCCGCAACTTTGATGATTGTTCCGAGCAATTCTGTGCTTACTGGTTCAAAGCTGCCTGCGTTTTCTCTATAAGAGAGAACTTCTTCGTGTGTTTTGCCGAGCAATTGACATACCTGGTCTCGAAAACACACTAACCGCATGTTTTCTGTACCGTCGTCGACAAACGCGTTTAGTACGTAAGAATATCCTGGTTGACCAACCAAATCTTCAGGTTTTACTCTCTTGCCTGTTGTTGGATCAACTTCAAAGAAACGTAAATCAAACACTTGAACAATTGTTCCCATCACTTCAACGCGATCGTCATTGCTTGTGATGTCAATGAGCTTCTTTCGTTCCACTGGTTGTTTCGGAGCGAGCTCTTTCACATTATCTAACGTAACGCCTGGTGGATCAACTTGGACGTCTCCTTTACTTCCCAGATGGAGCTCGATTCCAGTATCTCTGTTTTTTACATACGCGCCATGAACCTTGAGAATCTTACCTTCTTTGATCTGCTCTGCCTTTAGTGCGTGTTCGTTCCACAACACTAATCGAATTGACCCTGTTTCATCACCAACGACCATTGACGCGACCATACCTGACCTGCCATTGGTGTTGAAAGAGCGTGTTTCGTACAAGCGGAGCACTTTTCCAGTGACTTCGACATCACGCATGCCATCAAACAGCTTGTCCACTTTAAAAGCGCCAGAAACCGATTCGATGAGCTTGATGTTGTGCTCGTTCGCAATAATATGGGCTGCCCCTTCCTTACTTACTAAACCAGCGAGGAGATCCATCTTCTGCTTGACTTTTGACTCGATTTCGTCTTGAGATAAGCCGGTACCGGCCTGAATTTTAGAAACAATGTCGTCATACGGAATTTTAATCATTCTACTAATTTAGGGAAGCTCACTTTATTTATAGGTTTTGATTATTGCCATTCGGCACGGAAATAGTCATCTGGCTTGTTGATGTTGTTCTGGTCGTCTTCAATCTGGCGATTAATCTCTGCTGCCACTGGTATTCCTACCCACCGGAAATGCCACGGCTCATAAATGTAAATGCCATTGCCTTTTGGATAGCTGAGAACAAAACCGTGGTCTACTGCGTTCTCTGCCAACCAAACAAATTCAGGCTCTTTTCCGGTGACAACTAATGACGCAGTTTGTAATGTTGCAATGTCCACAGCTGTTCCCATTTGATGTTCACTATGCCCTGCATCCGCAGTGCTATCTCCTGATTGATATGTCCTCAATCTAGCCTGATACTCGTACGTACGATTGGTTGACACTAGCCCAATTGGATGGCCTGCTGCACGGCCTGCGTCCAGAAGATCTACTAAATGTGGCAACACTGCCTCTCGCACCCAATGACCTCTGTTGCTTAGGGCATACTTGCTATCTATTTTTCGTAAATCATCAGGCTCGCAATCTGAACTGAAACCATATTGCCTGTTGACTGGTGCTAGAATATCTGTACAATCTAACTCCCCTTGAATTTGCGGCAACTGCGGCTGAACCCCGGGACTTGATGGAATTAATCTACCAACAACAGGTGCTGGTGGTTTAGGTTCCATGTTTGGCGGGTTACCGACGTTGAGAATAACTGCAGTTGCTCCCAACCAAATTTGATCCTGAACTTCCTGGCGGTTTTCCTCGGTAATAATAACAGCGTACTGCTCGAACTCGTCCACAATGTATAGAGCATTGTTAACAGGAAACGTTGAAATGTCTGTACGAGTTATGCCGCTGTAAATAAAATATCTGTCGTCGCCAGGAAAGGTGAAACTCCGACGAGGAATTTGGAGTGCGAAGTTAAAATTCAATCCGTTTCTTTCTGCGCTGACAACAACGATACGATCATCGACCGAGCCAACCTGCACACTAATACTGCTAAATCCTCGTGCGTTTTCAGGGTACGCACAGGACACAATACTGATATGCAGGCGGCACGTGTCAATGATATCTTGAGCGAGCAACGTTACATCGTCATACACAGATAAGTCGTGTTCAAAATCAAATTCAAAGGACGGATAAATAGTATATTGGATGAAATCTGTGATGCCTTGTACTTGTAATTGAGTGCCTTCTTCAAGCGGTTTAACACCGTCACACTGCGGTTCATAGTTTAACTGATGACCATCTTCACTAATCGGCGATAAAAAACAAAAAGGATCTAACTCCATTTGACCTGGCTGAGCCTGATATGCTAAATTATCTCTGAAATCAAAATGCAAATGAGCACCAGTACTGGATCCATGCATTGGATCAGCAACCGTGCCCCGTTCAGGATCATCTATAGATCCACCAGAATTACCAATCCAATCACCAGTACTCACAGGATCACCAACATCAACTTTGAACTCTCTTAAGTGACTATAGCTGGTAAACAATCCATTGCCGTGATCTATTCTTACTGTGCCGCCGAAGCCTCCGTCATCACCCACATACACAACAACACCATCGTCGACGGCAACAACCTTTGTTCCTGAAATCGCTGCGATATCAATGCCACCATGCCAGCGATTTTGTGAAGGATTGAAAGGATCAGGGACTATACCAAATCCATCAGTAAGGGGCCCTTCCATAGGCCATGGCAAACCAGAAACACGGGAACGAACTGCTTCACCTTCTGTAATTACCAATTTTCTCCTGGCATTTGCTGTTGCAACACTGCCAATAATTTCCAAGTCATAATTGTTTAAAGGCAAGTTACGAGCAGGTTCTTTGACTATGTATCTGTCAAGCTCTTCATTGAAATATCCAGCAAGATGTGCTTGCGCAGATTTTGGACTAGGGAAACACGTTCCTTCTAGAACATCGTTGAGCAGCACTTTATCCTCGTGGAAACCGCAGCTCCCACCAACGTATGCTACCGCCGTATCGCCTTCATCATACACTGGTTGGACAAATGTGCCGGCATTGCTTGCGAGTTGTACAATTGCATCATCGGTCGCAAACAGAGCAGCGTGCTCTGCAAACAAGATTGATTTCTCTGCGCTGATGTACGTATCAAGAAGCAATGCTTGACGTGCGCCAAGTGGAGCGTTGCCTTTTAGTTCATTGGCACGGCCGATAATGTCTGCTAAGAAAAGCATACTAAATATGACAAACATGAGAAATACTCCTACAGAAAATAGTGTGTACCCTTTCTTTCCCATCCTAGAAAATTTCCTCAAGTTCTACCTCCAACAATTCTCCATCGGACAATGGAAGATACAATGTAGCACTTACTCTATCTCCTTGACTACATTTTCCGAATTCAAAATCCTCTCCAAACAATCTGTCGTCGTCGACCTTTACGGTAAGTTCACCGCACATTTTGTCAGTGGCAATGTTCTCCAATTCCTCGATCAACCGAAACTTGATAGTTTCCTTTTCTTCTCTATGATACTCGATCATCCATTCTGCAATTGTCAATGTATTGCTTACACCGGGATCATCAATTTCGAATTTATGCTGCATTAATGCAATCAAATCATGCTCAACACGAATTTTTTGTATCTCATCAATTTGAGAATCAACATTTTGCTGAACTTGATCGAGCCCAGCACCGAAAAAACTTGACAATGGAAGCAGTATTGCAAGGAGTGTTGTAAATAGGAAAAATGGCAAGAACGCGCCTATGATATCTCCCCACAAACTAAATTGTCCTTTTCTGATCATTTGGTATTACCACTGATGCATTCAACACTGTTGCTTTATTTTCAGAATCAACTACAAAAACAGACCAATCAAGAACCTGAGCACTTCCCGGGCCTCGTAATCCTCGTCGAGCAAACAACAAATAATTTAGAAGCTGCTCTTTTTGCAGCCATGTTTTCTGTTCTTTGAAAATAACTTCTGCACTGGCGTGCGACTCTCTTCTGAACTGAACTGCCCTGTTTAAATCCGGCTCGAAACTTTCAGGATTGTTGAGCCTGTTTTCCTTTCTCTGGTCTACTCTTCCAATCCGAGTAATGCCGGCCTCCTCAGCACCCAAAGTGCTTTCTGCAATGAATAATCGCTCTGCAATTAATGCAGACTCAACATCTGCAACATCTAAATCTCGGATAATGTATGCATCGGTTACGGCAATGAAAGTAATAATGACTATTACTGCAAACACCCACCGAGGGATCCATTCAAGCGCTTCAAACACTAACCCCTTCTTGCGCATTCAGCCCCCTCCACAAATTCAGAATCTGCTGCAATCACTAACCGATCCCAACATTTTGTAATTATTAACGAACTCCTCTTGATTATAACATCCTCTGCAACTTCCGGCTCTGCTCCACTAGGAGAAATTACACCAGATTGCCACTGAGGATTATCGAGAAACTTTTGATAATCGCCCGCATTCCTTGCACCAGTTATCACAAGTCTACCACTCAAGCCATCTGGATCTTCGTCAATTTCAGATGTTTCTCCAACAATTCCTTCAGCTGTTTCTTGTTCTAACCTCACCCTTTTTACATCGTCATCTTCATAGAAATGAATGAAGTAAGAGTCATCAAACAACAACGGATCAAAATTAAACTTGACTGACAAACCGTTCTCTTCTTCCTGCCACGCATTCCAATCAACAAAGTCCATGAAACGCTCGAACTCACTACGAGCATTGCTCGTTATGTCCGCGGCAACGCCAGAAACAGTAACTTCGTTTCCGCGTTTGCGTAATACAACTTGTTTGATAATATCAGTAGACTCAAAATCAGGATTTTTGTCGAAACTGCCGTCCTCTGCATAAACATAAGAAACAGAAGTTGAGGGATCTGAGACCGTTACAACACCAGCACGTACCTTGATGCCGTATTGGTATTTGCCAAGGTTGTAGATGTACTGAATATCGCCAGGAGCAGCATACACTGTATCTAGCAAGAGAGCAATATCCCTTGCAATAATGACTTTTTCAAGCGTAGTATCGCTGGTTCGCTCCTCATACACCAACCCAATGAACAGTATGACTACAAACAGCATAAGAGCTGAGATTAGAACATGCCACGGAATACTCTGGTCGCCCTGATCAACCATATAGTCACTTATCGGATACTGTACTTAAAAAGGTTTTCAGTTAGAAGGCTCAATAAGCAAGGATTTTCCAATTAGAGAGAATTCCAGGCTATGGGAATTGCCATCACCTTTGATCGCAACGCTATATCTCCTTCCTATCTCGTTGCCTTCATTGTTACTCTCGCCATCTCCAACACTCATACGGAACTCGTCAATATGGTTGTATTGCTTGCACTCAACCAGTTCTTCATTTGGGTTGCACTCCTTCTCGCAAATACAGACGCATGCCTTTGTTTTGCCACAATGAGCAAGCCCTTGCGGCCGGCTCACATCAAAATCTTCATCACTATCGCCAAAATCGATTCCTGGCTTTCCTTTATCGAAAGCGAATAGGTAATAATTTTTTGGAAGAGAAAACCAGGGCAGAGTATCGGAATCTCCATCTTCTAGCTCATCAATTGTATGGGTAGTGACTTCCTCGAATACCGTGCCTGCCTGGGCAGTGTCTTCAGTGCCCAGAAGGCCAGTCAGCAGTTCGAATCCTGCAAAGATAAGGAAGCCTATCATGAGTACAGAGACTGCTACCTGAACACTTATCCCCTTCTTATTCATCAATGACACAACACCATTCTCCTGGATCTGTTTCTTCATCACAGCCAAGCTTTACTGGAGTTCCGCCATCTTCGCATGCAGCATTACTGGAACAATAACTTGGCTCCTTACATTCTGTGATGCCTTCTTTGAACGGAATAAAATCATCCTTTATCACACCGGAGAAAATAGCAATAAGAACTACAACAACAATTAATCCGATGACTGCAATTAAAATAACGTTTATCGATAATCCTTGAGCTTTTTTCGCACTATTTACTTGGTTCACAATAATCACCTGCTTTTGATTTAGGTAAACAACAAATCGTTCCGTCTGGATCTCCTGAACATCCTCCTTCTACGCCGAACATTGTATTCAAATCACAATGAGTGGCACTATGAGAGCATGTACCTCCTACACTTCTACACGACTCTTTATTGAGGATAGGCGCCGTATATTCTTCTTCACAAGTGCAGAAACCAGTTCCTGTGTAAGGATCTACATTTTTTCCACCGGATATGGTCCTACTCCAAAAATTCTGAATCGGATCTGTTAGATCTTCAGGAGGAACCCCGCTATTATACAAATCAATTAGATCTTCATCGTAATGGTAACAGAATGCGCCATCGCCGCACCGATCTCTGTTTTCTTCATTCTCTTCATCTGTATCGGAACAACGGATCCCGGTTGGTATTACGTTCTCTCGACATCTTCCATCAAGCAATCCTTCTGGATTATCTTCGTCATCTGAACACTTTAGATTTGTTAACATACATGTTCTGTCAAGGCATTGATTATTCCTAGTATCCTTGTATGTTTCAGGATCACAGTATTGGTCTTCAGAAACGCACGCGTTATTACCTGAACATCTTATTTCACCATCGTCACAATCAGCTACTGGTTCGCACCACTCTCCCTCGACATTTTCTTTTGGTGCACAACAGAAAGATCTGTCTTCCTCGCAACCGAATTCTAAAGCACGGTGAGTTGCGAAGTCACAGTCCCAAAAATTTGTCGCACAGACACCGCCTATCTGGCTGCAGGAACTTTTATCCTCTAATGTCGGAGTCACAGTCCCAGGTGCACAGCCGCAGAAACCTTTTTCGTCAAAACTCCCTAAACGTCCATCAGGACTCTCCCAATACCTTCCTGTTTTTGCCGCGCCATCATTTTCATAATACTGTCGATAAGCATTCATGATCTGCCCCACAACAATATCATCATACACAAAACACTTTCCGTGATCTCCGCAATCAAAATCAGAGTCACAATTTCCACCAAACTGCTCTACACCGACATCACATTCACCGCCACGCAAGCCTTCTTCATCGGTGCACGGACCCTTTATCTCGCAGGTGGCAGCTTCACAATATTCCAGCCGGGTGTTGGTAAAATCACCGGGAATGCAAAAACGCTTTCCATCAGCATTTGGATCTTGATTGATATCGGAAAGATGGGTAATAGGAACACAAAAATTCGTACCAGGGCAAACTTCTTCGCCAGGTTCACAAAATACGGTGGTAATTTCTTCACCGATTGTATCTCGTATTCCTCCCCACAACTTGAATCCAGTGTCTCCAAACGCACCTAGCAAAACCGCAATTAATCCAATTGCTATGAGTACACCTAGCAATTTCCCCACGCTGAATTCCATACCCTTTTTCATGTTCCAAAAAGTATTACTGCAATACTCTTCTCGAATACGTCTACAATGACATCGCCAATGTCAGTTATAATTAGTACTGCAATGACTAATGCAATGATTCCAAGAATCAATAATCCGAGTTGATGTATTGTCAATCCCATACTTTCTTTCCTGTTTACTCTCTATATAATGATTATTATTCCTGCCTTGTTGCGATATACTGACAGCCACTTGCCTCAATGGCTTCTTCAGTATAATCAATCAGTATTGTCTGAGCAACCCATTCAGGATCACGATCCTGGCTGGATTCTGCCACTCTAAACACATCTCCCATTGCAGCAACAGTTAGAGGCCAAGCTGCCTTGCTAGCAACCGGCCCTAGGAATCGAGCGCTTGGAGCAAGAGGCTTGACAGAGGTTATTACTTTCATCCCTCCTGTTGAAGCCCATCCACTTAATTGCCGAAGCACTGGAGTGGTACGAACAGAGATTATGTCTAGTGTCCCAACATTATCTGTTGCTGTTCTTGCTACTTCTCTTGCCCGATCTGTCAACCCTTCTCCGTCTCTATCCGGAGCGTCTGAGCCAGACGTCTCTGTCAGAAATGTTTTTGTTCCTCCACCAAGAAGTACTTTCATTCCAACAGAACCAGTTACATCTTCATAAAACCGTGCTACGCCTTGTGCGCTTTCCTGACCCTTCGCATAGCGGAAAATAACTGCATATGGTCTATCGCCCGTTAGTTCATACTCTACATTGTCAAGTGTAAATAGAAGATCTTCAGCATCACCTTCCCATCCTGGACCGCCTTCAAAATTACTAATTGTGATTTCTTCTACGCCATGCTCGTAGTATTTTGGAGATTTGAATACGTGCAAGAAATCTCCATACGTCCTGATTTGCTCGTCCTGTTCCAGAATAGAACCATAGAATTCATCTACGGCGCCGCCCTGAACCAACGTAGTGGAATGTATGTGATTGTAAATACCGGAAAGTTCGCGCTCTTCATCTTGAAACTCAATAATTGAACAAATGCTACAGTATGTTGTTTCGGCGCCAAACAAGTCTTCTCCTCCTCGGAGAAAGTTATCCCAACAAGTGTACATCTCGTTGGCTATCAAGTTAAGCGCGTCCTCATCTTTCACATTATTCTTTATTTCAACATGATTTGTCGGGCAAATGATATCGTTTGTTTTTACCACACCTGCAACCATTGTTGCGCGGTGTGCACGCACACTATTTTTGCACAAACTCTCGCTTTGTTGCTGATCGACAAAATCAATGAAGCCAGTCTGTATTCCCAACGCAATGATCCCTGTGACAATTACTAAAATGATAGAAATTAGCACACCACTTGTTGTTACCATTAGATTTCTACTTTTTCACACACTTCTTCAACATCTTTCGCTTCCAACAACCTCATAGATAGATGATGTTTCTCTGCGCAAATCTGTACTGCTTCTCCGATGAACGTTTTGAACGGTATTGCGTCGTTGACATCATTCCAGAACCCGTCGTCTGCCACTATATACATAATTGCATAATCTTTGTTCGTATCGATCTCAAAATTCAAATCTTCCTCGTCAGTAAATTGAGCACCCTTGTTGAGATATTCTGCATACGTGCCGCCAATTTCTTTTGTGTCATGTGTATTCATGTATTGATAGAGCCCATCTATTTTTCTATCTCGATCAAGATTGAACTCAATTTCTGCGCACGGAATGCAAATTGATTCTCCATCTTCCCTATTCCCAAAAGGATCTGCGTGACCTTCACTAAAGGTATTCCAACATGTTTGGTACTGATCAGCAAAAATTTCTCTGATTGAGTTATCGAAAGTTTTTTCGATACCCCCTCGCCTATCACCATTAACTTGATACTCATCTTCAAAAACTGTAATGTGCACGGTTCTACAGTCCAGAACGTCCAACACCGATCCTCCTCCAACACAATCAGTTACCGTATGCTGATACTCTGATGCTGTTAGGGTTGTTTGACAAATTGCAATATTGGTTGCCTGACCAATGAATCCAAAAATAATTCCAAAAACTACCAGCAGAACAAAAGCACCAATAACACCGATTATCAATCCCAAAGTGCCTTCAAGCAAATGACCGCGCTTCAACATAGGAACCCTCCTGTGATGGCACAGCGCATATTGTTCGCGATGAAAAGCATAGCTATCAGGAATAGCGCTATTATGATCATCATGATGACATGCTGAGTGATCAATTCGCCTCTTTTCATACTGCAAAACGCGTATTTTGCTTATAAAAGGGTTTCGGAAACCCCACTAAGAAACATCTACACCCAATTTTCGCAAATCTTCAACCAACTGCTCAAAATTCTTGAAGAGAATGCCGTGGATGCCTACTTTTTGTGCTCCTTCAACGTTTTCCGGCTTGTCATCGATGAACACAGCTTCTTCTGGTTGGACATCGAGCTGTCTAAGTGCTGCTTGGTAGATTGCTGGGTCTGGTTTTTGGAGCTGTTCTGCACAAGAGAAAATCATTTCGTCAAACCCATAATTTCTTTCTTCAAAAAAAAGCTTGCCTGGCGGCTCTGTGTTGCTGAGTAATGCAATTTTGTAGCCAAGTTCTTTCAAATTCTTAGCGAGAGCAAACACATCATTGTGTACAACATATGAATGTGCGAGTGCATCATGCCATAATGATTTTACTGCTGGTTTGGATAAATTGTTGTTGAGACAGATATCCTCCCAGAGTTGGTTTTCTGCAATTTCCCCTCGCTGAAACTGATCATGATATGGCTCGTACACTTCCCAGAACTTTTTGGGATCGAGATTGAAAACAGAAGCCATAGCATTTGCCATGCCTTCTAACGGGTCATCAATCAATACGCCGCCCCAATCAAAAATTATTGCTTTCATTCGTACCCTGGAATAAAACCGCCATTCACATCAATGTTTGCTCCGGTGATATATTCTGATTTTTCTGCGATAAGAAACTTGAGTGCGTTTGTGATATCTTCATATTCTGCAAACCGGCCAATTGGAACAACGCCGGCTTTGACAATACTTGTTTTTACGATGCCGGGAGAAATCATGTTGACCGTAATACCATTCTTTGCTTCCTCGGCGGCGAATGCACGCATCATGATGTAGAGTCCTGTCTTTGCAGCGTAGTATGGTGAAGTTAATTTTCTTGACAACGGCGTACTGGAACTTGAACTGCCCATTGTAATGATCCTGCCGAACTTATTTTCACGCATATGTGGGAGAATCGCTTGAATGCAATAGAATGCGGACAAGGCATTTGTCTCCAGGATGTTGCGGAGTTCTTCTCCTGATGCTTGGGTTATTGGCTTGTAGATAAAATCGCCAACGTTGCAGACAAGAACATCAATCTTTCCGAATTCTTCAATTGCAGACTGGATAATTTTCTTGCAGACTTCTTCATCGCGGACATCGCCTTTGATTGCGATTGTTTTTCTGCCCTTTTCCTGTACTAGCCGGCCTGTTTCTCCAGCTTCATCCCGGCTATTAAGATAGGTAACTGCAACATCGTAGCCTTGCTCTGCCAGAGATACAGCAAATGCTCTTCCGAGCCCCTTTGCACCGCCGATAACAATCGCTCCTGCCATGAGGAAAAGGAGCATCGAAATCTATATAAACCTTCTACTTAACCACAATTCTATGGGGTTGGAAAGGAAACATGCACTGTTCTTTCTTGTTTTTACGCTACTCGTTTTACTATCATCCCATATTAACTTCTCACCATTATTAGGAGCTGATAATCAGTTCTTTACCGTGTTCCAGTTCTTCGGACCAATTGCCGGTGGAATTATGGGAGCAATGGTTGGTGGGCTTTCTGTTTTAATAGCACAGCTGGGGAATTTTGTGGTTGGGAAGGAAGTGTCGTTGCTGAACCTTTTGCGCGTGCTTCCTATGGTTTTTGCTGCATTCTATTTTGGCAGCAAATCAAAAAAGGTTAGGGCAGTTGCTCCTCTTGTTGCAATTGGCCTCTTTTTAGCACATCCAGTCGGCAGAGAAGTATGGTTCTTCTCCTTGTTTTGGACCATACCTCTTGTTGCTGCACTCTTTCCAGAGCGATTGTATCTACGCAGTTTAGGTAGTACATTCACTGCACACGCTGTCGGTGGGGCGATCTGGATTTGGAGTGTACCGATGACACCAGAAATCTACATGACACTAATTCCGATTGTTGCTGTTGAACGACTATTGTTTGCGGCAGGGATTAGCGTGTCGTACATTGCTATGACAACGATTGTTGACAAACTGGACAAGTACGTTGATATTGCTGTCGAGAAACAATATGTGTTATCGAGACAATTGTTTTCTTTGAAATTATTTAGAATTCTTTAAACTGCTTGTGGCAATAACTCTTCTAATCTACGCACGCGCTTTTCCACTGCATGCAATCGAAGCACATTAACGGTTCGCGCATGGTTTCTCCCTGTATCAAAAACTTCCCCTAATGCGTCGTATGCTCGTCTTACATCTGAAGCGCTTACATCCATACCGGAATATGCAGCTAGATTCTCGTACCCTTCTGAGTCCGGAGCAAAACCGTTTTGTTGCAGAACAAGAGGTATTGTTGCAACAACAATATCAAGTTCGGATGCAAACCTGCTCATACCATCCCAATCGACATCGTGTGCTCTTTCCTGGATCACTCCCCAACCAATTCTTTTATGTTGAGCGATATAGTCACGACTTAACCTTCCCTTGTTTTCCATGAATAATACAACAGATCCTGCATTCGGAAAACCAGCTTTTCGAACCACTGAATCAGACATATGCCGTCGATTTTGGTACTCGGATGCGAGTCCGCCGGCATCATTATAAATTGGAGTTACTACATCTCGCAACGCTTCAATATCTTTAGGATCAATTGCTCGATCAGCTACAGTCATGCTTGCAATCCTTTGTCTTTCTAAATCTATCACTTCCCGTAACACCTGTCGTGGTCTTTCTGTTGGCTCGCCGAACTGACGCGAAACAGCTATGCTTTCTCGAGGAGGTGCAGGTAATGCAAACGTTCTTTCCCTTCCGAAAGGATCAGTAGACAGTCCATCGGTTCCTATCCGATAATTTTTTCGTTCAGGACTGTACATTGGAATATGTTCAAACCCGTCATCAATCGTGATAACATTGGCTTTGGCTGCTTTTATGATTGCATCAGATAAAGAACTAACACCTAATCTTTTTCTCATGGCTGCCCATTTGCTTGACGCATTTCCTCTTTCTATGCCTAAGGTATCTGCAACTTTTGAATGCACTCCTCGGAAATCACGCTCGTGTTGAGCAGTCATAAGTACTACGGCCGTGTTAAGATATGCTATATGATCATCATTAAGGCCATACCCATTATCAGGTCCAGGTACAACTCGAGGACGACTTACTTTTGGGACAGACGTGGGCAAGGCAAGGAACTCTTCCTCATTAAGTTCGATTAACCCTTCTCGCCCTGCTTTAAGCACAGCATCAACCAGTGAATCCTCGCCTAACTTTCTTCTCGCGTGCGTTGATCGCTGCGATGAAGCACTACGTGTTATGCCTAATCTTTCAGCAACATCAGTAGTTAGTGCCTTATAGTGCTTTCTAATACCGCGCTCAGTTATTTGATCACGCGCTGCTTCCAAGAAACTAATATTACCTGGTGATAATCCATATTTATTGCTAACCACGGCGACAGGAGAAACAACGGTATCGATACTTGCGGAGCTTTCATGGGAAGGGGATGCACCGTTACCTGATACGCGTCGCTGCGGAAGCCTCTGTATTTCTTCAGTACGTTCGCCAGCATCCCTCTCTTGCCCTGCTGATCGCGCTTTGGCATAATCTTCTAGTGAGTTGTAACCAAGATTTTCCGCATACACCTCAATTGCACGAACCAACTCACCCGGAGTTTTTACGCCCTCTCTCTTTAGCAAGGCTGCAATGGACAACTGATGATTTTTACTCTGCACTCCGCGATCTCCTCTTATTGTTTCACCAAACGTACGGAACATCGACCTGTATGCAAATATTCCATCTAATTGCATATCCGTTAACCTGCCAACGCGTCCTGCTATTTCCTGAATCCGCGCATCACTTTGCTCTGTAAGTTCCTCCAAATCTGGAGCAATATCTTGGAAATGTCCTTCACCAAGTAACATCCTGGCAACATTTCCAACTGTCATACCTCCAGCTTTCCTGACAATACTTGCTCTAATATTGCCGCTATCAGAGAGACCTGTATTTGCTGTGATGTTTACTCCCTGTCCTATATACCCCCAGCCGCCATTTTGCGCGGCTGTTAAAATATACTCGCTAAGAAATGTTCTTTGACCAGGACTTAATCGCTCAAACAGACTATGTTTAGAATCATCACTGTGTTTTTTCACTTTTCTACTTTCTGGAATGCCCTCAAACTCTTCTTGATTGAGCTCAATAACTCCTGCTCTTCCCGCTTTCACTATTGCTTCTGGAAGTGTTGCAACACCTAGTTTTTTTCTAATGGAATACGAATAAACTGTTGAGGTGTTTCTTTGAAACCCCATTGTTTCAGCAACATCACCACTAAGATTACGATATCTTTGCACACCCGCAGCTACCATTGCATCCCTGGCTGTTTCCAAAAATGCTATTTCCCTCGGAGCCAAACCAGAATTGTTTCCTGGGGAAACCGATGCGCCAGTTGACTTGCGCTCCCTCTGGTTGAATGCTTCTGCAAATTCTCTCACAGAATGGAACCCTTGCTCCCGGATAAAGTATTCAAAAGCACATAACAACTCTGTGGGGTTTTCCGCTCCAATTGATCTTGATATCGCTGCCAAATTTTTTGATAGAACGGCTCTATTAACATTAAGGGCATTAGCAATATCCTGGTGCTGTCCTTGATAGTAATCGCTTTCTTTCTGCAGGGCTTCCTGCAAACCACGCAAATATTTCAGATGATGTCTGTTCAACCGCACTTCGTTAAACCCTTCACCCATCTTTGCTATGCGCTCGTTGCCTTCTGCAAATCGTGCTTCAAGTTCCCACTCTGGAATAATTGTTCTTCCCGCAAAAACCAAATCTCTTACCAATAACCCAATGGTACTATGACCCGTTTTTTCAAGAAGTGTCGATATCGCTCCGAGCGGATTCCTTACTGAGAACCTTCTTGTTAATTGAGCTGTTTGCCCATTGTAGCCCCAGCCACCCGTGTTTGCCGAATCCCGTATCCACGCTTTCAGGAAACCCGTTTCTTTTTCGGTAAATTGAATATTTTCTAGCGTCTCAGGCATATCCTCCGCACGCTGCTCGAGATTCCAGGCTAATCTACTTAGCTCTGTCTCCACATCGGCGGCTTCTTGTATTATATCAGAAATAGAATGTGAATCTGGTTCATCTTCCTCCAACACCGTGACCATTCAAGACGTGAATGAATCCAGCTATAAGAACCTTTTTGCTTCGCCAATCATGAAGATTGAACCAATGATCACTATTAAATCAGCGTCGGTGGCGAGCTCCTTTGCTTTATTAATAGCATCTTTGACTTCTGGGTGTTCGTGTAGCTCTTTTTTGGTATCTTGCAGGCTGGCTGCCAATTCGCTTACTGGCGTGGGCTTGAACTTTGATTGCGTAGCGATGAAAACATCGATTTCTGGATTGAGGAGCTGAATCATTTCATCTCGGTTTTTGTCATCGGAAATTGCGAGTACGCAAATTGTTCTTTCTCTTTCTCGCTCGTGAATGAAATCAACTGCAGTTTTCATGCCAGCAGGATTATGAGCGCAATCTAACAAAATAGTCGGGTTATGTTGAACGATTTCTAGGCGCCCTGGCCACCGCGCAACGCGTAAACCATTTTCTATATCTTCTTCGCGGACACTGTACGCTCTCATCAATGCTTTTGCAAGCGATGCATTTATTTTTTGATGTTTTCCGTTGAGAGAAACTTCTAAATTCTCGACGCCAACTGGATGCAAAATGGAATGCTGCTTCTGACACACTTCTTTGAATACACTCAGCGCTTCTGGATTTGTTTCTGTTGTGAATATGTGAGCGTGTTGTTTGATAATGCCTGCTTTTTCTCGTGCAATTTCTGCAATAGTATTGCCAAGAACTTGTGTATGCTCGAGAGAAATGTTTGTAATTCCAGCGATACCTGCATTTGCGACATTTGTTGCATCTAACCTGCCGCCAAGTCCAACTTCAAGCAAAACAACTTGCACGTTTTTCTTTTTGAAATGCAGGAATGCCATTGCAGTAATGAATTCAAAGAAAGTAATTTGGTACTCTGGTATTTTTTGGGCTGCTGCTTTCACTTCTGTTGCAAGCTGAACAATTTCTTTTTCCTCAGCCCAATTGCCATTTACAGTCATGCGTTCGCGAAAATCAACCAAGGCAGGAGAGATGTAAGATCCGTGATTTATGCTGGCGCCTCTCAAGATTGATGAGCAAAAGGCAACCACAGATCCCTTGCCGTTCGTGCCTGCAACATGGATGATATCATAGTCGTTCTGGGGATTGCCTAGAACCTCCATTAGCGCAGTGATGTTCTCCAGCCCCAGCTTCATGCCAAAGAGTTCTAGGCTGTTGATGTAATCCAGGGCTTCTTGATATTCCATAGATATGCTGGATTCTGGCTAGCTTAAGTAGATATTGCACAAGATTTATATAGGAAAAGGCCGGATGTATGATATCATCATACCTTTTTCATGAAGGAAAATGGATCGAAATCTGGCACTGGACTTTGTACGCGTTACTGAAGCAGCAGCTCTCGCGAGCGCCAAAATGGTGGGCAAAGGAGATGGGAAGGCTGCGGATCACGAAGCTACTGAAGAAATGCGGAAGTGGCTGGGTGATATGGAAATCGCGGGCAAGGTTGTTATTGGTGAAGGCGAACGAGATGAAGCTCCTATGCTGTACATTGGAGAAGAACTCGGTAAAGGCGGTGCTGAAGTTGACATTGCTGTTGATCCTTTGGAATGTACAAACAGTGTAGCAAAAGGCATTCCAAACAGTATTTGCGTATTGGCAGCGGCACCACGTGGTTCAATTTTGCATGCTCCTGATATTTACATGAATAAACTTGCAGTAGGACCTGCTGCAAAAGGAAAAGTTGACTTGGATGCACCGGTAGCAGACAATATTCGCGCTGTTGCACAAGCACTTGGCAAAGATGTTTCTGAAATTACTGTCATGATGATGGACAGACCTCGTCATGAGAAACTACAAGCAGAAGTTATTGCAACTGGCGCGAGAGTATACTTGATTACTGACGGCGATGTTGCAGGTGCAATCGCACCAAGCCTACCAAATTCTGGCGTGGACATGCTTATGGGAATTGGAGCAGCACCCGAAGGAGTACTGGCTGCTGCTGCTTTGAAATGCATGGGCGGAGAAATACAAGCACGATTACACTTTAGAAATGAACAAGAACGCGAACGTACAGAAAAAATGGGAATTCGTGATCTCGAAAGAAAATACTTCCAAGACGATTTAGTTCAGGGAGACCATTGCTTTTTTGCGGCCACTGGCGTAACGAGTGGGCCATTACTCGACGGTGTGCGCTTTAGCAAGCGCGGACCGATAACGCACTCTATCACAATGAGTGCAGACTCAGGAAACATACGATACATAACAACAAGACATGCTTTTAAGAAGCACAATAAATGAGGTTGAAAAAATGATACGCGTTGGTGTGGTTGGTTACGGTACTATAGGAAAACGAGTGGCAGATGCCATTCAACTACAGGATGATATGGAATTAAGCGGGGTAACTGCACACAGTTATCATTACCGCATGCGACTTGCACAAGAGCAAGGTGTAAAAATATTTCATCTTGGAAATCCAGAGTCATTTGCAGAAAGTAATCTGGAACTGGAAGGAGATATTCACAACTTACTTGAGGATTCTGACATTGTTGTTGATTGCAGTCCGAAACCATTCGGAGCACAGAATAAAGCACTGTATCAACAGCATAACGTTAAAGCAATCTTTCAAGGCGGAGAAAAAGCAGACATTGCAGATGCTTCTTTCGTTGCGCAGTGTAACTTTGAGGATGCCGTCGGCAAAAACTATGTTCGTGTCGTGAGCTGTAATACGACAGGATTGTCGAGGACAATTCATGCATTACAGAAAGCGTATGGTGTTAAACGAGCACGTGCTACGTTGATTCGACGTGCTGCTGACCCGGCAGCAGACAAAGGCGGACCTGTTAACTCCATTATTCCTTCTCTTGAATTGCCATCGCATCACGGACCTGATGTTCGAACGGTTATTCCTGAAGTGGAAGTGTTTACAACAGCACTCATTGTACCAACTACCCTGATGCACGTTCACAATCTCAGTGTACATTTGAAAGGATCACCGTCAACAGAAGAAGTTGTTGATCTCTTTCGAAGAACACCTCGTGTTCGCGTGCTAGCAGGAAGTGACAATATCAAGTCAACGTCTAATATCGTGGAAATGGCGCGAGATATGGGCTTCAAACGTGGAGACATGCACGATATCTGCATCTGGGAGAAAGGTGTTGGTATACACGGAGAAGAGTTATTCTATCCACAAGCTGTACATCAAGAAGCAGATGTTGTGCCGGAGAATATCGACGCAATTCGAGCAATGATGGGAATTTCAGACATGAAAACATCCATGCGGAAGACCGATGAGAGCCTCAAACCGCAGCACTTGAAGCAAGCGACGCTGATGCATTAGCATAACGTTTATTAATTCAGAGACGCTACTGAATCTCATGGTTACTTCACAAAGTAGGGATTTTTTACGTGGACAAGTTATCGACATGAATCCTTTTATTGATCCTCATTACTTTGCTGCTATTAATTTTACACAGCTTGCAGTCCCTGAATCTTTGAAAGATAAACGCCATTTTCAACAAGCGCTACGTACACACTTGCATCGAAATGAACTAACGTATGCTACTATTGGCGTAGATGTAGTGCCATTCGAAGGTGACTGGCCAATTAGAGACGGAAAACCAGTTGGGGCGTTTATGACAGATGCAGGAATTCACGTTCGCACTGATTCTCTTCCGCAAGCGCATGAGGATTTGAAACATCCAGCTTCGTACGAAGTTTGGCACGAAGGAATGGAATTCCGCTGGGACCTTTCTTCCGCTGTTGTTAATCGCTACGGCATTCCAAGTTCTGATTGGGAGCAACTTAAATCTCATTTAACAGAAGATCAAGCACGATTTTTTAGACGGCCAGAAGCGCAAACACTTGTTGCGGTGGCGAATGGTATTGAAAACAATGATGCGTGGGTTCCTTTGGCAGTTGATCAACTTATCGACTCAGGATACTGGGATCAGAGTTTTGATCTGCCCTCTGCTGGATATATGCGACTGCAGGAAGATCCCTCAGCTAGCCCAGAAGAGACTGTACAGACTCTACGTACTTTAGGTAGCAGAGTTGGCCTTCTTGCTCATCCTGAATCAGGCGGCAAAGCACTTTCTGTGTGGCTTGATTTAATCGGAGGACCGGATGAATTGCTCGGAAAAATAACCCGTATTGAAACATTTAATTCAAATGGTTCTTTGTACGATTATGCTGGCCCTCGACCGTTAGAACTTGAAGATAAATTATATGAACTTATTTCTGAGTAAGTAACGTGTTGTATGCTTCTACTCTTTCTCTTAACCCGCCGAGCTCTGCCCATCTAAGTGCTGTAGAATAATCACGATCTTGCCCTGCAGCTTCCATCTGTTCTTGAATGGTGCTTGCAATAATTGGTGTGTTTGCAGGGTCGAAACCAAATTCCTGTGCGTGTTTCAGGGCTTCTTCGACGGCAGCGTACGTGTCATCAGCATTACGAATACGGCTTACTGTTTGGCCAGTAAACACTCGTTGTGCTTTTTCTGCATCATTTTGCCAAAGATATCCTTGAATTTGTAGTTCTAGATCGCCGGTTCTCTTACCTTGTTGAACTGCCTGTGTTCCTACTCGCCCGGTGTAGTCGACGTCGTGTTCCTTCCGACGCACTTCCGGATCTCCAGATTTTAAGGTATTAAAAGTACGATAGGCAGGACGTACCTTTCCACCCACTATGATAGTTCCAGCATAAAAAGTCTGTTTTTCTTCCTCATATTCCCTGCGAAGTTCAACAGAACTAAACGAAAATGCATTGGCTTGGGCAAATTCGATGGCTAAATCAAAATTGCCTTCAAAGCACAGGGCATCAACAGCCTCACGATATGCATCTCGCCGAGCTGCATGATTCCTGGTAGCTGCTGCTTGTTCAATCTCTTCAACACGATCGCCAATAAATGAATCAATCATCCAATGCTGGGTTGAAGGCTGACCATCGAAAATATTGTATACTCGACGAAGGGTTTCTATGCTATCAACCCCGAGCATACTAACTGTTTCTCGAATCTTTGAAAAATGATCGTGATCTCTGCTTACCTCAAGCATTGTTTCCTGGAATGCAGGAGTTCCCTCTCCTAAAACTGTTCTTCCGATATCTAATCCTTGAATAAAATAACTGTGATGTAAACTTGCTTCTGCTGGGCTCCCAACCCTGGCTGAATGCCCTCGTCGATCTCCAGCGTAATCAAAAAGATCCAAAGCCACTTGCTGTTTTTGTTCTGTTGTTGCTGCAGGATCTTGAACAACAACATTCGCGAGCGCGTGAACAAGCTCGTCCTCGCGATCTCCTGATACGTTTTCAGCGATAACTTCTTCGAACAACAACATTTCCTCATCTACGCTACTCACTCCGGAGTCGGCTAAACTCGTTGCAAATCCAACACGAGCAGATGCTGACAGAACTCCGAATGCGCTTTCTAAGGAATCTGCATCATAAAACGCATGAGCGATAGCAAGTTGACCTGTCTCGCCTACTTTTTTCGCATTTGCTTTAATTTCCCTTTGTAATTTTTTTGGGTTTGACACACCTAATTTTAGTGCAAGGATGTATTCTTCAGTAGCAAGATCGTCAAAATTACCGTCGAGATTGAAAACACTTGACGCTAACTGATAATGTTGATCGCCATCGGTAAGAGTTGCTTGTATTCCTCGCAAAGCGCTTCTATTCGGACCTACACGCTCAACTAAATCAGGAATGTTTCCTGTGTGCCCTTGTTCTACAATAAATCTCCCCACAGAACCAGGCTCAAACTTCACTAAAAGGTCAAAAACAGTTTCTGACCAACCTTTATCAGGATTCTCCGCAATAACATCAGTACCTAATTTGAAAATTTCCGAGGTAAATGGTGCGTACTCGCTGCTCCAGTTAATGAATTTCCCAAGCACAACTCTCTTGCCATTCGGGGACAAACCTTCGTATGAACTCAGCGCTGTTTCAATTACAGCAGGCTGAACTTCATGCGCAAGCATGTTCTCGATTCCTCTGTTTACTAGTTCCAGGCCATGCTTGTGTGCTATTTCCGCATGTACATCGAGGCTAAGAGAACTGCCTTCCTCACCAAGCCATTGGAAAACAAGATCCTCATTGTCAGCTGCAAGCGCTGCTTTTGCACCAACATTCGGATCCGTGTTGGATACTAACAACATGTGTGTTCTTGCTAACGGCGGTGCTAACTCTGGAAGTGCAGGTGCGTTGTTGAATAATTGCGTTGCAGCATTGATCCATGTTGGCGAATCCAGTTCTGCTGCATATTCTACAAACGCTTCAAAATCTTCAGGATTATGAGGAACCAATTTTACACCGCTTTTTTCAACAAGCGCTGTTGGAAATTCATGAAATGCAGTTCCAAAAGACACTTCAGCAGCATACTCTGCAAAATACTTATCGAACTCATCTCTTCCTTGATCAGCCGCAGCATGGACAACCGCAGAAAGGTTACTTGAATGATCTGCTTCAGAAGACAATGCAAGAAGATGTTCCTGCAGCTCAAATGCATCATCTGGATCCTCCACTAATTCAAGAAGGTCCTTGATACGGTCATATCCGGTTGCATTTGGCTCTTGGAGCGCAGCTTCTATTGCCTGCTGAACTTCTGCTTCTGATAGTGCTGCATAGGGATTATTCATGACTGAAGCGAACCAGGGATGGCTTAAAAACGTTATCACTGGTATTTATTGCGAAGCGAGGAAAACCTCAGAAGGATACCTGTTGAACTCAGCTGAATTGTAAACGAGCCGAACATCTTGATGCAAATGGAGCAGCCCATCATTTGGATCCTCCCCAACTTCCTCTTTTTCGTCCTTGGAGAATCTGTCAACAATTCTCCTGCCCCAGGTAAAAGCCGTTCCAGATACTGCAGCAACCCCTGGGACAACTCCGAACATAGTAAGAAGCTCGCTTTCAATATAAAAATATGAAAAGCTTAGTATTGTTGCAGATAAAGTGTAAGAAGCGCTAACAAAACCTTTGAAAGGAACGTCAATCCGAGGCTGAGTTTGAAGGTGCAAGGCAAATGAATCCCCAATTTCTGTTTGCCTTCTCATTACTGTCTCCTCTATAAAATTTCGAACATCTATGTCTTCCACTCTGTTTTCTCTCAACTGTTCCCGCAGCGTATCATGAACCATTCGCCGATACAATCCTTGATTTTCTCCTGTAATTGTATAGTGCAAGCGTTTCGGGGCAACATATCCGCTTTTCAAAGCGGCATCTTTAAGATATTCAAGACCGCCAGCAGACTCATCCTCTTGACCAATAACATTCTCCAGAGCATCCTCTATCTGATCCTCTAATTCCTCCTGGGTAGCGATCATGGATTGAAGAAAGGATCACAGATTTATTAACGTTACTAGCACTGGCCACACTGGCCAGTTCACGGTAAGTATTAAAAGCATTTAAGAATGACAATTACCATGCGTGAAGAAGTCGCGGGTAATGTCCACAAGATCTACAAGCCGAAGAATGATAGCGAGTTTTTAGAGCAGGTATCGTTCATCACGTTTGTGATCGGTTTCAATTTTAATGTTGTACGGAACAAGTGGCCTACTATCAAGAAAGCGTTTCATAATTTTTCTATAGAGAAAGTTGCAGCAATGAATGAAAAAGATATTCAGAAACTGCTGCAGAATTCTGGTGTTATTCGAAACAGAAGAAAGCTAACAACGGTTATTGATAATGCGCGGATTTGTAAGGAGTTGTGCGTTGATAACGGAACAGTACTGAAATGGATTGATGCAAAGAAGAAAGCACACAAGAAAGATCCCTTGTTGAATCCGTCGTTGGCGGAAGAGTTCAGAATATTTTCTGGTATAGGAAAAACTACTTCTGGCTGGTTAGATAACCTGCATAATGCTAAAGGACAGTATATAGAATACGAAAGAGAATGACTAAGCTTCGCCCCGACCAAGTATGGTTAGCTGCGGTCGTTTACAACGCACGCCCATATCGTTTTCGATCATTTCACGGCTGCGAAGCTTAGGTCCCGTTTTTATTTCCTCTAATTATCGGCATCACCTCGCCGTTTTGGTTCCCTTCAGGACATAATGTAGGTGGCAAAACTATTATTAAACACCATGCTCTATACAGTATATACTTCACCTATCGTCGGTGACGCGCTCATATAAGCCTATGAGCTCGGCTTGTTCTAGAATGTGTCCGTCCATTGCTTCTAGGAGTTGTTCCTTGGTAGCACCCTCTGGCAGATCAAGCTCTGTGTCTAGAGCGTAGAGCTTGAAGAAGTAGCGATGTTCGCGATCAGGAGGGCACGGACCTGTGTAGCCTGGCTTTCCTGCGGTATTGTTACCCTGCGTTCCTATCGTACCAGCGTTCTTGATGAAACGTGCATCTGGTGCAATATTAAATTCAACCCAATGCACATACATGCCATCTGCACGTAGCGTTTTTGGCACATCAGGATCGTCCATGATGAGTGCTAGAGTTACTGTATCTTCCGGAATGTCTTCTACAATCAACTCAGGAGAAATATTGTCGCCATCACACGTATATTCAGACGGGATGCGTTCACTCTCTGCAAATGCTGGACTTGTTAGTTTCATTCTATAGTGACTTTCGTCATTACAACATCTTCTAATGGTTTATCGGCAGCGCTACGAGGAAGGGCATCAATTGTGTTAATGACGTCCATCCCTTCCACCACCTTACCGAATATCGCGTGTTTATTATCGAGCCAAGGCGTTGGCACAGTTGTGATGAAGAACTGTGATCCGCCAGTGTTTGGACCTGCATTGGCCATTGATAAAATACCTGGGGAATCGTGCTTCAGCTCAGGATGAAACTCATCTTGAATAGTGTAGCCAGGACCGCCGGTGCCTGTTCCTGTGGGGTCTCCGCCCTGAATCATGAAATCAGGAATGACTCTGTGGAAAATAATTCCGTCGTAGAATCCTTGTTCTGCGAGCTTGATGAAATTGCCTGTTGTAATAGGAGCCTTGTCTTCGAACAATTCAACTTTGATTGTTCCGTGGTTTGTTTCAATAATTGCGTGACGGTTCATTGTTTCCTCTGTAACTTGTGTTGTGCATGCTGCTAGGAATACAAGCAACAATAATAGGTATGGTTTCATAAATGAATAGCAAGCGCGCTTTATTAAAAAGATTTCTATACTTCATCTACCGTTTCGTACATGGCTTTTAGTCCAAGTTTGAGACTCTTTTCATCACAGATTCTGTTATGGATCGCCGGGCGGATGATCCACTTGGTATCAAGTGTTGACTTCGGGTTGACGAAAATAATCTTCGAATTATTCTTTGCGAGTTCATCCCATCTATCAAGAAGCATTTCAAAATTCTTTCTGGTGTTATAGCAAATGATTATTTCTTTTCTTGTGGTTACTTCTTTAGCAAGATGAGGCATGATGAAATAGACTTCAGTTTTCGTTTTGTACTCTGCTGTAATCGAATCCTTTTCCACACGCAGATCCTTCAGCTTTTTAAGAACAAGATCTCGGTGCTTGATGTAGTTCACCGTCCACTCGACTAAGTCCTGTGTCATACAGTCCTTGTGGGAATTCTTATTTAAATCCTTTATGCCAGAAAGTTTAAATAACGCCAAACTACCCGAATTTTCATGGATCAAGTGCTTGGACAGGTTATCTCGGGGGACTTTCATAATGTCCTTATCCGTCAAAAAACAGGGCAACAACTTGAGATTGGACAACTTGTGGTTGCAGAAGGCACCAATAAAGTGTTGTTGCAAGTCGTTAATTTAGAATTTGGATCTCAGCTCTCTGCTCAAAGTTTGGAACTAGTAGCAGGAATGAAACTTGAAGAAGAAAATGATCTTGAATTGATGGATTCTGGATTGCGATCGTATACCTTGGCGAGGTTAAAACCGCTGTTTACATTACATGAAACAAATGCGAGAAGTGTAAAAGTCCTGCCGCAGTTTTTTTCTACAATCAGGAATGTTGAGGAAAGAGATTTGTCGTTTATTCAACAACCAGCAGATCCACTCGTTATTGGATCTTTGCGATCTGGCTCGAGAACACTATCGACAACAATTGCATTGGAAGCACCAACCGTGCTGTCGCATCATGTTTTAATCCCTGCGCAGACAGGAAAAGGAAAATCAAACCTTGCATCATACTTATTATGGAACCTCGTATCAAGCAACAAATGCGGAGTACTTGTTCTAGATCCACACGATGAATATTACGGAAATAACGGAGTGGGATTGAAAGACCACCCTGACAAGGACAAAATTGTGTATTATACGCCGCACAAACCACCACCAGGCGGAAGAACACTACAATTTGATGTTCGACAGCTGCGGCCACATCATTTTAACGGGGTTGTTAATTGGAGCGATGCACAACGAGAAGCATTGTATAGCTACGCTAACCGATATCGTGGGAGATGGATTGAAGCAGTGTTTTTCGAAGAAGCACCGCCGGGAATACATGAAGGTACAGTAGCGGTATTGCGTAGACGATTGGCATGGTTACTGAGTTTGGAAGCGGATGACATTGAACTACGTGGCAAAGGAATCTTCGGACCTGCAACAGGACAGTCAACGATCGCAGATATGATGGGGGATCTGCAAGCAGGCAAAGTTGTCATTATTAACACATCATCATTTTCAGGAAATATTGAACTGTTGATTGGGAGCTTAGTTGCTGGAGAAATATTCCGGACATATCAACAAGCAAAAATGGATGGAACACTGGAAGATAAACCAGTTATTAGCGTATTGTTAGAGGAAGCGCCACGTGTTATTGGAAAAGAAGCACTCGAACGAGGAGGAAACGTTTTTTCTACCATTGCACGGGAAGGAAGAAAATTCCAGGTGGGTTTGTTGGCGATAACGCAGCTCCCTTCATTAATACCGAGGGACATTCTTGCTAACATGAATACTAAAATAATTCTGGGTATAGAAATGGCACCGGAGAGAAAAGCAATTATTGAATCATCTGCTCAAGATCTATCGCAAGATGACGGTGCGATTGCTTCCTTAGATAAAGGAGAAGCAATTATCACCAGTAGTTTTTCGGGATTTGCGATACCTGTACAAATACCGTTCTTTCCTGATATTGTTAAGAAAACGGCTCCATCTGCAAGGGCAGCGCAAGCGTTTCCTGAATTAAAATGAATGTAATAAGGTTTAAATACCGCTGTTGAATTAGCTTTTTTATGAAATTTGCTCACTTTTCAGACGTACATATTGGGTCGTGGAGAGATCCACGGCTAGCAGAAGTGAGCACAAAAGCATTCTTGCAATCTTTAGAAGAATGCCAACAAGAAAATGTTGACTTTGTTCTTATCTCAGGAGACCTGTTTAATGTTTCTTTACCGGCTGTTGACCGAATGAAAGAAGTTGCAGCGGTCTTCAAGCAACTGCGTGACAAGAATATTGGAATTTATGTTATTGCTGGAAGTCATGACTTCTCCCCAACAGGAAAAACAATGCTTGATGTACTGGAAAACGCAGGATTGTTCACGAATGTGATGCGCGGCAATGTTGTGGATGGGAAACTGCAGCTTGCGTTTACAACTGATGAGAAAACAGGAGCAAAAATTACTGGCATCATTGGAAAAATGGGAATGCTGGACAAGCATTACTATGAAGCACTGGATCTTAGCAACTTAGAAGCAGAGCCAGGTGAGAAAATATTCATGTTTCACACGCAAATTACAGAATTCAAACCGAAAGATTTGGAACTGATGGAGAGCACGCCGCTTTCGTACTTCCCAAAAGGATTTTTGTATTATGCCGGCGGACACCCGCACTTTGTGTTCAAGGAACTTGTTCCAGAATATGGCTTAATTACACATCCAGGACCGATGTTTCCTAATAATTTCAGGGAAATTGAAAAATTGCGGCATGGCGGGTATTACTTAGTGAATGTTGTGGATGGAAAAGCAGACGCAGAATGGAAACCAATGAAAATCCACGACGTGAAGAGCGTAACGCATGACTGCGGCGGGAAGACAGCAGATCAAGTCAACAATGAACTGGAGCAACTGCTTGCCGGAGAAAATCTGGTTAATACGATTATTACACTGAGATTTTACGGACAACTATCTGCAGGACGGATAAGTGACCTCGCAATTAGACAACTTTTTGATCGACTCTATAATCAAGGAGCGGTGTTTGTTATGAAGAACACTGCGAAACTGGAAACACGAGAGTTTCAGGAAGTTAAAATTGAACGAGCAAGTGTAGAAGACATTGAAGAGGCGTTGATTAGCGAGCACACAGGACAACTCGCATCGCCGTATGCAAATGAAAAAGAAATGACAAAGCAACTTATGACGATCTTATCCGCGGAGAAACTAGAGGGAGAAACTACTTTTGATTTCGAGCAGAGACTACTAGAAGATATAAAACGAATAACAGGGGAAAGCTAATGCCAGCATATCAACAAAAATGTATAGTGTGTAGAAAAAACATGGTTCTTGTACAGAATAGACGACAAAAACCGATTTGTGGAGAATGTTGGAAACGACAAAACCAAGTTGATATGAATCAAGAGATAAAAGACCCTGAAATGAAAAAGATGTTTGATATCGATCCTGAACTGTATAAAAAATCAAGCTTTCTGCGCGATATTAAGAAACAATACCTCGTGAACGACATGCTTTCTGAAAAACAGATTGCTGCGTTCAAGAAGGTGGTTGAGGAAATGAGTAAGGAAGAGCCATCCGAATGATGTTGTCTTTCTCTACTCTGTAACCTTCTTCCTGGAGTTTTTCGACGAGATCTTGTTCTATTTCGGCAACATATGTCTGCGTGCGCTCAAAATGGTAACTAATGAGATCTTTTGGAAGTAAATCTTGCAATTTTTCTCGCTGCTCTTCTGATTCGTATCCAATTATGTGCTGTTCACCAAACAATTTGCTTCACCATTCCTACTGCTGTTCGTCCATATTGCGCGAAATTCAATCTTGATTGTGACGCTTCAACCATTCTATCCACTTGTACCATGCCTGCACCAAATTTTTCTGATGGTCCGAGTGGATCTGCGTTTTCTTTCATGATTTGTTCAAGATTTGAACCGCCAACAGATTTTGCCAGTGCTAAGGAACCAGCCACATGAGGAGAAGCCATCGATGTTCCTGTAAATGCTTCATATCCCCACGGAACTGAAGAGACAACATCAACACCAGGAGCACTGATGTCATTAGTATCGTAAATATTACTGAATGCAGGATGCTTATCGTTCCGATCAGTAGCGGCTACGGCAATGACTGGATCACCGAACGCAGCGGGATATGCAGGCCCTGCTTTGCTGTTACCAGCGGCGGCAACAATCGTTAACCCTGCTGCAGCCGCAGCATAGCACATGTCTTCAAATGCTTGCGATGCAAAAGGAGCACCTAAACTCAAGTTCACAATGTCGAGATCTTTGCTAATAGCCCAATCAATTGCAGCCATGGTATCTGACTCGAATCCTTCTCCATTTTTGTCGAGGACGCGCAGACTGTACAACTGAGAAGAAGGAGCGACGCCGTATCGTTGCCCGGCAACTATTCCGGCAACATGTGTACCGTGACCAACTTCGTCTTTTGGATTCTTGTTTTTCTCAACAAAATCATACCCTATTTCGTTTCCAAAACGCTCTTGTAGTTCTGGATGATCTGTATCAATACCTGTGTCAATTATTCCTACTGTGATGCCATTCCCATGGGTTTGCATCTGAGCATCGTAGGCACCGATGCGTTCGAGATTCCAGATATGGGTAGATGCTTTCTTTAGCGTCGGAACTTTGATTGGAGCTGCAACTTCTATGCGACGTAAGTATGGAGAGAGATCACTAAATTGCTCACGAAACTCATTTTGAGCATGATTTTCAATGCTTTCACGCATGATTGCCGCTTCCTGCGGACTTACTTGGATAGAAACATAGGGAATATTCTCGTAGACGTGTTTTACTTCAGTAAAGTTTTTCAGTTTTTTAGCAACTTTCTTCTGAGAATCTGGTGCAGTCTCGAGGATAACCTCAAGTGTGTTGTTGTTGCGCAACGCTCTACTGAAAGCAGAACGTCTTCTTTTTTGCAATGCTTGCTGAGCACGAAGTTTCATGCTCTAGAAAGTAGACTGATGTTAAAAGTGAATTAGGGAGAAATTATCGAAAGAATTTTGGAACTAACAAATATTTTACGAACAAATCAGAAATGTTGCGCGCCTATTTTCTTCTACCGTCGTATTTCTATTAACTACGCAGCCTTTCGCCACCGATCATTAAAGCGTTCTGGATGTGTTCTGCGCAAGTCTTTCATTGTTGAAAGTAACCAGCCGACGTCTCCTGCCTCTGTTACGAATGCGGTCCTGGCTTTCTTTTCATCTTCAGTGAGCTGTGCTTCTATTTCCTGTTTTTCTTTCAGAAGTTTCTCGATCTCTGCTATTGCTTTAGAAATATTTTCTCTTCTATGCGCATCATACTTAGGAGCAGGATCCTCTATCAAGTCCCTTTCCCAATTAATAATATCGTGAGCCTTACTTTGCACGTGCTTGTCAATCGTTCGTTCCCGCTCTAAAAGGTGTAATTTATCCTTGAGAATTCTTTCTTGATCTTCATCTAGCTCCATATCTCTATGGGAGACTTCTCTAACCTTGTTAGCGATGTTAATTGCCTGACGTTCCTCTGCTGTTTCACTCACTAGCTATCACCATACCTTTCTTGTTCGAGCTCCTTTAAATCTTTTTGGATCTCTAGCATCTTTTCTAGTAATGTGTTTGCATCATTCATCACAATGGTGATATCGCCGCGGACTGTTTTGTGGGCTGGGGAGAGGTCGTGCCGTTCGTGTGCTATCTTGTCGTCGATGATTGATTTCATTTCGGTAATGGATTCATCAATTTCCTTCCAGATTTCATCTTTGACTGGCTGTGTGTTGAGTTGGCTTCGGATTTCTTTGAGAAGAGAAAGGACGTCCTGTGCTAGCCGATGGAAACGCTTGTCTTTTCTGAGCTCAGTAGCTATCTGCTCACGCTCCCAATCAAGCAATTTCATCTCCATTGCTTCGATAACGATGTCTTGCTGGACAACGCTTTCCAATTTGTTTACAAATTCCTGTGTTTCTCTGAATTTTTCATCCATCAGATATTCTTCTTCACCAATTTTTGAACTGCGTCAGGCGTTGCTTTGCCCTTTGACTTACGCATAACTTGACCGACAATGAAATTCAACGCTTCCTGTTTGCCGGCTTTGAAATCTTCTACCGCTTTTGGATTTTCATCGATTGCTTCTTTTACGTACTGCTCGATGACATTCTCGTCGGAAACTGCACCGAGTTTGTGCTCTTTAACGTACTTCGCAACGTCGAATGGCTCTTCAACAAGCTTTTCTATGAGTTTCTGCGCTGTCTTATCAGTAATTTCTTTCTTTTCAACCAGCTTGAGTAATTGTTTGATGTGTTTTTCATCAGCTTTCAAGTCCGCGAGTTCTTGCTTGTTGTAGTTGAGGACGCGAAGCAACTCGCGGCGGAGCCATCTTGCAGCGAGAATAGGATCTATCTCCTCTGCTACCTTTTCGAAGAGCTCTGCGAGTTGAATTTCAGCGCTCAATACTTCTGCATCGATTTTGTCGAGCTTCATCTTCTTTGTGTAGCGAGAAACTTTCTGCGCAGGCTTTTCAGGAAGATCTTTCTCCATGTTTGTTATCTTCTTTTTGTCAACGTGAACTGCAGGCAAATCTGGCTCGGGAATAAACATGTAGTCCATTGCTTGCTCTTTGGAACGCATGAACTTTGTTGAATTTGTAGATTCATCCCAAGCTCTCGTGTGCTGTTCGAATTTCACTCCTTCCTTCTCGTCGGCAGCTTGGCGTAGAATTTCATGCTCGAATGCTTTTACAATACTCTTGAAGCTATTCACGTTCTTTACTTCTACACGTTTGAATTTTGGCCCGATTGAAACGTTTACATCTGCTTTGATACCCATGTTGGGATCGACAGCGTTTACATAGGAAAGAAGAGTAACTAACTTCTTGAGCCAGTCTCGCAATTGCCCTGCACTAGTGAAATCTGGCTTGGTTACAATTTCTACTAATGGGTAACCGGATCGATTGTAATCAACGTTCCCTGTTTCTGGATCCCATCTTGCTGGGTCTTCTTCCAGATGAACTTCTTCAATGCCGATTCCTAGGAATGAACCGTTCTCACCTACTGGAACAGCATAGGAGCCGGACATTGTTTTCTGATACCCATTTGGCAGATCAGGCCAACTGTAGTGTTTTCTTTGGAAAATTAAGCGTTCATTAGGAGTGCAGTCTAGCATCAAGGCTACCGCTAAGATCTTGTCTACTGCTTCTCGGTTGGGAAGCATGGCCTTAGAGCCTGGCATGCCAGTGCAACGCGGGCAAATAGTGGTATTGGGAGCTGCCTCTGTATCTATTTCGCAATTGCAGAACAGCTTGGATCTGGTTTCGTGCATATTTAGGTAGCCATGCACTTCCAAGCCACATTTTACCTTCATACTAGTAAGAGCGGGTAAGCTTTTTAAAAATCTTCTCACCCCAGAAGGGTATGAAATGTGCATGTGGGGAGCAAGCAGTGTATGAAACCTACTGCCAAGAACACTTTATTGAGCGGTTTGAGAGCAAGGTAGAGGATACGGTCAAGCGCTTTGATATGGTAAAGAAAGGAGAGAAGATCGTTGTAGCTGCATCTGGTGGCAAGGATTCTACTGCTGTACTGTACTTGCTGAAGAAATTTGGATATGATATTGAAGCGCTGGCGATCGATGAAGGGATCGCTGGGTATAGGGATTCTACGCTAGAAGACTTGAAGAGGTTTTGTCAGGAGCATGACATTCCGTTACACATCGATTCTTACAAAGGAGCATTTGGATTTACACTTGATGAAGGATTGGAAGCAAAGAAGATGAGCGCGTGCTATGCATGCGGAGTGTTTCGGCGTTACTTGTTGAACAAAAATGCTAAGGGATTTGACAAAGTGGCGACAGGACATAATCTTGATGATGAATCACAATCTATTCTGATGAACATGTTGAAAGGAAACACTGCAGTACTTGCACGACTTGGACCTGTTACTGGACAGTTGAAGGAAGAACAATTCATTCCTCGCATTAAACCATTATATTTCTGTACGGAAAAAGAAGTTGCAACGTACGCATTCTTGTTGAAGTTTGGCGTGCAGTTTACTGAATGTCCGAACGCAGGAACAAGCATTCGGAATGTGGCGAGGGAAGCAATGAGTGAGTATGAGAAAGAACACCCAGGCGCTAAATTGCGACTGGTAGAAGCGTTTGTTGAACACATACCTGAACTGCGCGGTATTGAAACACCGGAACTGCAATATTGCACAGAATGCGGATCGCCCTCTGGCGGTAGTTTATGTCGAGCTTGTAAGTTATCAAAAGAATTCTTAACAGCGCTTAATTAATTTCAATCGTTGCAGTTGGTGGGGTTGTATCTGCTACACAAACACCGTCTATACATGTTTCTCCTGTTCCACACTGGCTGTTTGATGTACATTGTGGACCTGCTTCACACTGACCTGCAGTACAAACTTGTGATCCTGGACAATCGTCATCATCTGTACATCCTTGATCGGCGATACATTGACCACCTGAACAAATTTCTCCAGATGCACAATCGCTGTTATCCGTACATTGCCCACTTGAAACGCATGATCCATCTATACAAACTTCTCCAGATGAACATTCGTTGTTGTTTGTACACTCCGGAGCTGCTACGCATGATCCGCCACTACACATTTGACCGGATGAGCAATCACTGTTATCAGTACACTCTGGACCAGCTACACATTGGCCTCCAGTACACACTTGACCAGCAGAACAATCGCTATTATCTGTGCAACCAGTCGGCACTTCACATTGCAAGTCTAAACATACTTGACCGGATGGGCAATCCTGGTTACCTGTACATTCGCCTGTTGGACAATCGTTACCACACTCGCACGGAATCGTGTTACCGGCACACTCATCAGGCGGATCTTCATCCTCGTCGAAAACGGTAATGATATCTTGTGCAACTAAATCATTATCATAGTTTTCGAGCACTTCACTTGGAACAGTTACGCTAATACCTTCATTCGTGGTGATTGCGTAATCTGCATTCTGTGGAATGAGAATTTCGACAACACGATCGTTCTTTCGGAAAACTCCTGCAGTTGTTACAGGAATCTCATCTCGAACGTTTTTGTTCCAACCTTCAGCTTGCGGGTTGTCTTCATCAGTATTGGTAATGCCAGCAATAATATCTGCAGCATGATCCATGAAATCAGTTTCGATGAACTGCTCGTTGATTAATGTGATGACTAGTTTGTGATCGCGTGCTCTAATTGCAGATTCTTTAATCTGCTCGGTTACGCTACCAGAAAGAGCAACACGGCGCTCGTTTATTTCTTCCTGATCCGTATGAATAATGAAGTTTTCCGTTGAGATGACGTCTTCATCGTGCGTAGTGGCTGCAGCTGGAATAGTTGCTCGAATTCCTTCCTGCTCTTGAATGTTGTACCCAGCTACTGGATCTATGCTGATAACGACAACGTCGTTTGCGGCACGCACAACGTCATTAATGCCAATCGCAGGCTTTACTCTTGCTTCCCAACCACTTGGTTCATCAGTTACTGAGGATTCTGAAATGAGCCCAGCAATTATTTCATTTCTGATGCCGCTGAATGCTGGATGAGGAACCCAATCTGCGTTATGCAACGTGAGGGTAATTGTCAAACCATTGGTACGTACTTCTGCTTCTTTTACCGGCGGAACAACTGAGCCACTGATTTCAACATATACTGCGTCAGGATTTGCTGCCTCCTCAGCGCTAATGGTAATTGCATTTGTTTTTGTAATGTCTTGATTGTGATCTGTGATTTCTTCAGGAACGACGACAGACAAGCGCTCGTCAGAACTGATGTCGTAATTTGCAATTGGTGGAATTGTTAGAGTAACGACGGTATCGCTCGTTCGGTCAATATGTTGTGTATTTGTCACTGGCCACACTTCAGCCTGCCACTCACCTTCAGTTGTTAATCCCTGTTCAAGCGCTCCTTTGTTGTTACTGAAAGTAGGATCTGCTTCCCACTCTGCGTTTTCTAAAGTAAGTGTGATTGTTGTACCGGCGACGATGTCAGCTTCGTCCAAAGTCGTTGGGGAGACAATTACTCTTGGACTACTTGGATCATCAGGATTATCTGGCGGAGGAGTGGAACTTGTGTATGGACAAGACGCTGCTGCAAGTTCTTCTGCAGTAAATCCAAAACTAACTCCAGTCCCGCATGCAGCTTCCGTTGAAATGAAGCACGGGAGATCTTCGGTAACTTGAGCCCGGCAACCAAGCCAGGTGTTATCGTAATCAGCGCTGTCTACTTCTTGTATGTCCCCTGCTTCAGTTACGTACGTCCACGTTGCAGGTTCAGATGTTACGACTGTAAACCTTTCCCCTGAATGTTGCCAAGTTGAAGAAGGATTTCCGGGAGTGTAAACATTTGTACCCGATCTAACCTCAACAATACTATCTTCAACACCTGCAAATAATGTTGCAATATCTTTTTCTAAAGGAATTGGTATCGGGAAATTTCCAAAGAAGGCTTGTGTGCCACCGTTGAGTTCAATAGTGTGCGTATTCGCTCCAGATTCTAATAAAACACAACACTGAGATGTTTCTGAAAAAATATCAGCATCACACTGCCCTGCTGTTGCAGGAACATCATGAACAGGGAAATTATTTTCAACAATGCATGAAGAATCAGATTCGCATGCACGAACACATTCTAATGAATTTACATCATCCCCGCCAGATGCAGACGTTTGATCACCTTCAAAATAACAACAGCCCATTCTACACTCATTTAACGTATCTAAATCAGTAGACTCTGTTGTACCAGCAATCCTGTCCAAAGTATCGTCTGCATCACACACTGCTGGATATTCTGGCGTACATGATCCAGTTACGAGATCTTGACAAATTACCCTCGACGATGCCTTACATACATCCTGGACTTCACACTCACTAGCATCTGTGTTATCATCACAACTAAGATCTGCGTCACAAAAATTACCATCTAGTGGATCTGCACAACAATTCCCAGTTGGAAGTTCGCCTGCAGGGGTGAATCCGCTAAATGCAGGATCTGTTGAAGGATTTCCTCCAAAGCTTAGACAACAGGCATCTGTCGGATTCGCTCCAGAGACACCCGCACAACTAGCTGTGGGAAAATTAACGAACCAAAACGAAGGATCCTGTGGACAGCCGCCTTCAAAACAATAGGAATATAATCCGTGCGTTGTTTGCAAGTTATCTGTATCCACGTATTCAAATGGCACATCTGGATCTGAAATTGTGAATGTAAGTGCATCACATGTTGTACCTGTAACAGCTCCACCGCCTGTAGGGGCATCATCTGGATCTTCTTTACATTGATTAGGTCCTGGAATAGCCCAAAGATTCTCACAAAAATTTTCTGGACCATCATGACCGTTACATGCTGCTTTAGGACAACCTTCTGTGCCGCCAGGACAATTGTACCCGCCAGCATTGTAGCTAAGATCTGCAGTACAATCTGCAGCGTTGCCAACTGGACCGCAACATCGCTCTGTTCCGTGTTGTCCATTTACTAGTGGCCAAGTACATGGGACATGAGTACTTTCGTCCATACATGCTGCATGCGTCTGTGCCTGGCCAGGTAAGGCATTTAGGAGAAATATAGCTAGAATACTTATGACTACCCACTCTCGTTTCCACTTCATTTCTATAGAGAAATTGCTATTTTGTCTATTTAAAGGTTGCTATGTACAAACAGCATCGCAATCGGCTGCTTCAACTGGTAAGCACACGCCCATATTGCTGCAAACACGATTAATATCTATGTCACAATGGCAGGTGTGGAGTAAACATGGACGTCCTTCTTCTGCATAGCAACTGCCGCGAACAGGATTGGAAGTATCACAACACAAACCGTGAATAGGATCAGTAGGATCACACCGAATTCTATTATCTTCATGCGTATATGAATCACGCATGCCCTCTTCATCTTGCAGATGGATTGTTGGACCAGGCTGCGGGCCTGCTTCGCGATCATCAACAGCGTTTAGGTTGCAGACGTCTTCTTTTGCTAATGTGTAGCCGAAATTGCTCTGCGTTAATTTCATTGCACACAGCTGAGTAACATCCGTTGCAATTGCAACACCTGTGGATCCTGGCTCGCTTATGGCGTACCTTATTATTGTATCTTCATCAGGATCGACAAACGTTGCTGGGCATGTTACTGCACGTTCTCCTGCAACGTTGAAAATAATGAAATCATCTTCAATTGAAATCGCTCTTGCATCAGGAGGACGATTTGCGCGTTCATACTCAAACACAAATAGTTCATTGTCTATCGTAAATGACGTGTCGGTGATTGTAATGACGTCGCGAGCTACACCGCGGGAAACGTCGACGGTGTATGGATCTTGTACTACAACTTCTGGGTCGAAATCTACTGAAGCGGAGTCTTGTCTATTTATTTCGTGTACGAAATCAAAGAATCCACGCACATTATGAGGGACAATAACATTAATCGCATCGAGCACTGTTGTCTTTCCGGCTTTTTCTAGTGTCCAGTCACCCTCAACACGAATCGCGACATCACGTGCGTTGTGGTTTACGGAAACAGAGGCTATTGTAGCAGTATTATCAAATCCTCGCTCTGTCAATGGATCTAATACTGTCGGTAAGTTGTTTTGAATGTGACTTTCTAGAAACTTAACGTAATCGTTAACATTGGCAAACTCTCGAGGGTTTGGCGTTCCATACACTTGCACATTAGATGTTTGAAAAGAATCATCGTAATTGTTTTCTGATGTTAGAAACAATCCGGTTCTTGTTATTCCAACATCTGAGCCCGTCTGCGCAGCTCCTCCGGAATTTGCAAATTGTTCAGCGCCACCAAGATACTGATTCATCACTTCTTCTTCTATGATGTCGATTGCGACGGCAATCTCTTGTTCGGAAAGTGAATCAAGCTGGACTTGAGTGTCGAGAACGTTCTCGACGGCAGCAGAACGAATGTAGAGAAGCATTGCAAATATTGAGAAGATAATTAGGCCGAGGATGATGAAAATTGTTATTTGACCTTTCTTTAACATATCTTAAGCTCCACTTTTCTTATGCCACCTGGACTTGGTATATCGTGTCGCGCTTGTTCTTCTTGTTCAGTGCTGCAGGGTGTAAATGCGATTAGTTGATCGTCAATGCTAAATTCATACCCGCGACCGTACGCATTGAATGTCCAATCAAGCAGTTCCTCTATATATAATGCAGTGCATTCTGATTCAACCACAAGATTTTCTCCGTGCTCTTGAATCATTCCTTCGATTCTGAATTCAGCGTCATCACATACAACGGTGGTGTCGAGTACGCTATCTAAAGTAGCTGTTGCCAAGTTTGATTGAATGAAATCCGCAGCGATTGTAACAGGTTCGTCTTCTGCTGAAAGCACCATGAATACAAGAAACATGACAATGAAAATCATCGCCATAATTGTAATGCCGAGAATTTCTGTCTGGGCTTTCATCGTGAAGACACCTCGACAAATAATATACCGTAGTCATAGCGGTTTGTTTCTGGATTAAAGACCGTGATTGGAGTTTGAGTCTGTTCGGCGGTTACAATGTTGCCTTCTGCAATCGGGTTGTCGATGATTACACGATGTTGCAAGCTTTGAATTTGCGCAGGAGTTGCTGAAGAGAGATCATCTAAAGGATCCGAGGGCTTGATGACCATGGCAAACGTGAATCCAAGAATGTCGCGGTAGTACGGATCGTCGCGTTTTTCTTGGAATGCTTTTATTTTTGTTTCATCCAAACAGAAACGTTCCCACTGGTTGTTTGTCGAACAACGAAGCTCTGGCATAGCGAGAATAACATTCGTGATTTCTCGTGCACGCTCCTCGGATGCTTGGCGAACATCGAGTTCGGTTTCCCGCAATTGCTGCGAACCGTAAATGACGAAACCGATCATTGCAAATGCCAAGAAAAAGACAATTACAAGCACACTCATGAATGCATTGACTTGGGCTTTTTTCATTTTAGTAAATTGCCGGGCACGATGCACGGATCACTTGATTATTTCGTTGTTCGAGACGTTGTTTGCTGTTGTCAACAAGAGTGTTTAGTGCAGCAAAATTAGGGGCAGTGTAATAGCTGTCCATGATCTGCACTGCATTCTGATCCAGGGCTGCGTAGCCGCCGTGGCAACCTGCAAACTCAATTGCGCGTTCTCGAAGTACGTCTGTTGTTAGCTTTGCACGCTGAAGGAGTTCGTTTTCTCCACAGAGCTTGTTGTTGTTTCCTGGAGAAGAATCGACGTCAAAATTACCTACGAGATCGTAGACATCTTGGTTGGTGACCTCACTAACAGTATCAGTAATGAACACAGCTATCGCTGCGGTGTACGGTATCTTGTACTCTTGCACGTGAATCACCATCGAAGAAGTGATGAGATCTCTTTTTACGAATAGCACTGCATCACCAACGTATCTGCGCTGGGCTCCGTTCACTGTTAAAATTCTGGATTCGCAGTTGTATGCGATAGATGCACGCTCTGGTAAGTTGATGGTTTCTGTACTTTCAGAAGAAACACCTGCTGCTACAGCGGTAATGACTGCTACGATGTCAGCAGCAACTTGGGCATCGGTAGCAGACGATTGAGATGTTAAAACACGGAAGAGAAAGAGGAAAATGACTCCGCCAGCAATAACGACAAAGATCCATTTAGCTTGATCTGCTACAAACCCCTTTTTCATAGCTGGTTAAGCAGCATACATGCTTTTAAACTTTTGCTGCCAAACCTTTAAATATCCTCAGACGGTGCTTGATACTATGTTTTACGATGTTGTTGCTCCCCAAGACAATGAGAAGGAACTCATTAAGATGGGAGAGAAGCTAGGATATGATGGATTGACGTTGTTGTATCCTTTCAAGAAAGGACACAAGGTAGAATTACCGAGGTCTAAGCTGAAGTTGAGCACTGGGTTCTTGTGTAATGAGAAAAACGTGCGGAATGCAGTGATGACTGGGAAGCCAACGTTCTTGAAAACACTCCAACCGCAGCTTATGATCAAAGCGAAGCCAACCGTGATCTATGGAATGGAGACTTCTCCGAAAAAAGACCCTATATTTAGTAAACGAGCCGGGTTGACGCAGGTTAGCTGTAAACTTGCGGTAGAATATGGGGTGACGATAGGATATTCCCTTGCAAGCATACTGGAAAACCCTGTAATTATGGGAAGAATGGGGCAGAATATACGGGTAACTAGGAAATACAAGAACTTGTCTGCTGCTTTTTCGCTTGCAAGCGATCCTTATGATATGAGAGCACCGCATGACGTTCTAGCGCTGTTCGAAGTAATGGGCATGACTCCTGGCGATGCCAAACAGAGCCTTTCTCGACTCTTTGCCTAGCAGAACCTTTAAATAGTCAAATTCTCCAAAATAGCTAGATGAAAACGCAAATGCTCATTGCGATAGTCCTAGTTCTTTCACTATCTAGCTTAGTAACTGCACAAGAATCCTGTAGCGGTAGTTGTGGAGAACAGGTGCAGTGTAGCGCTAGTATAACGCGGTCAGATTCCGAGTGTATCAACAATGTCTGCAGGCCATTGATGTTTCCAAATGGAGGCGGTGTTTGTGGATCTGTAGATTGGGTCACGGATGAACTTGTGAAAAATGAGCGACCAACGTTTACGGTACGGTTCAATGAAGATGTTACGATTGACTCTGTTTCGTTGTTCGAGTTTGATTTATCATCAGATGAATGTGTTGACAGCGATGATTGTTCCGATGGATTCTGCGTACAAGGCTTTTGTAAAGAAGCAGAACCACTTTCTAACTCACTTGACACAATCTCTGCACCAGAACCAGGAAGAGTGTTTCAATATCGAGCTAACCAAGATCTGTCGCAAACAGAACACCGATTTGAAATCGAAGCAAGCGACCTTTCTGACAATACAGGAACAGCAGAGAAAACATTCTTTGTAGACTTAAGCGCGTATTGGATTGCGCTTGCTGAACCGCGCTTTGGATTTGCAAGCGAAGAACCGTTTAATTTGAGTGTTGTTACCGAAAAACCAGTCGTGTGTAAATTCTTTCCAACATTTGAACAAGACTATCAGTTTATGATTCCATTTGATCAAACAACTCCTTCAACAGTTCATACCAAATCAGGCATAGAACTCACTGGATCTGTTGCGTACTACATTTCTTGTAAAGACGGTGCAGATGATCCTGTTACGGTTAACTTCCTGATCACACTTGATGAAAGCGCACCGACGCTGAGTAGAGTTGACGCGATTCCAAGCTTGATTACAGAATTACCGTTTGAAACAACAATCACGGTAGCGAGCAACGAAAATGTTGTCTGTCGACATTCGTTTACAGAAACCGATTATTGGGATATGGTCGCGGATTTCGAAGACAATAATCCTGCGGACGTCAATACATACTCGCGAACGCAGACAGTTGACATTAAAAACTTGCAAGACGGAAATGACTATACATTGCGCGTTGCTTGTATCAATAGAGCAGGACTTCAAGCACAAGATGACGTTGACTTTTCTGTAGATACCAACGCGCCGGACACGATTAGTATTCTTTCTCCTGAAGACGGAAGTTTTATCGAAGGAGATGACTTTGATCTTGAGGTAACTACAAATAAACGATCACGATGTACATGGAGAAATGGCACTGAAGAAGATGAGCATACCGGTGGGACGTTTAACATCTGGAGTTCGCAACACCGATTTGATAACATTGAAATTGCACAAGGAGAAAATGAAGTTACGGTAACTTGCTTGTTTGTTACTGGTAGCGGTGGTATTTCAGACCCAGTAAGCGTTTCTTCATCCTTTACGCTTGATGATTCTCCTCCTGCACAGCCAGATGTTTCTGATGAAACAAGCTTAGTAGATAATCCAGACAAGTGGCTTCGAACGGAGACGCTGCGAGGAGAATGGAACTCTACTGATGCAGAAAGTGATATTCAGGTTTACAATGTTACGGTAATTAACTTGACTGATGACTTGCCGATTCAGAAAAAGAACGGACAAGTGCTTGAGAATGTTCAAATTGACGACGAGCAGGAGGAATTCACTAATCTTGAACTTATTGATGGCCAGAGCTACAAATTTGTTGTAACTGCGCAGAATAATGTTGGATTGTGGAGCGAAACAGGAGAAAGTGACGGTGTAGAGATTGATACCTCCTTGCAACCTGCAACGTGTACTGACAACATCTTGAACGGAGACGAAACTGATGTTGACTGCGGTGGAGATTGTGATGCTTGCGAGCTCGACGATATTTGCGAATTTGATGAAGATTGTGCTTCTGGATACTGTAATGAAAATGAAAATGGAACACAATCGATTTGTTTAGAAGCAACGTGTGATGATGATATTCAAAACCAAGGAGAAACCCAAATAGACTGTGGTGGACCTTGTAATAAATGCGCAGCAAACGTTGAATGTAGCTTTGATTCTGAATGTAGTTCAGGAAGCTGCTCAAACGGTGTATGTAATGCAGAAAACACGTGTACGAACGGCGTATTCGATCCTGGAAAAGAAACTGATATTGATTGTGGAGCATTCTGTGCTGAGTTCAAGGATCAAAAATGTGAAGCAGGACATGTATGTGAGGTAGCAGATGATTGCGAAAGCAACAACTGCCAGAATGGTTTCTGTGAAGCGGGTGATGACTTTGATGGGGACGGCGTGCCGAACGCACTTGATAACTGTCCACTCGATCCAAACGCTGCACAAGAAGATAGCAATGGAGATGGCATCGGAGATGCCTGCGATAATGAAGGAACGAGTGTACTTACCGAAGGACCTGAAGAAGAAGGAAGCTTCCTCGGATTTATTTTAAGTTTATTCTTATGGTTGCTTATCCTTGCGATTATTTTAGTAGCGGCATACTTTGGTTATCAATATTACTTGACCTACCAAGACAAAAACAAACCAAAGCAACCGATGATGTCGCAGACAACAACGATTGGAAGCACGCGACCACCTGGAACCGCTGCACGACCCGTACGACCAGGAGGCGTACCGCCAAGAAGACCGCCGGTTTCGCAACGTACACGAACTGCTCTAGATGTACAACGTAAGAAACGACTAGCACAACAACGATCACAAGCGTTTACGGCATTTGATACAACAGGACAGAAAACAAATGTGCAGAAAGCACAAACGCCTGCTAAACCTTCCTCTGCAAAGAAAACATTGATGGACACGGTTAAGACGATAGAAAAGAAACCTATTGCGCAGCCGAAAACCGGAACGTTTGATGCACTACGACAAGCAACAGCCAAACCATTCCCTGTACCGGCAACACCTGCAAAGAAAACGGCAAAGAAAGCACCTACAAAAAAGACAGCGAAAAAAGCTGCGAAGAAAACTGCAAAGAAAGCTCCTGCAAAACCAAAGACAGTAACTACGGTAACAAAGACGGTTACAACAAAAGCAGGACCTAAGAAGCCAGCTGCGAAAAAGGTAGCGAAGAAAGCAACGGTTACGAAAAAAGTTACTAAGAAAGCAGCGAAGAAAGCAACAACGGTGAAAACTGTTACGAAAACAGCAGTCAAACCGGCTGCGGTGAAAACTACGGTAAAGAAAGCTCCTAATCTTGAATCGATTGCTGAAACAACTGTCGTAACAACAACTACGACAACTTCTGGAAAGAAACCGGTGAAGAAACCTGTTAAGAAGGCAAAGAAAGGAACCACTACGGTCACGAAGACAGTAACCAAGAAAACAACAAAATAGCAAGGTTTAAAAAGATGAAACTCGAAAATCAGATCATGAAGAAAGCACAAGGACTTTCTGTTCAAACTATCATAATTGCAATAATTGTATTAGTCGTCCTCGTTGTATTGGTTGCGGTTTTTACTGGATTCTTTGGTGGATTCAACACTGATGTTAACTCCTGTTCCACAATTGGTGGAGAGTGTGTTGGCACTGAATCTGCCTGTACTGGAGAAGGCGGAACACTGAGATCAGCTGGACACGGAGACTGTGAAGCCCGGCTTGGTCCCGGATCAGTCTGTTGTGGCGGACTCCTATAGCACAATGCTTAATTCCAAAGGTCAAGGGCTTTCTGTTCAGACGGTAATCATAGCAATTATTGTACTGGTTGTTCTTGTTGTCCTGATCGCGATCTTCACTGGATTCTTTGGTGGATTTAATGAGGATGTGGATTCTGTTGGAATTGGTGGAGATACGAATGTGTGTGAACGGCTAGGTGGAGAGTGTGTGGTTACCGCTGGCACGTGCACCAATAGCAGAAATGGAAACGTATTCTCTGGTGGCAATGCTGCTTGTAGGGAAGCCAACAATGATCAAAGTTCTTACGTCTGCTGCATAGTCTCTTAAAGGGGCAGCTCTCTCTATAGTGTATGGCAGATAAACTCGCAGCAAAAGCAGCAAAACAGCATATTGAAGAGTACTTTCAACAGGCAGATGCTGCATATGAAGAGAATCCAACGAGAGCTCACCGCTATGCTGAATTAGCCTGGAAAATGGCCTTAAAGCACAGAATTCGGCTTTCTGGGGAGCAGAGGAAGCAACTCTGCAAGAGCTGCCATCATTTTCTCAAAGAGGGCAAAAACAGCCGTTTCAGGACTCGAAACGGCAAAATCATCCTGACTTGCCTTGATTGCGGCGGAATCAGGCGAATAGTGTATAGGGTATAGGCGATAGCTTTATAAACCGTCTCGGAGTGCTCAGACCTTGGTGTGGGTGTTGTGATGATGGGAACACTATCCAAAACAAGAAGCATCGAAGAAGTACTAGCTGATGTGGTACCGCAACGATATGACCTTCCACTGGTGGGCGTTGTTGCAGTTGGAGCATATGCTGGACTTTCACTCGTTATGGGTGCAAATCCATTAATTCCTGTTAATGAGGGATTAGATCTTCTGGTTGGGATAGGACAAGAAACCCAGAGTACCAATTATACAAAGTGATGAAACATGCCATGGGATGACGACTTAACAGAAGATGACGATGTTGTCTTGGACGAACTGAAGGAGTCCAAGAAAGACAAGTCCTTTTCCGCAGTCATAAACAAACGCAAACTCGATGAATTTGAGCTTGAAGACGCAATGGTTTGAACCAGGAGCGTTCTTTCTTACACAGTGCTATGACATACGATCTTGAACTAAACAATGCAGTAGACAAAATCAAAGCAGAGGATGCTAAGACTGTCTGCATCCAGCTACCTGATGGATTAAAGCCAAGAGCACAAGAAATTCAGAAGCACATTGAAGATAATACTGAGGCGCAAGTGCTGATCTGGGCTGGAAGTTGTTATGGCGCATGTGATTTGCCTGTTGAGGTAAACAACGTTGGTGTTGATTTGCTGATTCAATGGGGACATTCTGCGTGGCGTTAACCACAAACTATTTATCTGCTGCAATTTCTGCATCTGTATGAAAATATTTCTTGGAACAGACCACGGCGGGTTTGAGTTAAAAGAAGCTATCAAAGCATACTTGATTGAAGCTGGACTTGATGTTGAAGATTTAGGAAACACTGAGATGGATCCTGAAGACGACTACGTTGACTTTGCAAAAGCAGTGGCAGAAGAAGTTGCGAAAAACGAAGACGATCGCGGACTGCTCTTTTGCAGAAGTGCAGCGGGCATGGTTATGGCTGCAAACAAAGTTGATAACATCCGTGCCGTAGCTGCGTTTGATGAAAAATCAGCAAAACATAGCCGGGAACATAACAATGCTAACGTTCTTGCACTGAGTGGAGACTGGTTAGATGCTGACAAAGCTCAGAAAATGGTTGACAGCTGGTTGAAAGAACCGTTCAGCCATGAGGAACGGCATCGTCGAAGAGTGCACAAAATAAGCGAGCTCGAACATGCTGGAACTCGCGATTAGTGTTGTTGTTTTCTTGGGATTGCCTGCGGGCATGTACATTGCGTCACAAGCAAAAGAAGAAATGAAAACAGGACGCAAATTTTTCCTGCTTCTGGAGAAAATTTTGCTGTTTGTGATTCTAACGTTGTTGATGCACGCATATTCTGTTCCTCTCGTGTATCGATTGGGATCCTATGTTGTATTGGGAATTATTTTACTCGGGAGACCGCCGCCAGCTACAACGTATACGTTGCTGGGAATTGGATTAGTAGCGGCAACGATAACAGATCAAATATTTGCGTGGATCGCTGCGCTGATGTTTCTCTATGGATTAGTAAACGGGAGCTTGGCGTACATTTCATTTAAACAAGTATCCTATCCTTTGCTGATTGCAACGCGCATCGGATTCCTCGTCACATCATTCCTCTTAATTCTCTGGAAACCCTTTTAAACACCGATGGCTTATTTTAGACTATGATTTACACGATCCTGGATTGCTATACTGATGAACCTGCAGGGCTTGGAGTCCCTCCTTATCTTGGAACGTATCCTCGATACATTGCAGGTGCTCTGTTGCTGGAGAAACATGAAGTATTCTACATCACGATAGATGATTTGCGGTATTGGCACTATTACAAAAATAAGAAACGAGAAAATCCCCAGAAAACAGACATCCGCACGTACAACTTGACAAAAAATGTAGAGAATATTGGTAAGATATTGGAGAAGACGGACGTGCTTGTGGTAAATATTGGAGTGCAAGTACCTGGGAAATATTTGAGTGCTGTTCCTGGAACACTCAAAGAGATTTCGCCTGCGATACGCGATCTGGGTTGCAAAAAAATACTTACTGGACCTGCTGCACTCGGCGGAACACAGCTCGAAGGAGGAAAACGAGCAGAACACGTTCCTGACTATTTTGATGATGTAATCTTTGATTTCATGCATACGAACAATTTCAAGAATTCAGACAAGTATGCGATTGCTGGCACGGAAATTCTAAAGCAGATACCTTGGGAAGTGATGGCTGAAATAGAAACCATGAAAGGATGCATCCGGAAGAGTGGATGCAGTTTCTGTACAGAACCTATTAAGAACTTGTTTCAATCGCGAGATCAGAAGCCTATCGTCGAGGAGATGAAAGCACTCTATAAACACGGTGCACGGCATTTTAGACTAGGGAAACAGACGTGCATGTACACGTACAAAAACTACAAGACTGCTGAACTCAAGAAACTCTTTGAAGGGATTAAGAAGAATGTTCCTCGACTGAAGACGTTACATATTGATAACGCGAACCCTTCCTTTGTGAATGGGCCATATGGAAAAGAGATGACCAAAATTATTGTTGAACACTGTACGCCGGGAAACGTGGCCGCATTTGGAGTGGAAACGTTTGATGAATCAATTGTGAAGCAGAACAATTTGAACACGACGCCGGAACAAACGTATAATGCTGTTAAGATTATTAACGAAATTGGCGGAAAACGTGGACCGAATGGAATGCACTACTTCCTTCCTGGGCTGAATTTGATCTTTGGATTGAAAGGAGAATCGAAGAAGACAGGAGAAGAAAATTACTATTGGTTGAAGAAAATTCTTGATGATGGATTGTTGTTGAGAAGAATTAACATTCGACAGGTTGCGATCTATGAAGGAACTGCGATGGCAGAAACTGGGTTGAAGTATTATAGAAAGAATAAGAAATATTACTGGAAATGGCGGGATCAAATCCGTAGGAATATTGACATGCCGATGCTTAAGCGCATCGTACCTGAAGGAACAGTCATGAAAAAAGTGCGAATGGAAGTGCACGATGGAAATCACACATTTGGACGACAGTTTGGAACGTATCCTCTGATTGTGGGGATTAATGATCGACTTCCGCTTCTGAAAGAGTACAACATTATGGTAACAAAGCATATGCTCCGAAGCGTGACTGGAGAAGTCTTAAATCAGTGATCGCATCCAGAGATCAATTGATTGCATCAAAATTTCTATATGTTGGATGAGATTAACATTTACTAACTCTACTTGATGGGTTGCAGAGGATTCGTATGTGTTTCCTCTCCGATCTTGATAACTTGTCTCGATAAAAATGTCATTCAGTCCAGATTTGAGCACTTTACCTTCCATTTCCAAACTGTATGCTTGCGATCCTTTCAGATCTTCACGAGTCCATGTCTTTTCGAGACCGTTTACTTTTGTGGTAACGATGACATCCTCGGGAACCGAATAGGAATCACGCTGGATTAGGTATGTGAGCTTGAAAATTTGATCGAACTCTACTTGCTCTGGCGTTGTGGTGTTGAGAATGACGACTTCTGGTTCGTCAAGAACAGCAAACGGAACAATAGTGTTTGCCTGCGCAGGACCTGACACTTGAATTTGTTCTCGTTTCTCGCCGATATCAATATTTGTGAGTTCGAACGTGACTTCTTCTGACTTACCAAGACCGAGATTGATTTTCGAGCAAGAATCATGGCACACATTGAGATTGGTTAACGGGGTATTACCGGTATTTGAAACAGAACACACAATTTGCCCTGATTCGAATGTGTAGTAATTCTCTGCTGAACAATCCAAATTGACATCAGAAGAAAACACCCGTGTATCTTGATCTGGTATGAGTGATTCCATCTCTTCTCGAGAAAAACTGCGTTCTCGTGAACTTGACTGAAACTTTGTTTCAATACGCTCGCCATTTGCGAGGAATGCAACTGGAAATGTGTAGATCAAACTTGGGTTGAGATTGTGAGAAACTTCAATCACATAATATTCTGTGCGTACTTCTCCTGGAGAAAGAAGAACAATACGTCGCTCATCTTGGTGCAAGGTTAATCCTTCTGTGTTAGACGCTATTATGTCAACAGAGACGTAGAAATCTTGCAAATTTTCAATGGTTAACTCAACAAGATTGAATGATCCAAAATTAACACGAGATTCAACAGGCTCTGCACTTAAGAAAATTTGTTGCTGTACCTTTCTACCAACATCTGTAATTTTTGTTTCGATATCAAGCTCAGTTGTTTCTACCTTAGCGTCACGGCTGCGCCATTCATACCTTGTTGAAGCTTGTGTTGGATCTTCGCTATTGAGTAATCCAATGTGAGAAGCGTCTGTGTATCCGAGCTCGCCGTACGTAACGTCGAAAGGAACCCAGCCGACGCCTGGAAAGTACACTTCTGCCCAGCCATGCAGGCCCCATTCCTCTGTAAATAGCTCAGAATCGGTGTACGACATACCGGAAACAAACCGCGCGGGAATGCCGACTGCTCTGTTGAGAGCGATGAATAGAACAGTTAGTTCGTCACAGACACCTTGTCGCGATTCAAGAACCCAGCTTGCTGGAAGAGACGCGTGCGCAGTAATCGTGGAGAGATTGTACTCGATATTACTTTGTGTCCATGCGGCAAACTTGTGGACAACCTTATACAAGTCATCTTCGCCGCTTGCTAACTCTTCTGCTAATGCAACAATTTCAGCATGCTCTGCATCAATATTTTTACTAGATAATGTGTATTGTTGTACTTCATCAGGAAAGGTATTTGGGAACGGGATCCTTGTGCGGACTTCAGGCTGATTACGTTGTGTTTTTACTTCAGAATTTAGCGTGAAATCATGCTCACCTGGAAGCGGATTGTTCCAACGAAACTGGAGAGCGTCGCCGGCAGGTGTTGCTTGCGGATCTGATGTAGAAGTTACTTGCTGCGTTGCACTCTCAATAGGGTGCATTGTTAGATTCGCCTGAACAAAATCAACCTTGTAATTTGAACCAATGCGGTCAATTACCACACCACCAGAAATGTCTAGATTGATTGTCATTCCTCTACTTGAGAAAATCTCATCTGATTCTTGAGCTGCCACTGCTGGCAAGAGTAAAAGAAGGATGATAATGTACTTCATACCCTTTTATTCGAGCTGAGGGTATAAGAAGATTATGCATCTATGTTGCATAAATCAACGCACATTTCTCCTTTCGGTCCGGTTATACACGTTTCGCATTCCATTCTGCACCTCACATATTGGGTTAGAAAGAGACTATATGGAGATATGCTGGAAGGGTTAAAACAAGAGTTTAAACTACCAACCCATTACGCCATGCTTCCAAGAGTAAAGGTGAGCTGTGGTGCCCCAAACTCCAAATATAATCATCACAAACCCCTCGTACAGAGTAATTCCATCCTCAAAGAGCACGTTGTAGGTGCCGAATGCTATTACTGCTAGTGCTCCGAAAAGAGCACCCACTTTGAAATAGAGATCTGAATACTTGCTTTTTGTTAGAAGAAGCAGTATGCCGACAAATGCATACGAAATCAGAACTGCAATAAGCAATAGTTCTATCATCCGTATCGCCCGCTGAAGTTTGAAATGAGATGTGCTGTTGCACCAATTAGTGATCCAACAGCGATGAAAATGTATGGGACAAGAAAAGAAACGTTAAACACACGCCAAGATGTGTATGCAGCTGCTATGAAAAAGAAAGTGATAATGAATACTTCGTAGCCAATCTTAAACTTTTTAGATTTCTTACGAGGGTGCATGCGAATAATGAAAGAAAAAAGAAACGTGCTGAGTAGTATAATGAAAACGATTGAAAGTATTCGTAACGCTATCGTGTACGTCATTAACTACTCCTCCAACCAAAACAATGGTATTGTATCGAGTATGAAGATAACTCCGAAGATAATAAAGATTGCCTTGAATGAGATCGTGTTTACAAAGAAACCGCCAATAAGTGATGAGACTGCCATAATTACGCCTAGAATCATAATGTAGCGACCGGTATCTCGACCTCGGGAATTCTTTTCGGTAATATCAGCGAGGAAAACTTGCTCTGCTACCGTGTACATCGCAGTAATTATGCCAATAAGACCTTGAAGAACAATAAGGTGCCAAACATTCGCTACAAGAGAATACAACATTACAACAAGACCTGCAAACACACTTGACCAAATCATGATTGGTTTTCTTCCCCAACTATCTACATACCGCCCTGCATAGTATGATGCTACTGCTGCAGCAATACCTTGAGCAGCAATAGCCATGCCGAGTACTGAAGCATCACCAAGCTCAAAAAAGAAGACGAGGAAAAATGGAACGCTGAAACCGCCGAACATTGCGCCAACTGCGTTGGTGAGTGTTAAGATGTGGTAGTTTCGTCTGTTCTTCGTCACTTTATATACAATTCAACACCAGCCTTAAATACTATTTGATTTTCTCAAGAAGGATGGAATTCAAGGAAGTCGTGGAGAAACGGTATGCAACCAAGCTGTTTAGCGGTGAGAAGCTCCCGCAGGAGAAAGTTGATGAGTTACTAGAGATGATTCGACTCTCTGCATCTAGTTTTGGACTGCAGCCGTTTGTTGTCCAGGTTGTTTCTAATCAAGAACTGAAAGAGAAACTACAGGAAGCGAGTTTCGGACAACCTCAAGTTTCTACGGCAAGCCATGTGCTTGTTTTTTGTGCTACAGAGAAAGTAAGCGAGCGGATTGATGAGTACGAAAAAATAATGCTTGCTGCTGGACGCGACCAAGACACGGTATCGCACTACGTTAGCAGAATGCGCGGCCATATTGAAAGCATGTCGAAGGAAAATCTTATTTTCTGGGGCCAGAAACAGACATATATTGCGATGAGCAATGCAATCAATGGAGCAAAAGCCCTAGGTTTTGACTCTTGCCCGATGGAAGGAATTGATAAAGCGCAATACAAGGAAATTCTTGGACTTCCTGACTACTTGCACGTTACCGTTGCTGTTCCAATCGGAGTAGCTGCAGATGAACCAAAACCAAAACTTCGGTTTCCGAAAGAATCTCTTTTTGAGTATAAGGACTAAAATGCTTCGCATACTTTTACGTTCAACAAAGTTCATCACAATTATTGATGATTATGTTAGACTTGCTACTATGACCATTCTTGCTTTCCTGCTGGCCAGCTTTCTTGATTTATCAGGACTTCTGTTTGCTGTCGTCGTGGGTGTAGGGTTTCTTATTGATGTACATGATATAGCAGAGAACCTAGCAGAATCCAAACCGATTGTTTAGCGCAAAAATTTTAAAGGAAGCAATAATTCAACTCATATGTCGTACGATGAACTCATCAAAAAAGTAAAACGTATTTCTACCCTGGGTAATATAGGTGGATTGCTGGGATGGGACCAGGAAACCATGATGCCGCCAAATGGATTGAAAGTACGTTCCGAGGAAATGGCACTGATTTCTGAGCTGAGCCACGAATGGTTCACTGATGATAAGATTGGCGAATTGATTGAGGCTGCAAAAGAAGAGCAGCTTGATGAAGATCAACAAGCAAATGTACGCGAGATAGAATGGGAGTATCGCCGATCCAAAGCTCTCCCAACAGAATTCGTTGTTGAATATTCAAAAGTCACTACAGAGGCAATGGAAGTATGGCGGAAAGCACGAGAAGACAATGATTATGCGTCGTTTGCACCATTTCTGCAGAAAATTGTTGATCTTAATAAGAAATACGCTGCGTATATTGATGATAGCAAAGATGCGTATGAAGTTTTATTGGAATCATACGATAACGGATTAACATTGCAACAAATCTCTACGTTTTTTGATGAATTAAAAACAGCGATCGTTCCATTAATTGAACAGACGAACGATCAGACAGATATTTCTCTTAAGGAAAAGAAAGTTCCTGTCGAAAAACAACGCAACGCTGCACGTGCACTTGCGGAATACGTTGGGTACAATTTTAAAAAAGGACGCATTGATGAATCAACGCATCCATTTACGGGATATGAAAGTAGAATAACGACTCGCTATGAAGATGACTGGGTTATGACGCTAATGAGCACGATTCATGAATTAGGGCATGGGATGTACGAACAGGGATTATCAGAAGAAGCCAGAGGAACACCACTTGGAGAAGCAGCGTCGTTAAGCGTACATGAAGGCATGTCGCGATTCTGGGAGAACAACATTGGACGCTCAAAAGCATTTTGGACAGGATATTTTCCAAAAGTGAACGAAGCATTTGAATTGAACAGCGATCTGGATACGTTCTATGGTGTTTTAAACAAAGTAGAACCAGGATTTATTCGGGTAGATGCGGACGAGCTAACGTACACGATGCATATTATTCTGCGATTTGAAATTGAAAAGGAATTACTCGATGGATCATTGAGTATTGAAGATTTACCACGTGTTTGGAATGAACGCATGCAAAAATACTTGGGAATTACACCGGAGAATGACACTAAAGGATGTTTACAAGATACACATTGGGCGATGGGATCATTTGGGTATTTCCCGTCGTACGCACTGGGTAACATTGTTGCTGCACAACTCCTTGAAGGAGCAAAGAAAGACATTCCTGGACTCATGGAACAAGTCGCTAAGGGAAATTTTGACAAATTGCATGATTGGCTGCAGAAGAATGTGTATGATTATGGTCAGAAGTATCACACTGGGGAGCTTGTTGAGCGTGCTACAGGAAAGAAATTAAGTACAGAAGATTATATTGCGTATATGCGAGAGAAATTTCAGTAAAATAACTTTTCTTTAGAAGACCATTCTACTAATCCTGTGCCAGAAAAATGACTCAAACTTGAAACATCAAGTTTTGGTAGTGCGATTCGTTGCCACAGCTTCTGATGTTCCCACAAACGAATATCGTCGATGATAACAAGGCACTTTTCTTTTACGCCAATACGTTTCATTTGCTTGAGAAATTCCGCACGACCTGGAGCATCAACAAAAATCATATCTGCTTCCTGGAACACTTTTGCGTGTTGATCCATCACATGCGGATTGCTTACATCAGCGTTATGCATGACTAATCTTCCGTCTTTGAAATCTTCTTCCTTCAAATTGGTTCCTTTGAACTTTTGCCAAGGCATGATATCGTACGTAACAAGGCTGCTATCCTTCGGAAGCACGTCGAGCATGGCTAAACATGCTAAACCATTGTGTGTACCGATCTCGATTACCTTCGTAGCGTTGATTGCTTTTACCAGACCTGGAAGTAATCGATAATGTTCACCAGGCCAGACATTAATGCGATCTACATTCTCGCCGCCTCGCACTTCATACTTGCTGAGGTTAAGTTTGTCTGCTTCCTTGATTGCCTTAGAAAAGGTATCGATAAGAAGAGTGGAATGCTTTTTCCCGTTTAAAGTTGTGAGCACACTCAACTCGCGATGTGGAGCATTGGGAGCGCCCCACATTTTCATGTACAATGCAGCGTTCAACCGCTTTATTTTGTCTGTGTCCATTGTTTTTCGGTACAAAACTGTTGTATATATACTTTTATATTTCTACAACGAGAGAAACATCATCCTCGTAAAGAATTGTTCCTTGCTCTTGAATGAGTTGCTCCATCATCTCAGTGAGTCGATCAGTGTTATATGTTAATCGGTTAGCGTCGTTAGTCCAGCTGTTGAACTTACCGAAAACAATATGGGTAAAACCCATTTCTTTGAGAACAATATAGAACTCCTCGGGCGTTTCAATACTGTCGTAGTCAATCACATGCTGTAGATGCGGCTCACCCAGGAGATACCTTCTCTCGAAGCGATACGCACGCGATTCTCGGAAAATGTAAATGTACGCATCATCAGGAGTGTTCGCATTCACAAACTTGATTGCTTTGATAGGATTATAGAATGCATCCGCTAGGTATTGTTCTTCTGTTACCAATCCAAGACCGCCGGGAATGCGCTTTGCCGCAATGCCTGCCCACACAGGACCTGAAAAGAGGAGCAAGAGAATAATAAGAGCTGCAATAACATACCGATACCTCGAACGTTGAAGTACCCAGAATATTGCGTACGCTGTTGATGGTACTAACATGAGGAGCACTGGAAAAATGTATCGCAAGGAAGGATTGGTAAACTGCCAAATCAAAAGATAGACAAAGAAAATGAGGAGTGCGTAGCCGGTCATTCTTCTCTTATCTTGAGGGATCGCCTTGAACGCAAACAACGGGAGAAACATCAAGAAAAAAGGTGTCATGCCGAGGACGTTGTTGAACGTGAACGGTTTGAAAGTTAGCAGCGCAGGAAGGGAAAGATAGCGTAGCAGACCACGATGGTTTAATGACTGTGGACCACCATACTCGCCACGTTCTGCTTCAAGCAAATGGAAACGGAATTCATAGGATTTCAAAGATGCTGGATCTTCTGTTATGAAACCAAAATACGGGTAGAGCGGATCGCCGGTATGCGAGAACACCCACAAAAACCATGGACCGGCAATAATTATCATCACCATCCCTGAGATGAAAAGATAGCGCACCAAAGTGGCAGGAGAAGCGCGATATGTTTTTACCAACCAAAATAGAAGAACTGCTCCGACCGCAACATGAGCAAAGATACTGGTTATTTTCCAATAGGATAATGATGCGGCAAAAATAGACGTCAAGATAAGCCATGCAGTTGTGTTTTTCTTGTCATTTAGCAAGCCAAGGAAAGAGAAGAACGCCATACCTCCAAAGAAAGCAAGAGGAACGTCGACCATTGGCTGTGATGAACGCTCGATGATCATTGGCATACTGTAAAAGAGAATAGCTGCAAAACCAGCTGCTTTCCGAGAAAAATACTTGTGTGTTATTCCCGCCGCGGCCAGCGCTGCAAGAGCACTAAACGACGCTGCGATTAACTGTGGCCCTTGTTCGTTGAATCCAAACAACTCTGTAATAACATACAACATTTGGATACCGTGCGGCTCATACGCATGCAAATTGAATGGAATTTCGACGACTGCATGTTCAAACGCATACACCCTTGGTACAGCGGTATGGAAAACAAGAGAATCGATTTCGAAATTCGGAGCAAGAGACATGACAATATTACCAGCGAAGAGTGCAATAAAGCCAAGGAAGAACAATGTGTTAAGATTAACTCCTGGTCGCGGGAGCTTCATGGAGAACAGCCGTTTGAACTCGGAAAACGAAAGTATAACTACGAGAATGAAAAGTGCAAGGAACAATTCTTTGTAGAGCAACTTGAAAATCCCTAAATAGAAAATTCCTAGCGCTGTGATAACTCCACCGAGTCCAAATGAAAAAAGCGCATGTTCATAACCGCTTTGCTTGAGCTTAAAGAAACGTAATGCATTAGCACCGACTAAATAAATGAAGAGTAAAACAAACACCATGACGAGTAGAATTATCATTGTAGTTCTAGCACAATGAAGTGCTCATCCTCATACAGTGGTTCTCCTTCGCTTAGTTCTCTCATCATTGGCAATGCGTGATCATACACAGGAAGAGGTTGCGCCCATATATCTGCTTTTGCAAAAAGAATATGAGTTATGCCAAGATTTTGTAGTTCTGTTTTTAATTCTTGGCTTGATTCAATTTTATTAAAGTCAATCACTTGCTGATAAAATGGATCTGTTACAAAATAATCACGTTCAAGCAAATAACCTCGCGTTTCTTTAAAGAAAGCAACATACGCGTCATCAGGGAGGTTTTGGTTCATGTATTTGATTGGAAGAATTGGATTAATATCGGCCTTATTCGCAAGATAATCCTCGTCGCTCACTACCCCAATAGCGCCCGGAATGCGCTGTGCAGCCATACCGGCCCAGAGCAATGATGAAAAGCCTAGCATTAGAACGACGACAATGATTATTGTATTTCGATAGATTGACTTTCTTGACAACCAAAGCATAATGTATGCTGTTGGGGCTGAAATCAATGCAAACCCAGGGATGACATAGCGCAAATCAGGGTTTGGGAATTGCCACAGAACTACGTAACTGAGAAACATTAGTACTGCCAGGGCAGTTTCTTTCTTTTTGTTGAATCTTGGAAGCAATGCCAGTGGAAGGAAAATCAAAAACAACGGGGTAAGACCGATGAATGAATTCACCAACGCTGGCTTGAAGGTCATTGTTATCGGAAGAAGGAAAATCTGAAGCCAACGTTCGGCACTGAATATTGGCAGACCGCTTGTTGTACCAACGCGTTGTGCATCAATCCATTCACCGATAAAATTGTTTAATTGCACGGCAGCTGGATCTTTTGTGAAATCTGCAAGGTACGGATAAATTGGATCGCCCGTGTTTGCGAATACCCACAAGTACCAAGGAACTACAGTTAAGATCATGACAATAAGTGCTAATCCGATTGTTGGTAGTAGACTTCTTTTTTGGATGACAACGTAGAAAAATCCAAGGAGTAAAGCTAGCAAGACTAAGATACCGCCGAGCTTAAAGAATGGTTGAATACCAGCGAAGATCGCAAAGAGAATAACCCATTGTTTTTGATGTTTGTTTTGAGTTAGAAGCATGAGCAACGCGAAGAAAGATAGTGTTGAGAAGAATGCCATAGGTAAATCGATCATTGATTGCGAAGAACGCTCTATGACCATTGGAAGACTATAGAAAAGAAATGCTGCAAAACCAGATGCTTTCTCTGAAAAGAATCGCGCGGTTACTGCAGCGATGCTTAGTGCTGCAAATGCGCCGAGCGAACTTGCAATAAGAACAGAGGCTTGCCCGCCGAGGTTGAACGATTCTGGAATGACGTACAGCATGCTTAACCCGTGGGACCAGTAACCATAGACATTATCGGTAAACTGAACTATCTCGTGCTGCGACGCGTATTCACTCGCAATCGGCAAATGATACGAAATGCTATCAACTTCAAAAATTGGGGCAAGCGACATGAGGAAATTCGTTGCCATAAGTAAAAAAAGTAGAATGAAAAAGAATGTGTTGATGTTGAGACTATAGAGTGGAAGACGAACCGAAAGGAGACCCTGAATTTCTCTGTATGAAAGTGCAATCACAACAATAAAAATGATGAAGAACAGCCAGTCATACAATAACCCGGCGACACCCAGCATAAATATACTCAATGCGGTAGTGAGTGTACCAATACTTATTGAAAAGAGAACGTGCTCGTACCACCTCAACTTGAGATTGAATAGAGAAAACAACTTTGAACCTAGGAAATAGGTAAACACATGGAAAATGACTACAAACAAGAGCTGCGTTATCATAGGTATGCCGACAAGAGATCCATTACTCTAACTCCGAGGAATGCCAGTGTGATAATTACTATCCACAACAGCAATAAAAGATCCCACTTACTATTTATCGTGTCCATTTTCTTTCATCCTCCTTCTTTAGTCTGAGTAACGTGTTAACGACCTGGAATACTAACGCGATAAAACCAACGATGAATGCTCCAATAAGCGCCCATTCCACAACATGGAACTGCTTAATAAAAAATGTTGGATAGAAGAAAAGGATTGCATTTAACAACACGCCAACAATTCTGCCTTCTGTGAAGCCGACGCCGTAGTAGGATATAGTGTAGGTTTCTCTAAACGATGAATGGAAAGTCCAAAAATACAGAAGTAAGACCCACAGAGTTGCAATGTAGATGTTGAGTAATCCGGAAAGAGCCCAACCGGTGAACATCAAGAGTATCGCAATCATGTCAAAGAAATGATCAATATAGTGTCCGTAATTAGGACGTGGCTTTTTTCTAAAAATTGCCAAGCGACCATCAGTTGAATCTGCAAACCAATGAATGAAAATGAATATGTTGACAGCCCAGAGATACCACAAATTTACACCAGCCAATACATAACTTACAAATACGCCGATACTTGCAAATAACGCGGTGTACGTCAGGATATCGGGTGTTATCCAGGCAGGAATACGTGGATTGATCCACTCCAGAAGCTTTCTTTCGTACCTGGCCAGTACCGAAGTTTGACGTTTATCATCTATAATAACATCATCCGGTTGAATAGGCTCGCCGCCGATTTTCCTCTTCGCCATAGCGATCGGACCATGGAACTTTCATTAAAAATGTTTTCAATCCAATATTTTATATACTAGAATCGTCCTTAGTAAGTGACGTGGCAGCAAAAAAAGTTTGCAAACCATTTCCAGCACCAATTCCTTTCAAAAAACTACTTGGACCTAGCTTCATCATTCTCGCATTAGGGCTGGGATCAGGAGAAGTTATTCTTTGGCCGTTTCTGGCATCTATCTATGGTTTAGGTATTGCATGGGGAGCACTGCTTGGTATTACGTTTCAGTATTTCATGAATATGGAGATTGAACGTTATACGCTTGTGAAAGGGCAATCTGTGTTTGTCGGCATGAGCGAGATGTTTAAGGCTGCACCGTACTGGTTTATTGCTTCTACCTTTATCGGATTTGGTATTCCTGGTATAATTGCAGCTTCTGCAAAAGTGGCTTCACATCTGCTTGGAATGGAAGAGCACAAATACATTGCAATCGGATTCTTGATTGTTATCGGTGTTATACTGAGCGCAGGCAAAACTGTGTATGGTATGATGGAAAAACTAACACGTACTGTATTGCTCGTTGGAACACCATTCGTCTTTATCCTTGCGATTTTCATCGCAGGACCAGCAGACTGGGGCGCACTTGCTCAAGGATTTGTTGGTATCGGAGAAGTTGCTAAAGATAATCCAGCTGGATTCTGGTTTTTACCGGCAGGAATTAGTTTTGCTACATTCCTAGCAGCTTTTGCATACGCAGGGGCTGGCGGTAACTTGAATTTGACGCAGTCTATCTATGTTAAAGAGAAAGGATATGGAATGGGTAAATACGCACAACGCATGGCTGGGCTATTTACGAGCAAGAGAGACGAAGCTGTCAAACTTGTTGGAGAAGAATGTGATTACTCTAAGACGAGCTTAGCAAACTTCCGCAAATGGTGGAAACTGATATCTGCGGAACACTTTATCATTTTCTGGTGTATGGGACTGCTGACGATGTCGTTGTTGATGTTGCTTTCTTATACAACCGTTTTCAAACAAGGTGGCGTTGAAGGAGAAGGAATTCAATTCGTGATTAATGAAGGAATTGTTATTGGAGAATCCATCGCACCAATTGTCGGTACATTGTTTTTGGCAGCAGTTGTTATTATGCTCTTCCAGACGCAACTGGGAGTTGCAGACTCAACGTCGAGAATCATGGCTGAGAACTTTGCGTTGAAGCGCATGGATAAGACGAAGAAAGCGAAAATAAACCTGTCAAAAATCTACTTTACATTTGTATGGGCCCAAATAGCGTTTGGCACTGTGCTGTTTTTACTGGATTTCAAGAATCCAATCGTGCTTATTGTGCTTGGAGCAGTGATTAATGCCGTAGCAATGTTCGTACATCTTGGACTTGTCAATTGGATGAATATGAGAAAACTTCCAAAAGAAGTACAAGCACCACTCTGGAGAAAGTTTGTGATGCTAGGAATATTCTTGTTCTTTGGATTCTTTAGTATCGTGACTATTGTGTCGCAACTAGGAAAGTTCGGATTGTTTTAGAATTACCATTTCAAACACGTATTCTTCGGTTTCTCCTGGAAGCTTTGGTGTATCCTTGACAGTCATCTCGTCGGTGACTTTCCAGTTTTCGTTGAGAATTTGTGATAGCTTTTGCGCATCTTCTTTGTCTGGAGCGACTATGCAGATGCAGTTGGTGTTCTTGGCGAATCTCTTTAGAAGTAACTCGCGTTGTTCTTGATCGAATCCGTGCAGAACCATGTCGAACAGCACCATATCGTATGTGTTGTTGGTTTCGAATTTGAGAATATCAGCAACAATACCGGTAATGTTTGGGTTTTGTTCGAGCATTTGTTGGATGCCGACCTTGGAAATATCAACTGCAGTAACGTTGTAGCCTAGAGATGCAAGGAATAGTGCGTCACGGCCTTGCCCAGAACCAATATCGAGTACAGAACCTTTTGGTTGAGCGCGGAAATAGTCCTGCAGTTCTTTGTATGGGTGGCCGAACATCTCTCTGTTCTTTCCGTACGTTTCGTCAAATGAGAAATTTGCTTCGTTATCTGACATTTGTTCTACGATGCAATGAGCTTTACCATAATCATGTCTTTGTTTGCCTGAAATTCATCAGCCATTTTGTGCACTTCTGTTGCATCTCCGGACAAGATAAAGATTTCCAAGCACTTACCATTTGCAAGGACATTGTGAACCTGTGTCTTTGTTATTGCTTGATATTTGTGTTCCAAACTGGATACAGATGTTGAGTGCTGCTCGGCATGCATGACTAGCAAAGCTGCGTCAACCTTTCCAGAAAGCTTCTTCTTCTGCCTGTGGTCCTCAATCAACATTCGCAACCCGGCGCGGAGTACATCGCTCCTGCCAGAGAAGCCCATCTCCTTCGAAATGAGGTCTAGTTCACTGCGAAGATCAGGATTCAAGGACATGCTAATAATATCAGCCATATACCCCAGAATTATTAACTTCTTTATTAATTTTGCGAATTATTATTAACAAAATCGAAAACATTATTAACCCCTTCCTACTCTCTATGGGCATGAAAGCACTTGACATACTGTTAACGCCAAGAGGCATCATCTATGCAGGGTTCACACTCCTGCTGATTATTCACGCGTTCATCAGCCTTCCATTTTTCCTTTTTATTGCGGGCGCATTCCTGGTGCTGCGGCTGCTGCAGGCATGGTCTGAGCAATTTGGATGCTTCAAATGCTGGGTTGGACTTGGATCTGCTGTGTTCATGTCTATCAGTGTTTTCGTTGGAATGACCTTTCAACTCTTTATGCTTACTGTAATCACCATGTGGGCCGATGCCTGGCTCCACAATTTGTAACATGACAACTGTAAAAATTATCACCGGATTCCTGGGTGCAGGAAAAACAACAACGCTCAACAATATTTTGAAGACTATTCCGGAAGAACGAAATGTTGCTGTTGTTGTTAACGAATTTGCAGTTATTGGTGTTGACGGTAAAATGTTGACGCAAGACGGAGTTGAAATTAAACAGTTGAGCAATGGTTGTGTGTGCTGCACAAAGAAAACAGAACTGCGTGAAACACTACGTCATCTAATGAAAAACTATGATCCTGAACTTATCTTGATTGAAACATCTGGAGTAGCGAGCATTGAACCATTACTTCAAACAGTAAAGGATGTTGGCGCATCGTTTGGAGGAATCATAACTGTTGTGGACTCAAAACGATTTGCCGATAGTAGCGGATTTGGGAAAATCGCAAAGAAACAAATCATGTTGAGTTCACTTGTTGTCATTAACAAAATCGACCTGGTTTCGGATACGCTGCTTGAATATCTTGGTCATTCGGTTCATCGCCTTAACCCGATAGCAAAAATGATGCTTTCTGAACAAGGCAGTCTTTATTTTTCGGACATTGATGAGTTGCCAAGCGTCGCTCTGCCGCAACCTCGCACGTCTGCCTTCAAGACGATGCTTGGCACTCTTTTTCCAGCGTGGGCGCTGGATGACTCAAGTAAGCATATCAAAAAGAGCGGAGTGAACTCGGTATCGTATGAAACAACACAACCGCTTGATAGGAATAAGTTTGACAAATTTATCGACAACCTTCCGCGTAGTATTTATCGTGCAAAAGGATTTGTTCACTTCTTGGGGGATGAACAACCGTACCGCTTCCAATATGCGTCGGGAATGATCGCAATTGAAGAAGATGAAACTGAGAATTCACAAATTGTGCTTATTGGAAAAATGTCTTTTCTGGATCGACTTCGGTGGATCAGTAAACTTAAACAGTTACATGCAAGCGACAAAAAAGCTGATATTGAGAATGCAGCGCGGCTGTTGAGATAGTTTATTGCTGAGAATGTATGGCAATACGGTTCCCTTCACTGTCTTGTATAAGGGTAAAGAAACCGTGCCCATCTGGTATTTCTGTTTTTTCCATTATTACTTTAGCTCCCAATTCATGCGCTTTTTTTAATTCATTCGCGCAATCGCCGCTAGGAGAGGTAAAATAGACAATGGTGCCGGAACTGCCTGGTATTGCATCTTTGCCTTTGTACAAACATCCAGCTGCGCCAGGCGGATCTTTTTCAAAATCAGCAGGAAACATTGCAATTTGATCTCCACCAAAAGGAGATGCTTCTAAACTGAACCCAAAAAGATCATTGTAGAACTTCACAGCGCGATCCATATCGGAAACAGGAATCTCAAACCATCCGACAACATTTCTTTCTGTCATTTTATTGCTGGTTATGGTTCAAGTATAAAAAGTGATTGGAGCGCCGCGGGGAGGCCACGGAACATGATGGCGTAACGCCCTGCTAATTCTTACTTGCCACCATAACTAATTTCGACAATTTTACAACTTTTACATATGTTCGCGGGTGCTCTTTTTTTGCTCGTCATATTCAGTATAGGCTGTTTATCCTCAGTGCTAAGTAATCCAATTTTCTTAGCCCAGTACATGGACGTCAACACGCCTTTCCCAAAGAGGCCTACAGTTCCATCCTCCATCTCTGCTTGGCACTTACGACATTTCATACTCAAAGTGAACAGAATGATGTATAATAAACTTTTCCACCATCTCTCCAAGAAATAAAACGCCGCGGGGGGGATTTGAACCCCCGTGTCCGTGAAGACATTAGATCTTTGCAGGCCATTGTAAGTCTCTGATCAACAATAAGCTGATAGCAATCTAACGCAATGGCCAGGCTATGCGACCGCGGCATTACAAGAGTTGGGTCGTGTCTTGCTTTTTAAAGGTTACCTCATAATGCAGTCAAAAAGACAGCTCCGGCAACTACAGCTATAGTGCCGATAACGATCTCTTTCGTGATGTGCTCTTCCTTCTTGAGAAAAATCCAGGAAATGAACAACGCAAAAAGAGGTTGAGTGGAAGAGAGTGGCTGCACAATAGATACGGGCGCATCGGTTAATGCGAGAAACAAAAAGAGGAATCCAGTTGTTGATAACAAACTTGCGAGAATGAACCAGCGAATCTTTTCAAATGTACGCGGGATTGTATTCCATTTTCTTGTTAACAGAATTGCAAAAAGGATGGTGAAGAATGCAGCGGTCAAAGAAACGGCTAATCCAGACAAGGGTGTATTGGATTGCAGTAATCCAAAACGAGTTATTGGAGCAGCGACGCCGATACACGTTGAGCCAGCTACAGCCATTACGACATATTTCGGATTTACTTTTGCAACCTCATGATTTCTCGAGATAAACACTACGCCTGCAATGATAAAGAGTGTACCGAGAATAATTGGAACTGTCAATATTTCTCCTAGCCAAAAAACGGAAATTGCCGTAGCAACTAAAGGAGATGCTGCAATGATTGGGATGACAACGGATACACCTAACTTTCGAAAGGCAGTGAACAAAAGGATTGATGCTAGTCCTGGTTCTAGAATGCCGCGGAGAGCGAAGATTGGAAGCGACTCTTTGGTGGGCAAGGAAAATTGTAACAGAAGAACAATAAGCCACACTGCGGAAACACCCGTGAGCGACCACCAGATGTTGCTGAACGTGTAGGGATGTTTGCTCAGGCCATGGCGGATCAGAATAGCGCTAAAGGAAAGGGTAATCGCTGCTGCCAACCCAAATAATTCAGTTCCCATATAGGAAGGACCAGCCTAAATGTTTATAAAGCCACTGTTAATTCGATTATTCAATAGCGGGGTGGGGCAGCTAGGAGTGCCCGGTGGGCTCATAACCCACAGGTCGGTGGAGAGTGGCAAGAAAACGTGCCACTCGCCGAATTCAAATCCACTCCCCGCTATAACGCAGGGGCCGTTATGAGTGGCCTTTGCATACTTTTCGCCTCATTCAAGGCACTCTGAACTTTTTCCCACTTGCTCTCTCTGTTTCGCTCCTTCCAGAGTTCAAACTTTGCAAGATGCTTAGGACTTGAAAACCCAATCGTATTCATCCATTTCATCAATTCTGTATGACCATAAATATGAACTCTATGTGTTATTGTATGCCCTGCTTTTGCCCTAACGTCCTCCTGCTTTACATCAAATGATCGCGACACAGCAATTCCAAATGCTTCTAGTACCGCTGCAACGTCCTGCATATACCTCTTACTGTTAGAACACCCAGTTATGACAGGGTAGTAGCCAACATCTTTATACCTTTTCTTTAAACTCAATGAAAAATCTGTGTCAGATAGTCCTCGAAGATACGCCACTAAAAATTCTTCTTTGGCTCTTACCCAATCAGGAATTCTTAACTTTTCGTACTTTCTATTTGCAGGCAATCCCAAACATTTCACCAAAAAAAGACAAATTAATTTTGAATCTAGTGTAAAACCGTAGGTGCCTCCAGAAACAAATCTGCATTTTGGTTTGATGTTGAACAACTTTTCAACTAAAGGAGACACTATGGTTTCATAGAACGAGATCTCATCAACAGGGTTTCCTGAACATTTTATTGTATAACGCTTTACTGGCCGAAACGTTATATTGCCATCACCTGCCATCAAGCCACAAAAATAGGCTAAATCAGCAGAGTATACTTCGGGAACTATTATCTCCCTCCTAGCATCGGATCTTGAAGGAGAAATCTCTGAGAGATCAATCTTTTCCATGGAACTTTACGTGTTCTCATCACTTAAATACCCTAGTCGGGCACTTGTCCAGTGGCGTCCGGAACTTGATCGACACCCTTTTAAAGCAGGTTACCTAGGAAGAAGGTATGTGGCCATTTGGAAGAAGGGATTCTGTGGAATCTTTACAGAAAGATATCCTGAGTATTGTGGATAAGAAAGTGCACAATATCATGAAGAAACCAATCACCACAGAGCCGAGTTCTGTTATTTTGGAAGCAGCTGCTATCATGACGAAGCATAATTTTGGGGCGCTTCCAGTGATGAACGGCGATGAACTTGTTGGCATACTGAGCGAGCGAGATTTTGTATACAAATCACCTAAACTCATGAAAGAGAAGGAGCTGTACAGCACAACTGTTTCGAAAATAATGTCGAAAGGTGTTATTAGCGTGCGGCCAGATGCGACATTGCGAGAAGCAAATAAAATTCTTGTTGAGAACAAAATTCGCAAATTGCCTGTGGTCAGCGATGGGAAACTTGTTGGCATACTCACGCAATCTGACTTAGTCAGGGTATTTGCGTTGGGAGACAGTTTGTTGTTGGATATGGATAATACTCCTAAAACTGAAGATATTCAGAGCAGTCCAGTGTACACGGTTACGCAGGAAACAAAAGTCAAGGATGCTGTTAAAGTCATGACTAGGAAAAAGTTTGGAAGCTTGCCTGTTGTGCACGGGAAAAAACCAATCGGAATGTTTACTGAACGAGATTTTGTGCGTGCATTGGTGCGAGCACCGGGAAACATGGATGGCGTAAAAATAAAAGATGTATGTGCACAAAACATTGTAACTGTACCGGGGCTGTTTTCAATTTTCGAAGCCAACCAAATCATGATTCGAAATGGATTTAGAAGATTGCCGGTCATGAATTTATCGGGCAAGATGACAGGCATTATCACGCAAAGTGATTTAAACAGGGAACTTTACCAATTCGTGAATACTTTAGTCAGGGATATTGAACAAGGACGAATTAAAAATGTGTCGAGAACAAAACTGTCAACAAATCAAAAGAAAACCCTTGTTCATTTAAACGTAGAAAATGCTAAGTCTGGGAATTGATGAGGCCGGAAGAGGACCTGTCATCGGTCCTTTGGTCGTTGCGGGTGTTGTTGCGGATGAAGATACCAAACAGCGATTTGAAAACTTAGGTGTTACCGATTCTAAATTACTGAGCCCGGTGAAAAGAGGGGATTTGTTTGATCGGATCATGGCACTGGCAAACAAGGAGATGATCATCAGCGTGTTTCCAGCAGAAATTGATGAAGCCCTGCGATCGCCAAACTCAAACTTGAATTGGTTGGAAGCGCAACAGCAGGCCAAAATGATCAATGAACTGAAACCAGATAGAGTTGTGATCGATGCACCAAGCAATAATATTGATGCATACCGAGACTTCCTGAACAATTTGTTGACTTGGAAGCCCAAAGAGCTGGTTATTGAGCATAAAGCGGATTTGCACCATGTTGAAGTGGCTGCAGGGTCGATTTTGGCTAAAGTGACTAGAGATAGGGAAATAGAAACAATTAAAAAGCAGATTGGCAAGAATTTTGGTAGTGGCTACTCATCAGACCCCTATACCAGGGAGTTCTTGAAGAAGCATGCTGCTGACTATCCTGACATATTCAGGAAGGAATGGCAAACGTACAAGGATGCCATAGCTCCAAAGACACAAAGCACGTTGGAGGATTGGAATGCCAGACGAAGAAATTGAAGAGCAAATAGAAAATAGCGAACATGAGGACGACGTCTACGAAGATGAAGGTCGCGAAGAACTTGTTGAAGATGATGAGATAGATCCTGCTGAAGAAGGCTTCATGCAAGGATATGAACAAGACGAAGACGACACAATCGAAGGCGAGTAACGTCATGCCATGCCATTTGACAATCCGCTTGGGTGGTACGCCCTCCTTAGCATTATACCACTGATTCTACTCTACTTAATACGGCCAAAACTGAAGGAAAGAAATATCCCTTCGCTGATGTTTTTCATCAAAGATAAAGGACAGAAACGGCACACTAATTTCTTTCAAAAATTCATCAACAACCTACTGCTGCTTTTGCATATGTTGTTACTCATTTTACTTTCCCTTGCAATCTTAGAACCGTTTTCAGAAATACCAGGACGGTTGAGCGCGGATCATACTGTGCTAGTTATTGATGTTTCTGCAAGTTCACAAGTTGTGGAGAACGGGAAATTGAGATTTGATCAAATTATCAGCGAAGCAAGTGATATTGTGCAGGGAAAAACAAGCATCCTGCTTGCATCTTCTGTGCCTTTAATGGTTATGGAAGGAGGGAACAGCGCCGAAGCGAAAGAAACACTCAACTCCCTTTCGCCATTCGATACGCCAACTAATTTAGGAGACGCGATGCTGGAAGCACGCAACTTAATTGAAGGCGAGTCGGGTATCGTTATTGTGTTGAGCGACTTCTTGCACACCGACGGACCAGACCCCCTTGTTGCGAAACGAGCGCTTAACGCAGATAATATTCGCGTAGAGTTTATTGAGATTGGCGGAGAAGCAGAAAATGTTGGAATTGTTGAATCAGACATTGCAAAAGACGAAACAAAAGTACTTGTAAAGAATTTTAATGAAGAGAATAGAGAAGTTACGCTTAATTTAGTGCAAGACGGCAAGATAGTCGACTCGAAGAAAGCAACTGTATTTCCTGATGCTGTAAAATCATACTCCTTTGAAACACTTCCTGGAATTTCAAAGATTCAAATTGAGGAAGATGATAGTTTGGCTATCGATGATATTCTTTACTTGAGTACGCCACAATCGTTGCGAACAAATGTCGTGTTGATTACGAATGAAGAAAACAGCGCTGTACAACTTGCATTGGAATCCTCGCCAATCATACAACTTCAAGTTGCACAACCACCGATTGTACCTGATTTTAATAGCGCAGATGTTGTTATTCTGCATACAGTAGATACGACGAAAATACTATCGAGTCATTACAAGGATATGAACAACTTTGTGAAGAATGGCGGATCTTTAGTTGTGGTTGCACAGGATAATTTCAACAAATTCGATGTTGAAAATATGCCTGTCTCCTTGAGAAACAAAGTTGCGAAAGGATCAAGTGTTGTTCCGGCGATTGAAAATAGCTTAACACAAGATACAAGTTTTGGTAGAGTTAACGAGTACTATGAAGCTGCTCAGGAAAAAGACACTATCATCCTGGCGAGAACAGAAGATGGAAACCCATTGCTGGCAGTAAAAGAAGTAACTGGCAAAATATTCTACTATGGCATTCCTGATGAAGGAAGTGATTTCAAGAGTTATGTTGATTATCCTGTGTTCTGGAGCTCGCTGCTCTCTTTCCTAACTGAAAGTGAAGATTTGACGCTTATCAATTTACCAAGCGGAACTTTGGTGCCGCTCTTGCGTCAACAAGTGAGTACACCAGGCGGAGTTATTGAGACAGAAAGTTTGTTCCTTGATAGGATTGGGACGTATGAAACAGAATCGAGCGTTATTGCATCTAGCTTGCTGAACAGCGACGAATCAAATGTTGCTGGTGCAGCCAACATTGCAGCAGAACTGGATGAATTTGTCTCCGAAGAAACAGAAACAACAGGAAAAAAACGCTGGGAACCACTCATTATTCTTATTATCCTTGGACTATTGCTGTTTGAGTTGTTCTTCATTAAATTCAGAGGTGACCTCTGATGATCGTGTTTGAAACACCAATGGTTTTAGCACTCATTCCAATAGCTCTTATTTTCCTGTTTATCTTTATTAGAATTAACTTTGTCAAATTCAGAAGCACTGCAGAGCGCGTTGAATTTTTTAAACAACGGAACCGAATGCGCTGGTGGCTTTTTATTACACGCGGAACGGTTTTGGTTCTTTTACTTGTTGCACTCGCTGGACCTGCAACTGTACAAACAAAAACAGTACAAGGAGATCCTTTCTTGCACATTTTTACTGATGAATCACAATCCTACTCGGTGTACGACACTTCTGTGCTGCCAAGATTGCAGAACGATATTGAGAAAGACATCCCGGTGTCGATAAGCACAATTGCGACGCTCAACAGCTCACCACTCGGCGATTCTTTGCTTGCGCAAATGCAAGGAGATGAAAGCATCTTGCTGGTTTCTGACGGAAGGAATACGCACGGAAGAAGCTTTGGAGATATGATTTTCTTTGCTGCTCAACTGAACAGTACTGTTAATTTACTTGAGCTTCCACCAGTTAACTCGGATGCAGTAGTTTGGATTGACGGACCAGGAGAAACAACTCGAGATATTCTGAATCAGTTTGTTGTTAATGTAGAAACAGCAGGATCGCTTGGAACGTATACGGTATCGGTTAAAGTTGACGGGCAACAGGTGCTGAGCGAATCTCATCGTGGACCAGCGAGTATACCTTTCGAACAATCGCTGAGCGAGGGATATCATGAAATTGTTGCCGAACTTAGCATTACGGACACGTTCCCGGAAAATAATGTGTATTACAAAGCAGTAAAAGTCGAACCGAGACCAAAAGTATTGTTTGTTACTAGAGAAAGTTCTCCACTCGAGCAAATTCTTTCTAACTTGTATGATTTAACAACACGATCAAGCGTATCAGGGTCGCTGGATCAATATAGCACGGTTGTTATCAACAATTTGCCAGCAAGCAGCATACCTGTTGATAGTCTTGCGACGTATGCAAGCGATGGAAACGGAGTTGTTGTTATTGGCGGAGACAATGCGTATGACAAAGGCGGGTATGAAAATAGTATTGTAGAGTCATTGTTGCCTGCTACTGTCGGCACTGGTGTAGAATCAGAAGAACGATCAGACGTTAACGTTGTTATTTTGATTGATATTTCCGGAACAGCAGGACGATTCTATGACTCAGGAAAGTCAATTACTGTAGAAGACGTTGAGAAAGCACTTGCTATTCAAATTTTTGAAGATTTATCAGAAGATAGTAATGTGGCTTTGGTGGCGTTTAACAACGAACCGCACGTTGTTGCACCGCTTGCTCAAAAATCATTCCAGCCTAATTTTGTGCAGGACGTTGAGCGATTGACATTTGGTGGCGGAACTGTTATTGAGGATGCACTATCAAAAGCACGGGAAATGCTTGTACAAACAGAAGGAAGCAAGAACGTTATTTTACTATCAGACGGATTGGGAGGATCTGCTGCAGAAGAGCTGCGGCAAGTTCGACTCAATAATCTACGGGGAATTAAATTATATACGGTTGGTGTTGGTCCTGATACTAATACAGCACACATGGAAGAACTGGCAGCGTTTGGAAACGGAGTGTACTTTGAACCGACGCAATCAGAACGTATTCGCTTATTGTTGGGAGATGTGAGTGATGAGGAAGAAGAAGACGTGTATCGCTTAGAGGTTGTTGATGGCGGAGACTTTATCACGAGAAATTTACGGTTGAATGCAGTTGTTTCTGGATTTAATTTTGTTGTACCGAAATCAAACGCAAAAACACTTGTCACAACATCGCAAGGACACCCTATTGTAACTTCCTGGAGATTTGGATTAGGAAGAATTGTATCGGTAACAACTGATGATGGATCTGGCTGGTCAGGCCAATTGCTAAGTAGAGAAAATTCATTGTTCCATTCACGGATTGTGAACTGGGCCGTTGGCGACCTACGGAGGAACAAGCAGTTTGATGTACGTATGTCGGATAGTAATATTGGAGAAGATGTGCGGATCGAAGTCCTTTCACAACAACGGCCAACACACGATGACTTCACGTTTACACAATTTGATGAGAACCTGTATGAAACAAGCTTTTCAGCACCTTCCCAAGGATTCCACCGCTACCTGAACGGTATTGTTGGGGTAAACTATCCACTGGAACTCTCACAAGTAGGAATCGATCCACAGCTTCCTGCGCTGCTTTCGCTTACAGGAGGAGAAGTGTTCCAGGTTGAGGATGCAGAAGAGATTGTCAAGAAAGTACGGACAGATTCCCGAAAAGTAGAGACGAGCTTAGAAGGATTCCGGACACTCCTTATTATACTGGCACTGCTCGTGTTCCTGCTGGAAATTGTAGTCCGGAAGATCCAAGAGAACCGAAATTTAAATAAATAATCCGAGGGCAAATAGAAGTATGACATATATGAAGAAAAATGTGAACATGTTCATGATTTTGCTACTGGTTACTGTACTGATAGCACTGGTAGGAGTAACTGCGTACTTTCAAGTGGTGTACCGGGATTTGTCAGTTGACTACGAAGAAAAAGTAGAGAGCTTGAACGAAATCTCTGCCCAGGTCACTACGCAGGCATCTGAATTGAATAGAACGCGGACAACGCTGCGCATACAAGAAGAGGATACAGAGCAATATGAGCAATTGTATGGTGATTTGTCAGATGAAAATACCAAAATATCTTCTGATCTAGCAAATGTGCAGAATGAACTGAGCACTGCTGTACGGGATTTACAGAAAGCACAGAGCGACATCCGCAATAAAGATTCTCAAATCAGTGCGCAAGAAACTCAAATTGCGAATCTGGTTGATGAAGTAGATGATTTGGAACGGGATAAGCGTAACCTTGACGACGATGTGGATGATCTGTGCGATATTCTTTCTGATAACGAAATTGACGACGGAGGAATCTGCTAATGAGCCAGATGAGCCGGGCTCTCAAAGAAGTCGATGCCAGTTTTACCAAGCTCATTCTGTTTGATACGCTCCTGAACACATTGATAGTATTCTTGGTTCTCTATCTTGTACTTTCATTCTTTACCATTTTTGCAATCGTTGCACTCGTTCCTGCTACAATTTACTTTCTGTACGTATTTTTTAGGCGGATTGGGGTAAGCAACATCAAGAAACTGGAACGTGCGTATCCAAGATTGAAAGAAAAACTTGCGGCTGCTGCTGATTCGCGGTTTACGCATAACCCTGTAGCAGAGGCATTGCATGAAGATGTGCTGCATGATCTATCTGGTGTGCAGGAATCCACGTTTTTCAATGAGAGCAGGACGTATGTCAAGATCGGATCAATCGTGGCGCTGAGCTTCATGATCTTGCTGCTCTCTCCCTTGTCGTTCCAGATTCCAGACACTAACTTTATAAACTCTGTACTTGAACAAGATGATGCAAAGGAAATCAAAGTCATCGCTGGTGGCGGATCAGGCGGAAAGAGCCTGGACGACCCGAATATCGCCCTTTCAGGAGGGGTTGACGATATCTTTGGTGAGCGATCTGTTGCCGAACTCGGGGAATCTGAGCTGACACTCGAACTCAGACCAGTCGGACACGAAATCTCGATACGGGAAGTTCGAGATGCACCGGATGTTGACTTTTACGAGACGTATCCAACAGAAATACGCGCTTCATCAAGCGGACTGTATGAAGAACGGATCGCTGCTGAACACCAGAAACTCGTAAAAAATTACTTTACTAAATTAGCACAAGAGGGATAACATGTCCAACCATAAGAAAACATTTGACGATCTCTTTCATGAGATGGGAAGAGTTGTTGTAGGTCAACAAGAGATGATAGAGCAACTGATGGTTGCAATTCTTAGTGATTCTAATGCACTCCTGGAAGGTTATCCAGGATTAGCGAAAACACTTACTGTACGAACACTCGCACGATTAATGGATCTCCGCTTTAGCAGAATCCAGAACACTCCTGATCTCATGCCATCGGATATTAATGGTACGTATGTTATTGAGGATCATAACGGAAAGAGAGAGTTTGTTTTCCACCCTGGTCCTATCTTTGCGAATATTGTGCTAGCGGATGAAATTAACCGGGCAACACCTAAAACGCAAAGTGCGATGTTGGAAGCGATGCAGGAAAAGCAAGTTACTGTTGGTACATCGACGTACAAACTGGAACAGCCATTCTTCGTACTTGCAACGCAAAACCCAATTGAACAAGAAGGTACTTACCCGCTGCCGGAAGCTCAAGCAGACCGTTTCTTGTTGAAAATCAGAGCTACGTACCCAACATATCAAGAAGAAATGGAAATCGTCAACAGGTATACAACCCAGCAAACTGATAAACGACTGAAAGTTGTAATGTCGAGAAATCAACTGCTGCAGATGCAACAATTAACACGACAAGTTCCTATCTCAAATGATCTCAAGCAAAAAATTGTGAAACTTGTTGGTATAACGAGAACGAACAAAGGACTTGTTGACTACGGAGCTTCACCACGTGCATCTATTGGATTGATTCTTGCTTGTAAAGCACGTGCGCTCATGAATGGACGAAATCACGTTAGCGATGAAGACCTACGTGCAATGGCGTACCCTGTACTGAGACATCGTATTGTTCTTAACTTTGATGCAGAACGAAAGGGCACGACACCTGACGAGGCAATTGAGCAACTACTCCAGAAAGTATGATAGAAGCCGACTTTCTTTCCGGGCTAAGCAGATTTAATCTAGCAGTGCGAAAAAGAGTTACTTCGAAGTACACGGGAACACGATCTTCTCTGTTTAAAGGACAAGGAAGTACGGTAAAAGACTACCGTATTTATGCGCCGGGCGATGATTTCAGACTTATTGACTGGAAAATTTATGCTCGAACTGATGAACTGCACATCAAACAGTTTGATGAAGAGAGAAATTTAACGATTCATGTTATTCTTGATAGTAGCGCGAGTATGAACTATGGCAAACCGAGTAAATTTGACTATGGAGCAATGCTCGGCGTTGGATTTGCGTACCTGGCGCTAAAAGACAACGAACGATTTCAATTCGCTACGTATGCTGAAAACTTAGAAGTATTCCAACCAAAGCGAGGAATGAAACACCTTGCGACAATGGTCGACTATCTCAATCAACGCAAGATTAACGGCGACACGAAATTTAACTTGTCAATGAAGAAATACAAAAAATACTTGGGAACACGTGCAATGATTGTTGTGATTTCAGATTTCTTATACGATCTCGAAGAAATCCGTGAAGGATTACTGATGTTGGGACACAATGACATCAAACTTGTGCAGGTCCTTGATAGCACAGAACGTCACTTGGATATCCGCGGGGATGTCAAGCTTCGCGACATGGAAAGTGATCGGGTACTGAAAACATATGTCAGTAGGAGAATGAAAATGAACTATGAAGATCGACTCGACCATCACGCTGCACACATTGATCGCCTCTGCCAGAGCTTGGGAGCGGAATTCTATCAAGTTGATAGTAGCATGCCAATATTTGACTCATTCTTTGAAATTCTTCAATCATAGAAGGCTGTCGAACAACATACCGAACAGACTTGATGAAACAATGAATAAAGAAAGTGATACCAGTAGATAAACTGGAAGATACTTTAATCCTTCTCGAACATTCCCTTTTAGAATAGTAGCAACAATTATCGACGAGAAAACCGCAGTAATTGATAAACTTGAGATTGCAAAAATCATGAAATCAAGCTGAGTTATGCTAACTTCGCTCACTGAAATCATGAATCCAGAGCCAGAACTTGCTGCATCAGAAATATCTAGCTCAGAAACAACACGTTGAATCACAACAAGCATCTGACCAGCAAGGGAAAACAATATTGGAGCTGCGCCAATCGCTGCGAAGGTAATGAAAATTACATATGTCATGACGTTTGCTGCCATTTCCTTTCGCATGATCTTTACCTGTTGTACATTCTTAGCGATCTTCTCTAGGACATCGCCGATCTCACCGCCTGCTTCGGAACTCTCAATAAGAAGCGAGATTGCTCTGCTCAAGATTTTTGAATCGTACTTTTCTGCGAATGCTCGGAGAGCAGCGCTTAAATCCTGCCCGCTTGCTGTTTGCTTTGCTACTACTTCCATCTCCTTAGCAAGAACACCGAACCGAGGCCGTACTGCAAACCACAACGCACGATCTGTAGTCATACCTGCACGAATATTGGAAGCGGTTAAGAGAAGGAAATCGGGCAGAACCTCTTCGATACCAACACGACGTTTGTAAATGCGGAGATCGATATAAACGTAAAACACGAGCCACGCTGCGATCATCAGGAGACCAAAACCAATAATGACTGAAGCAACAAGGAAAATTACAAGATCTAAGAACGGTGTCTCGAACTCAAACATCAAGAAATAGAGGACAAGCACACCTAGTAGCATGGCACCTCCGCTTGCTACCATCAGCATAATCTCTGCTACTGCTTTCGGTTCACGATCGATACCGGCTTTTTCTAGCCAATATTGAGCTAGATTTCGACGTTTCTGTGCTTTCTTCTTTTTCTTATGCAGACGACGGATTTCTTTCTTGAGATCAGGAGAAGTTGATTTCTTTTTTTTGAAGAGAGAAAATGACTTCTTTGGTTTAGGTTTTTCTACTTTTTCTTTTGGAACTTCTACTTTAGGCTTTTCAACTTTAGCCTCGGGTTTTTCTGCGTTCACGTACCTCTCGTGACTGAAAAATGATAATTTTTTCTTAGATTCTGCTGGTTGTTCCTTCTTTGCTGGCTTTTCTTTTTTTTCTTCCTTGTGCTTTGGTTTGCGACTGAATAAAGAAAATTTAGGTTTTGATTTCTTTAGCACCGGATGCTTCTCTTTTTTTACTGGTGCTTTCTTTGACTTTGGATGCAGTGTAAAATGCAATTTAGGAAGATGCTGCCTTGGCACTTTCTTTTTTGCATGCTTTGCTTTTCGTTTCATAGATCAATTGCTGGACGAGACGATTTAATGATAGAATAGAACATAAATTGGATGAAGCCAATCATACCTGCCACGGTCAATAGAATAGAGAGACCTAAACTCAAGGCGAGGAATGAGCTCAGCATGACAACCATTACCATACCAATGGAAGGGATGATGACCGCAACCATCATGTAGAACATTGCAAGAGGGTTAAGTTTTCTTCCATACTCTTTCACTTCAATGAGCTGTTCTTCTGCTATTTGGTCGACAGTTGAGTTTAGAGATGCAGCTACATCGGAACCAGTTCGTAATGAATTGACGATCTGCCAAAGCACCTGTCGGAAATGATGAGAAGAAGTGATCTCGATACTTTGTTCGATCGAAGTTTCTAGGGGAGTTCCTAGATCAATACGATCGACAATCTCGGTGAAATATTTACCAAGTGTTTCATAGTTCTTTCCAATAGCGATCATCGAATCGTACAATGATACACCTGATTCTATCTCAATAATCATGAAACGCACTGCGTAGACTATCTCTTGATTAATCTCACGTTCCTTCTTTATTGCTTTAACAGCAGGAAGGCGCATGAAATACATGAACATCATTATGAACAGAAGCGGAGGGGCAACAATAAACCCCACACTGATGTCTATGAATTCTCGCAGGATAACGTAGAATATGAGACTCATGGCTGCACTGCCATAAAATGCGAGCATGAGGGTTTTCTTGACAAACTGTTCAGGGGTATCTGGAATGTCTGCGGATAATAGCCTGGTTTTTAACTCAGGGAACATATTCATTATCCGCTGAATAAAAGCGTTTGTCATTTACTCAAAAGGTTTATTTGAGCGAACATACGAAAGCAAGTTCGGAAGATTGGTGTAGTATTCGGCGACGACCCTACCAACACTATCGACAGTATTGATGTTGTTCTTCACCATCCACTTCAAGATTGATTCTTTTTGTTTGAGATCCTTTGAAATTTCTCGGGGACTTAAACCAGTGTACAACTGCAGATTCTTCACCACAGCTTTTGAACGGCTAGCGTTTCGCAAATTTCCGCTTTTCATATCAAGTTGCTTTAACACACTTGCGCCACCGCTTTCAAGAATTTCAGCAACCTGGAACGTTTTTCTTAATCCGGTTCGCCTGTTTCTGTACTGCACAATGATCATTGAAATGGCAGGCATCATTGTTGTTGGAACATTAATCGGAGGACTTGTCAAACGAGTAATCGCTTCAGCTACATTGTTCGCGTGGAAAGTAGCATAAACTGAGTGACCGGTGTGGATTGCTTCAAACAGAACTTCTGCCTCTGCTTTACGACGGATTTCTCCGAATACAACACGATCTGGACGCATACGCAGGGAGTTAACGAGCAGATCAAGCATTGTGATGCCACCTTTACCTTCAGTATTTGGAAGACGCGTTACGAGAGGAATCCAGTGCAAGAATTTCGGAAGTTGTAGCTCGTGCGTATCCTCAATCGAAATGATACGCTGATTTGGAGGGAAGAAATTCGATACAACGTTCAACATAGACGTTTTACCTGATGCAGTACCACCTGCAATAATCATCGACATTTCGTACTGGACACCAAGCCAGACCAGTGCAGCGGTTTCTGTATCAACAGAACCTTTTGCAATAAAATCAGTTATTGTCCATGGCTTGCTGGCGAACTTACGTAACGTAATTGTGTTACCTTTCAATGACACAGGGGAAAGAGTAGCATTGACACGATCACCAGTAGATAAATTAGCATCCATTAAAGGTTCGAGAATTGTAATTTGACGACCAACACGTCGACCAATCATAGCTGCATAATGCCGGATCTGATCTTCATTCTGGAGAATGATTGTGGTTCGCAACCAGCCGTGACGGCGATGATACACCCATACTGGTTCATCAGCACGATTGATCGCGATTTCTTCTAAAGACTCATCGTGCATTAGAATCTCGATTTGACCAAGACCAAGGGACCGTTGCACTAAATAACCTGATAGGAACTCGATTGTTTCTTCGTCAGCATCTGGAAAGTACTTTTTGATGAGGATTTCGATGGTTGTTTTGAAGCTTTCTTCAATCATGCCCGACTTTTTCGTTTCGGTAATATCAACAATACCAAGATTTACTTGCTTCACCAATTCCTTTCTGATGTTTTCCAGAATGACTTCTGTATTCTCACTAATAGCTTGAATTGTCACTTCATACGTGGGGACGAAATCACCTTTCTTAGAATAAATGTTAATTGTGATGGGAATTTTATCGGCGAGAAAATTATACGTATCTACTTTACCCGGTTGACCTGGCTTTGGTTTCGCTTTTCTTGATTTCTTTGACTTAGCAGCTCGTCTTGCTGGCTTGCGCTTTGCTGCCCTTTTCACCTTCTTTTTTGGCATGTATTTCCCCTCACTTCCCCTGTATGAGTTTTCCTAATGCAATGATTTCTGACTCGAATTTCTTTCTCTTTCTTTCAACTTCATTGAATTTTGTTTGTAGATCCTTTGTGATTTGGCTCGTCTGCTTGCTTTTCGTTGCAAGATCAATCGCTTTTGCTTCTTGCTTGATTGACATTAAGTCAACCTTCAACTTCTCAATATCGATATCAATTTTGTCCATGAGAATGTCTACCTTTACTTTCTCGCTAAAGAACTTCTCAAACTTTCGTTTCGCATCGCTTCCAACTCGCTCTGATGCCTTTACTCTTGCTGATTTTCCGCTAAACCTCGCTACAATTTTATCTTGGAGGTTGAATACTTTTTGCTCCTGCTTCTTTCTCTTATGTATGAGAGGATGAATATTTTTTTCTCTTGCTTTGATAGTTTCCTTCATCTTCTTTGCGTGGCGATGAAGGTCTGCAAGGTCTTTTCCCTTCTTGTCGAGGTAACTGTCCTCGGTGTCAACGCGTTTCTTGAGATCCTTGATCACTTTTTCAAAATTATCCAATCGAGATTGTATGTTTTTGTGATTCTTCTTGCTTAACTCCATAGTTTTGATTTCTTTATCAATCTCAACTTCGTTTTTAGAAATGCTCTTGACTAGTTTATCGTACTCTGTTTTATTTTTGAGAACATCTTTCTCAATGGATTTCATATCAGAATGAAATTGTGTCTGTTGTTCGATAATTTCACGATCAACACCGCGCTTCATCTTTTCGTAATCTTCCAATGTCTCCAGTTCACCACGAATCTTTTTCACATCCTCTTCTACTTCATCGCTTAACGCATGGAATTCTGCGCGAACTTTCTTTAACCCAGCTGTTTCTTTTTCAATGAACTGCAACATTGATTCAACTTTACGGAGAAAACCTTCTTGCGCGCTCTTGACTTCTTTACTGCGCTTTGTGACTTCTTTCTTAGGAACGCCTTGATTTACCAAATACGGAGTTGCAAATTTATACTCAACATGGATGATTCCCTTTTCCTGTAGGAAATTGGCCCATTCCTCCACAACCACCTTTGGAACTGCAAGCTGCTTTGCTGCATCCTGCATAGAAATTCGATTCTTCTCTTCAATAAGGTTTACTAACTTATCTACTCCTGTGAGAATCGTCCCCTGCATAGAGTTACCTGAGTATTTCCCTTTTAAAAGCCTTTCTTTAGATCGTGCTATTTTGCGCCTGATATGGGGTCAAATGGTTCCCATCCAAACGGAACCAGCTCTCAAAGGTCTCATTGATCGTATAGAGAGTTGGAGAGTCATTGCCATAGTAAATGTAGTCTACACTACTGCGCTCAAACGTGGTAATGCCCTGATCGATCAGATCTGGGATGAACACAAACCCTTCAATACCCATATTGTTCGTAGAATTGGACAAATTACCCTCCAAACGCATCAAATAGCTCGGGCCGGTTGAATTTGTATAGTACTTGCCGGCAACTTGCAGGGTGAGATTGCTGGTATCTGCATCCTGCACATACGCGCCTTCATAGATTGTTCTGTTGATGACCCTTGTAATGACACCGCCTGTCTCAACTAGATACAGCGGATCCTCTAAGCCATCAACACTGATGTTGGTCTGGATCGTGCGCTGCTGAACCCAGAATGCGGTTTGGGAAGAATCGGTCACGTTCATGGTTACTGTTGCATCAACGCTGACTATCCAGGGCTCTGAATGATAGATATCAATCTGATCTACAGTGAAATTCACATCCAAGCCCAGTTGTCCTGCTTCACCTGCGATCCTTGTTGTCCAATTAACAAAAGTACTGTCATTCATGATATCGAGATGTGCGCTGAGCACTGTACCATTCACTAGCGCTTCTCTAAATTGACTTTCTGTATCAGCAAGATAGGATCCTTGCGTAGCAATATGCTGCTGAATGCCAAGAAACGCGCGAAAGCCGGTGATAAACAGACCACGCTCTAAATCTTCGTCAACGCTTTTGACAAACTCGTTCATTGCCCTGATTTTAATTGTCAATGCAGCCACGTCGTCACTATCACGACGTTCTTGCTGGGCAAGGATAATGAACAACATCAAACCCAAGAGAAAAATTGCGGTCAACGTGAAGAAAATACCACGCTTGTTCATTGCCACACCCTCACTTCGAAGACGCTCGGACCCCACAACGATGGAACACCGGACTGGGAAACGGCATCAAATGCCAAATCCTCATCGGCAAACGTAATATCGAGTAGTCCGTCGTCATCAAAATCATATAATGAGAATAATCGGAATGCTGCATCATCAAAAGAATCTTGGTAGTTGTACGTTGCTGTTTGGAAATTACATTGATTGGAACCGTTATAGGTTTGCGGGACGGTAATGGTTGCGTTTGTGCTGTCTTCGAACGCAATGAACCATTGACAACCATCACTCACACTAAATACGCCACCGTAACCAACTGAATTCGGAGCGGAAATTGTGTAAATGAAACGATCATCAATCGAGCCGCCGGTTGCATTTACAGGAGAGAATCCTGTGCTGACGTGAATATGGTTATCACCTTGAATGACAAGTCCAGCAGGAACATCAACAAGATACGGATCTCCAAGAGGGATGTAATTCGTAGAAAGTAGTCCGAGCTCGAACACTTGCCAATATCCATTAGCATTGGTTAGTGTCACGTTATCGGTCCAGAACTGATCTGAATACGATGTTACGGATAATCTTTCAACGGTGATATTTTGCGGAATGTTCAGGGTGCCGTTCGTCACGTTATTACCAAGGCGATCGCTTTCCAACCGGAATGGGATCGTACCAAACGGTCTGTTTACCGACGGTGTGTAATTTATTTCGATATAGGAATCAGGGTACAGCCAGGAAAGAGAACCTTCTGTGTTGTTGCCGCTGACGGTAATTTCTTGCTCGACAAACGTTAAAGAAACGATCTGGCTTGCGATCTGGTTGAAAGCATCAATTAACGCAGACGCGTTGTCGGCAAAATAATATTCACCGCCACAGGCAGTCATGGATTGTAGCGTTGATTCGTCAACATCGCTTCCAAAGCCGACGGTGTAAACGGTAATATTGTCATCAGTACATGCATCTTGAGCAGCTTGAATTGCATCACCACTTGAACTTCCTGTATTGACGGAAGGACATTGTTCGTTTGCGATACCGTCGCTCATCACAACCATGTTCCAATTTCTTCCCACACCTGCTTGGGATTGTAATGCGCTGTGCGCCTCAAGAACACCACAACAGATACATGTTCCCCAGAACGTGTGATTCATGAACTTGTCCACGTGATCGAGAAGAGTAATGTTGTTGCCCGTTAATGGTTGCGAACCAACAATACCGTCAGGGAATGGATCTGTTTGGCCGTAGCCGACTTGGCTCCAGGTTAAATCAATATTATCCAGCGCAAAGTCAGATTGATAACTTGTGCTGTCCACACCACGGAACCGCAAGTTACCTGTCCCTGTCAAACCAGAAAGATCGACCGAGGTGTTTAACCATTGATTGCCCTGATTACCGGATAACGACCATAGACTGGACCAAGAACCAGAAGTGTTTTGTTCGAGATACAATGTTCCCATGGACGCACCGTACATATGATAATAGAAGGAAATTGTTTCGTGTACATTTTCATCAAAGTCAATCTCCATACTTACTAAGATTGCTTCGTCTCCACTCACAACAGGATCGGATGTTTCGAAGTAAATGTAATTACCGCCGCCAAACACATCATCGCTCGGCCCGGTGTTGCTGCTTGGCGTGCCACTAGAATCAAGAGTCCAATCATAATCATCGGTATCGATGTTGTGCCAACCAGCAGAATAGGTTGCGTAGGCAACAAAATCATCGACATACACTTCTTCTCCACTCCCACCAAAATTTGTACCCGTAAACCGGAAACGGAAATCGTCAGTCATATACTGCGAGCCGAGAGTAATTGTGGCTTGCAGGTAGCTGGACCCGACGTCGTTACAAAACACAGTTCCGGTGCTACTCCAAGAGGAACCGTCGTACAACTCGTACTGCAGACAATCGCTGGACTCGAGACTGCCAGATTCTCTGTACTGGAAGCCGACACCGCCGGCAAAGGAATCTGATAAATCAAGACCGTTTGTTAATTGCAAGTTGTCACCACCGAAATTATCTGCATGCGCACAACCAGCAGGGCTACAACCGTTCTGATCCCATGCAGGATCAACGTTCCAATTGTTTAAGTTAGTGAGATCATCCTCCAACTGGATTGGATGATAATCAAAATCAGTAAAGTTGTCAACAACGTGCAAAATTCTGTTGTCGCTATCTGTATACTCAACAAGACCCATTCTGTTTCCTGTTGTATTTGTTACGGTATTAATGAAAGCACGGGTTGCGTTGCGTGCGCTTTCAATCTTAGGAATATCAGGAGCGATGCAATTACTGTGCCACTTGCTGCTACACACGAGCTGATCTGTCGATGGTAGGGTGTATTCCTCGTCGTAATTATCGCAACGAGATCCGCTAGATGCAGACCATGGATCGTAGGAACCACAGAAATCGTACAAGCTTTCTGAGCTCGTTGAACAACCATCTTCTGCACACCACTGCATGGATCCACTTAGGTCATTAACTAAAAAGATGTCTCCGTTTCCCAATCCTTGTGTAACGCTGATGTTGTCTGCGGTACTAGCAACACGAATCGGAACTGTAACATCAGACAAGTCATTGTAATCGAGAAGAGAATCGAGATGGGCGTTTGTCAATGGTAGGAATAATTCCCCGCCAGAACTATTGACGTAGACGGTCGTATTACCAATATTCACGAACGTCGTTAGATTGCTTTCATAGTGCAGCATAGCAGACATACTCTGAATTGTGCCAGGAACATAAAGGGATGAGAACAAATTTACGAAACCGATAATGCCGGGAAGCCACTCTCGCTGATTAAGCTGATCGTTGACTGCGTACATCACTGTGGTATCGTTCAAGTCAGGCGTGTTATAGGTGACGCGGATAAACCCGCCGCCGAAGAAACCGAAACCAGACTCGTTAAACGTCACGTTAATTTCGTTTTCGCCTTCTTGAAATAATGAGAGGTAGGAGTCGTTGAGCGTCCATTTATCTGCTTGTAAGGCGCCACCGCCAGCACTTCCAATAATGTAGTGACCGGCAAACTGACCGTTGATGAAGAGCGAGAAATTATTACTCACTGCACCCTCAAGATATGCTTCGTTGATGGTTGTAATGTTTTCTGCTAAAAACAGTTTCTTGCTCAAATTTCCTTGGCCTTCAAAACCGCCATAGTAACCGTAGGTGCGGGTTGTTCTGCTGTCAAAATCACTGATAACAAGACGGGATGAGAAACCTTCGAACGGTTTATCTTTGGCGATACCGGAGATAAGCCTTTTTGTAGAAATTAAGACATCTGGAGTTTCGGTGATGTTGCTCTCGTAAATTGGATCGCCGTTGATATAGAAACCGTAACCGAACTGCTCGGGAACAAGACCTTCTGTTAAGTTTTCTAGCAAGTCACGAGCAACAACTGTGTTGTTTTCCGACCAGAGACGGCCAACCTCTTCAACAATACTTCTGTTTTTGGTTTCTAACTGACCGAGCGCAACCATTTGGGCAGCTAAACTGTTGTTGAGGTCTTGCACTTTAACATTTGATACCGCAGCGGCAACGTCCTCGGAAACTGGCTCAACAGAAAGGATGTTTTCTTCATTCAACAAGAATACAGACATGACCAAAATACCTGTGAGTAGGAGAATAGCTGCGAATGTTGCATCCATGCTTAGGAAGTAACCTTTCTTTCCCAAAGTAACACCACCATGCTGATAAAATCTCCATTGTACGGAACAAGCCGTTCTGTTTTTACTAAATGATCTGATGAAATTGTTGAAGTTGATACATTATTGCAAAAAAACTCTGTGTAATTCGTAACTACGACTTCTGAACTGCCAACTGCGCACGTATCCAGATACAGAACATGACTTTCTTTATCTTTGAAGTAGACAAGATAGTCGAATCGCGTTCCGAAAATAAACCTCCCGGTAGACAGATCTGTATTGTTGAACATTGCGTGCTTGTTGAGATCTAGTGAGCCGTCAGTTAGCAGGCCGATGCGCTCTACATCGATCTGAGTCCAATCAGCAGGATAGCCAGGACTGAGCAAGGAGTCTGCAATAACATTTGCGTCGTAGGTTAATTCATCTAAACGTTCGTCTTGGATGTCGTTAAGATCGCCATACACACGGAGGTAAATGATGAGAGCTGCGCTGAATATCACCAAAGCGATGATCAAATCCAGATACCAGGTCTGCGCTTTACGAGTTGAGATGAATAACACCTCCTTCACGGCGAATCGTGTTGGTTCCTTTTTGAAACTGACCCTGTACTGTTGGAGCACTGTACACCACACCAATCACACCAGAAAATGCGCTTAAGGTATTGTCGGAGATCGTTAGGTTGTACTCTTGATTGTTAACGCGTTGTGGGACTTCAAACTCGCGTTGATAGCCATCTTCGACATCAGCAGCAATAAACACTTCTTGACGCGCTTTGCGAGCTTCATCGCGGACTTCTCGGAGAAGCTCTTGATCTTTCTTGTCACCGATTTCATTACCGACAACAGCAATCAACACGCCGCCAATTATCATTATGAATGCCATGACATACAGAAATTCCACTGCTACTTGCGCTTTCATGTATCAGACAAGACGACATAATCGTCAACTGCCTCAACCCGGATAAAATGAGTGCCTGGATTTGCAGAAATGCTGCCGGTTAAGTTTACTTGAGCAACATCGACCAGCTCTGCTTGGACTTGGCCGCGATCTATGACAAAAATGAGATTTCTCCCTTCAATACGGATTTCTTCAACATCATTCGGGATGAAGGCACGGACTGTGGTGAATGAAGGTTCACCGAGATTATGCATTTGATCAGCTGTTTCCACTACTTTCTTGAGTACTCGCTCTGCCTGAGTAACATCTACTTGCTGATGGGCAGAATGAGTGTTCATGTAAAAGAGAAAAACGAGCGGGATGGTGAGTAAGAAGGCAAAGCCCATGATGGTTACATACTCTACTGATATCTGCCCCTTTTTCATACGTCTCTAAGAAGGAACGGAGTATTTAAAGATAATGAAAAGAAAAAAAGAAAATCGTTCTAACTGGAAACAGTAGAACGACCTCTTACGTTGAATACAATTGGGTGGGTTTGCGTAGTCTCGTTGTCACGGTATGTTACCGTAATATCGGACTTGATACGTGAGTTATCATTAATGTTAGCACACGTAATGTTTAGCAAAGCCAATTCACCGTTGTCTACCATCGTTGGTACGTCGTCACCCTGTGCCACGCCGGAGAGATAGACGTTATAGTCTGAGACTGTACAGTCATCTCCTGCTTGTGTTGTTGCACCGATAATAGCGGCAGAACGACCAATGTTGTTTCTGATAGCAAGCTGAATAATATCGTTGTCTTGATAGATAACCGGCTTGTCTACACAGGTTACACCACCGCTTGAGTTACATGTCTCTGGCAAGATTCTCCCTAAGTCGAGTACACCAAAGAATGCGAGGGCGGCAATAGCTGCGAGAACGACAAGTATGGCCCAGCCATATGTCATCAAGAACTCCATAGCTGCTTGTCCTTTCTTCATCAAATCACCTCTTGAGTCTAATAGTATAGTATTTTGGTACATTAGTATACTCATTCCTTATAAAGTTTTCGGATTGGTTTTAAACTTATTTTCCATATTGAAAATAAATCTGAGAAAAAAAAGGAACTTACGTTCCCTCATCCCAAGAATTCAGATACTTGATCTGCTCAGGTGTTAGTGTGTCGATTTGGACGTTCATTGCCTCAAGTTGCAACTTGGACACTTCTTGGTCCTTTTCTTCTGGGAGAACGTAGACCTTCGGTTCGAGTTGACCGCGGTTCTTCAACAAGAACTCAGCAGCGAAGCACTGATTCATGAACGACATGCTCATGATTGTTGAAGGGTGGCCTTCAGCTGCTGCTAAATTAACCAACCGTCCTTCTGCGCATAAATAGATGCGGTTTCCAGAAGGCATTGTGAATTCATCTAAGAAAGGACGAACTCTCTTTACACCAGTTGCGCGTTCTTTCATACCTGCCACATTAATTTCGATATCAAAGTGGCCGGAGTTTGCAACAACAGCACCATCTTTCATCTGTTCTGCGTGATGTGTATCAATAACATGCTTATTGCCGGTTAAGGTTACAAAAATATCACCGAGCTTGCACGCTTCTGCCATTGGCATAACTCTAAACCCATCCATTGCTGCTTGCAATGCAGCAAAATGATCAACTTCGGTAACAATAACATTTGCATCCATGCCTTGCGCTCGTTTTGCAACTCCCTTACCACAGTTTCCGTAACCAACAACGACAACAGTCTTGCCGGCAACAATAACATTAGAAGCACGGAGAATACCGTCGAACGTAGATTGCCCGGTTCCTTTAATGTTATCCATCAAGTGTTTTGTTTTGGAATCGTTAACAGCTACAATAGGATACTTTAGTGCACCGTCAGCTTCCATTGCCTTCAAACGGATAACGCCGGTCGTTGTTTCTTCTGCACCACCAATAATATTAGGAATTAGATGCGGATACTTTTGGTGTATAATTTGAACAAGGTCCATACCATCATCAATCGTAATGTTTGGCTCTGTTTTAATGACGTTTTCTAAAAACCTGTAGTAATCTTCATCTGTTTCGCCTTTGTAGCCGAAGACTTTGACATTTTCTTCTGCTAACGCAGCTGCGATGTCATCTTGTGTACTTAGCGGATTGCAAGAAGCAATAGCAACATCTGCACCACCAGCAACCATTGTTCGTACAAGAACACCGGTCTCTTTTGTAATGTGCAAAGCCAGGCCGATCTTGATACCTGCGAAAGGCTTTTCTTGCGATAATCGTTGACGAACTTTCAACAAGCCGCCCATTTGCAATTCTGCCCAGGCGAGATTTTTGCGACCTTGCTCAGCAAGGGAAATATCCTTAACAACATAATTTTGGGTTTCAGTTAGTGTTTCCATTTTCTACCTTTAGAAGCTTCTAAGCTCCTGCATTTCATTAAATCTTTGCTCAATTTTTTCCAACGAGAGGCGTTTCATATTTTCCAAGCTGAAATCCTCCACATTAAAAGAGGCAACCACGCTGCCGTATACTACAGCTTTGCGAATGTTCGGCTCTGATAAATCTTTTGTTTTTGCAATATAGCCTATAAAAGCACCTGCAAATGAATCGCCAGCACCTGTTGGATCTTTCAAGTCTTCCAAGGGGTAGCCGGGAGCGTTAAACACTTTACCATCACTAAATAAGAGAGCACCGTGTTCGCCTTTCTTGAAAATGACATACTTTGGACCGAGGTCCATCGCTTGCTTTGCCGCTTTTACTAAATTAGCAGTGTTGAACAATTGACGTGCCTCGCCATCGTTCAATAATAAGACATCGACTTTGCTGATGACTTCCAGCAATTTGTCGCGAGCGCTTTCAATCCAGAAATTCATGCTGTCTAGCATGACGAAGTCTGCGTTTGTTTGTTCTAGGACAGCGAGTTGTAAATTCGGATCAATATTGGCAAGGAACAAGAATTTTGCTTCTTTGTATTCTTCAGGAATCTTCGGAGAGAAGGTTGCTAACGCGTTTAATTGAGTGTCGAGCGTTTTTGCTTCGTTCATATCAAACTCGTACTCGCCAGACCAGCGAAATGTTTTGCCCGAGACTTCAATGCCGTCTGTTGAAATTCCTTTTTCTTTTAGTAGTTGCAAATTATCTTGCGGGAAATCGTCGCCAACAACGGCAACGATGCCCGGCTGCGCAAAAAACGAAGCAGCATAGGAGCCATAGGTAGCTGAGCCACCTAGAATGTCATCTTTCTGACCAAAAGGAGTTTTGACGCTATCAAGAGCGACGGTTCCGACCATAACAATATCAACCATGTGCTGCGAAAGAGCCCAGTATTATAAAAAGTTAATTGAGATGGCCTCAACTATGAAAGCAGCTTCGTTGAGAAATAGCCCAGTGCTCCGAGCACGGCAGGGTAGACAATGAATAGGTAGAGCAGGGAAAAGATGCTCTGCTGGGTTATTGCTGCAAAGCCGTTTGCTTGCAAGTCTTGCGCAAACTTGAACCAGGTTGACAACCCGATAGCGGAGGCGATGATGTTGATGATGATCGCGCCAACTAGAATTGCTACGCCAACCAAGAAAATGTGTATGTATTGATTCATGGTCTGTTTTGGATTATTCGCGTATAATAATCTTTTGAAAATTTTCACGATAGCGACTAGCGATAGCGTTGTCTTTTACAATTACAATGTTATCTCTATTTCTCTCAGCGCCGTTCTTCGTTGGGTTCATGCTGCCGGTGATTACAATTTTGTTGTCGATCACCCAGAACTTGTGATGCATGAGTCCTTGTTTCGTATCTTGGATGACGTCGATGTTCTGAAATTGGAAATGATCAAGTTTGGAATAGTATGACTGGTCAATGACACCTTGGACGTGGACGCCTTCTTTTTGTTTCTTGATGACTGCGGCTGCGATCGCTGGATGAGTAAAAGAATATGTTGCGAACAGAATTTCTTCCTCTGCGTTTTCTAGCTCGTGAATGATTGCCTCGTGGCAATTATCGTCGGGGCAGAAGTACGAATCTACTTGGGTGCAACTTGTTAGGAGTAGTAGGAGAATGATGTATCGCATGTTGTTTGCGATTATTGTGAAACTAAAAAGTCACGGTAGAAAAAATCGGAAAGTTTACGAAAACACTTCAAAACTCTTTAGCAATCCAAACTTGAGCGATGGGTCATCGCGACAAAGTTGTTTAACTAATTTCGATTCTGCAGAGTCTTCTGCTGGTTCGGAAAATTTGAGATTGTGTGCTTTGCAATATGCGCGCATTTCTTGGCGGGTTACAAACGTGAGCAATCGCGTGCCGCTTGAACGTTGCTTGCTGCGCAGCACTGCTGCTAAGCGCTCTTCCAATTCGTGATCTAGAGACCAGGCTTCGATCTGCTTGCCTTCTTCAGAAATGATGTGAGGTGTTTTGATTGCATGCTCGAAAATAGCCCTGGTTGCAACAGCTTCCAGATCATTCCCTTTTGGCAAGGAGATGGGTTCCTTAGGCTGGAAAAGGTCATGTTGCTTGGCCCATTTGCGCACTCTACGGTGTATTGCAGTGGTAAAGCACTGCTTACACAGGTTGTCGAGAACTACTGTACTGGAGCCACATCCAACGCATAACATAGGGAAAGTTACTCTTGGCCTTTATAAATACGTATCGATATGGCTGTTTTTACTACTATAAAATAACATCACTAAGAAAAATTTATATACAACTTCTACTACTCCGTAGTAATATCACCTCTTTTTCCCCAGCGCAGAGCTTCGGTTCTGCGCCAGGGTTTTCCGCATCTTAGTGAGCGGACTAGAATTATCGTGATTTTCGCTTTGCTGCCCGTTTCTTGGCTACTCGCTTGGCTGGTTTTCGCTTTACTGTGCGTTTCTTCGCTGTTCGCTTCTTTGCAACCTTTTTGGTAACTTTTCTTGCTGGTTTTCGTTTCGCGGTTCTCTTTGGCTTTTTTCCAATTGACGCGCGACGTACTTGTTTGAATGAACGAACCCTTGCAGGCTGTTTCTTTGTTCTGCGAATGCCGAGAATGATAATTGCTACGCCAATGATTGCAATAACAATAATGATGCCGATACTTGATCCGGAATCAGAACTGATATCTAAAGGAACAGAAGGTGTATGCTCTTTTTCCAAATTCAAATTACTTAATTCCAGGGCGTACTCTGCGTAGAGTAACGATGAAAACTGATCAGATTCTTTGAGACTGTTTGAATATTCAAAATAGCTAAAACCGACAACGGGAAATGTGCCAGCTTCGCTTTGCGTTACTATGTCGTGCTGCACAACTTCTAATTTCCGATCGATTACTTCGCTCAAACGGTCACGGCGAACACCGAACACGCCGAGGAATGTGTTTGCTTCTGCTTTCGCTTTTGCAGAACGCAGGATGCATGTTTCGTAATCGCCATTTGCTTGATCTTCTTGTGCACGGATAATTCCGTTTTGTACAGTGCTAATGTCTCGAGTAACAAATAATTGCCCGTATTGATATCGTTCTTGTGCTTCTTCAATTTTTGATGCGCATGCTGCAGCTAATTGTTGATCTGTAACTGAAGGACCAGATTGTCCGAGGAACTCAGACCATGCTTCAGCGCTGTTTAATCTTTCATACGCGTACGCTAAATTAAACACGCCTTGCTCTTTGTTCTGCTCGATGATTGTTTCGGTTGCATTCAATCGATCGCGAGCTTCCCGAACACGTTCTTCCACGACGGCAAAAATCTGTGCATCGCTAATGGTTTCTGGTTCTGGTAATGATGATTCAAATTGGTCAAGTTCTGCATACAGCTCGTTGACTTGCTTTAAAATCTGTTCGATAGTGAGGTTTTCATCCTGCAAAAGTAAGAATCGGTACTGGATACCTGCTCCGAAACAGAAACTTGCAGATGAATAAAGTGTTTGATTTTCAAACGCACTTTGTCCGCGAATCAACAAGTTTTGCCCACGTTCAAATGCTTCATCGTCCATCATGTCTGCTGTAATTTCTGCTTCTAGACTTTCTGCATTAGTGCAAAGTTGTGTTGCTAACTCAGACATGACTTCAGTGTAGCGGTCGTCAAGAGTAATGTCGCGCACCTCTCTTTCAACGACGGTATCTGTAGCGTGGGAAATTGCCTCCCAAATATCTGCAACCTCGACAACTTCCACATCATAATCTCCTGCAGATTGCACAAGATCTAACGTTTGATTTTCAGAATTCACGAATCGCTCGCCAGTTGGGATCAACACTTTTTCTGCACCAACATCACTGGCAACTTTAATTTTATCCGCGAGACCACCAACAGGACCGATTAACCCGCCGGAATTTACTGTTCCGGAAATAGTAACCGTGTCGGGAACAGGAACTTCTTCAAGAACAGAGTATGTTAAAACTGCAACAGCAGCTCCTGCACTTGGGCCGCCAATGATCGATGATTCTGCTTGAATAGTGTAAAAGAAATTAAACTCATTGCAATCTAATTGTAGTTGTTGGCAGACAACTTCGTTTGCAAAACGTGTTGATATTTGCGTGTCCAATCTTGTTATTGGATGTGACTCAATAAACACTTCCCCTGAGCCGGGTTCTACACGGAGAAATAAGTCAGCTGTCGTTCCTACTTGACGATCACCGAAATCAGATACAGCGAGCAACTTGATTTGCCCGTCTTCAAGAGCGTGAATACTAGGAAGAGCTAATAAAACCACGAGGAGAATCGCCCATCTCATACAGAGAAGGCTCTGGATCTATATTTTTAAGGCTTGTGTTTAACAAAACCTTTTTCTAGTTCATTCATATACCACCCTTATGACGTTTAGCAAGCGATTCCCTCGAGACGTGCCCGGATCTGCGTATCCAAAATGGGAAGAAACACTGCTGACAGCGGCAGAAGAAAATGCAGAGGAAGCGCGAGCCCGTCAACGAAATGTTGAAGTGATGAAAGAATGCATCGAAGATGCAAAATCACTTGCACAAGAAAAAGATCTGAAACCGTTTGAAACTTCTGTTGTAAATTTAGCAATTGCACTGTTTGAAAAACGTGCGAGCCACGTCGTATATTTCAAAGAACAGAAAGCAAAAGAAAAGTTCGACGCTAGCGCCGTTTAGAAACTCTTTTCTTCACTCGTTTTTCAACTTCTCTTGCTTCATCTTCTCCCATTGTGTCAGGACCAGGTCCGCTTGAAGGAGTAATGGAAATCAAGGAAGCGATGAACATCATTCCGAAAACAATCGCAAAGGCAAAACCCAAGCTTGCCTCTATCTTGCCGGAAATCGTAAACGGAATAACAACCATAAGGCCCAGAATAGATGTGATCATGAACGTGCTTGGAAGTGGGACCATTCTATACATATCATCACCTATACCACTCGCGGCGGACACGCTATTTAAATGTTTCGAGACATAAACTATATAAACAGAGAATCTCGCAGAAAGAGTATGGTACGAGTTGCTATTAACGGGTTTGGACGCATTGGCCGAATGTTCTTTCGTGCGGGATATCACGATTCTGACATTGAATTTGTTGCTGTTAACGATTTAACAGACGCAGAAACACTTGCTGTGCTGCTCAAAAACGACTCTGTGCATGGTAAATTTCGAGGAAGCGTAGAAGTCAAGAACAACAACATGGTTGTTGATGGCAAAGAACTGAAAGTCTACGCAGAAAAAGACCCTGCTCAACTACCATGGGGAGACCTTGATGTTGATGTTGTACTTGAAAGTACAGGAATCTTCCGAGATCAAGCAGGTGCGAACAAGCACATTGAAGCGGGTGCAAAGAAAGTTTTGATTTCAGCCCCTGCAAAAGGCGATGTTGACATGACAATCGTTAAAGGAGTCAATGAACACACGTACGACGTGCAGAAACACAATGTTTGCAGCAATGCAAGCTGCACTACGAACAGTATTGCTCCTGTTGTCAAGGTACTTCATGATAATTTCAAAGTTAAACGAGGGTTCTTGACTACTGTGCACGCGTACACTGCAGATCAACGATTGCAAGATGCACCGCACAAAGATTTGCGTCGGGCAAGGGCTGCTGCAATGAATATTATTCCTACTAGCACAGGAGCAGCAAAAGCTGTTGCAATTACGATTCCGGATTTAGCTGGAAAGCTTGACGGAATTGCGATTCGTGTTCCTGTCCCTGTCGGATCTGTTACGGATTTTGTGTGTGAAGTAGAGAAGAGCACTACGACAGAGGAAATCAATGCACTTTTCAAGAACGTTGCTGAAAACGAATTGAAAGGAGTTATTGAATTTAGCGATGACCCACTTGTTTCTAGCGATATTGTGGGAAATTCACACTCAGGAATCTTTGACTCGACGATGACTAATGTCATTGATGGGAAATTTATCAAGGTGCTGTCGTGGTATGACAATGAATGGGGCTACTCAAGCCGGCTTGTTGATGTTGTCAAACATATGGCTTAAATTTAAAAATTGAAGCTGAACACTTCTTCTTCCATGGAATTGGATCCGTTAGAACGAACTGCAGTATCAGTAGTGGATTTTATCAATACCTATGATGCTGGCCGCACTGTTCATAACTGGGGACTGAACTTTCTTCATCACAGAGAAGAACGACTTGAATCTTTACTTGGAGCAGATGAGAGATTTGATGTTACACGCATAGACGAACTTCCTGACAAAACCACACAAAACTACGACCAACACCCCCACAGAGCTCCTGACAGCGTCCTCGGACTCCGACTGCTCGATGAGTTAAATATTTCTTTTCCAATTAGCTACAAAGATTCAACGTTCTCTGAACTTTCACTATTGTCAGTTGTCCTTGCTCTTGGCGGCGGAATGACACCTTACTATAGCGTTGTTTTTCATGATAACGGCCTTGACATACCCTCTCACAGACATGTGCGACAAAAACTTCAGCGGTACCCACAAAAACCTCAAGGAGGCACCCAAAATCAACGCTTGTCTCGTGGTGGCGCTCCTGTCGGCAGAATTCTCAACCTGCTCGGAATAGGGTTTACTGGTAAAACAAGCACTCAAGATTCAGGAGCTAAAAAATACGGTTTAACACTTCCTTCGCACCTCGCAGACATCGCTGAAATTCATGAAGAACGTGCGACATGGCACATGGATACTGCCCACACTTTGTTAAAAGATGCAGTAGCAGGCATCTACTTTACAAGTGCTAAAGCTGGCAGCCCCGAGTATCTTCGCCTTCCAGGGCAAAAATCAAAAGAAGATGTCAAAAAAATCACTGGTCAAGTACTGAATCTTTTTTATCAGGCATTTCCTTTGGCAGACATCAGTTCACCATACGACGATGCTGATGATATGCGACCAGAAGTTCGACATCCGGACTTACCTCCGATATATTCACCGACATTCAGGGTAGCTATAGAAGACCACAGAAGGATAATGGAATCATTTGCATAGCCCACAATATTTTTATACCTTGTATTTTCTTAGCAATACATGGAATTTAACACCCTGAAGGACATGGACTTCAACGGCAAGAAAGTATTGCTCCGAGCTGATTTTAACGTACCGATTAAGGATGGCAAGGTTGCAGACGATCAACGACTGCTTCGAACCTTGCCAACGATTCAACACATTCTCGAACAAGGAGTGAAACAGCTCATCATTTGCACACATTTAGGACGACCGAAAGGAAAAGTTGTGGAAGAAATGAGAGTAACTCCTGTTGCGCAACGCCTTTCAGAACTACTTGCAGAAGATGTCAAGAAAGTTGACTTTGTGCTAGGGGAGTTACCTGATGACCTCATCGTTATGATAGAAAACGTGCAGTTTGAACCCGGGGAAAGGGATAACGATCCTGAATACGGCAAGAAACTATCTGAATACGCTGATATTTTTGTGTTGGACGCCTTCGGACAATGCCATCGTAACTACGCAACACTAACGCAAATTCAACAACACATTCCGAGCTGCGCTGGATTTTTATTGGAAGAAGAAGTACGCTCACTGGGTAAATTGCTAGAAAATCCTGAGAGACCGTTTATCGCAATCCTCGGCGGTGTAAAGCTTGAAACAAAGATTGCGTTGATTAATAATATGCTGGATAATGCGGATAATGTTCTTGTTGGTGGCGCAATGATTTTCACATTCTACAAAGCAGATGGAAAAGAAATTGGAAAGAGTATTGTTGATGATGAATTTGTGGGCGAAGCGAAACAAGCGCTTGGAAATGAGAAGCTTGTTCTGCCGAGTGATGTTGTTATAGCAGATGAATTTGACAATAACTCACCAAAAAGTGTAGTTTCTGTTGATAGTATTCCTGCTGATAAGATTGGGCTGGATATTGGGCCCGACTCTATCAATGAATTCACGCGTCTCATTGCAGAAGCAAAGACCATTGTGTGGAACGGACCGATGGGTGCGTTTGAAATGAGCAATTTTGCTGATGGAACACTGCAACTTGCTGATGCGATTGCAGAATCTTCTGCAACAACGCTCGTTGGTGGCGGAGATTCGCTTGCTGCTGCATCGCAAGCAGGTGTTCTTGATCGAATGAGCCACGTTTCTACCGGCGGTGGAGCGATGTTGGAATTTCTTTCTGGTAAAACCCTTCCGGGTATTGCCGCCCTTGCTAAGGTACGACAATAAACCAGTCACCATCGAAAAGTATAAATAGTTAGATGTCACTCAAGAATAAATACAATTTGGGGTGGTGGGTATTACCGCTGAGCGTGAACGAGCACTTAGAAATGCGTTTGCTAATGTTAGAAAAGACATAAACGATCTGAAGCGAAGTATCAATCGTAATGTACTGAGCATTGAACAGCTATCTTCTGATGCACAAGCATCTACCTCGAAAGATGAATTCTATCGTTTTCTCAAGAATCTTGATGTTAAACTCGATGCACTTGAGAAAAGAACAGCCACAGTTCAATCTCAGGATGATTTTGAAACTGCTGTGGGAGAGAAACAGCAAAACCTGAACGCAGAAATCAAGAAACTGCGCGCTGATACTGCTGATGTTAAGAAAATATCACAATTACAGAAGCAACTCGACACACTAAAAGAGAATTCGCTTACTCGCAAGGATTTGACAACAGAAATGAAGTCGCTTGCGAAAGAATTGAACAAACTTCATAGCGAATTTGACAAAGCAGACGCAGAAAAGCAACTGCAACCCACACTTGACAAACTTAACAAACAACTTTCTACCGTCGAGAGAAACATTGCAGATATCCAAGAAGCACAATCAAACACGAAAGACGATGTCAAGCAACTTCAGAAATCTGAGGGCGATATACAAACAACCCGCGCGGATCTTTTGAAGCTGCAAGACGAATTTCATGACTTGCGAGAAGCGGCTGCAGACAAAGATTATGTTGACAAAGCTTCGAGCGGCAAGCAAACTGACTATTCTAAGGAAATCGAAAAGCTGCGAAACGATATTGCAGATCTCGATGCAGATATTATTGACAAGAAATACGTTGACGACGCTGCTAAGGACCTCAATGTATCGCTCAATGATTTGCGAAAAGACATTGACGTGTTGATGGACGATGTACGCGAACTCCGTTCGAGCGGTTCTGCAGGAGAAATTGAGGATCTTCGAGAAGAAATTAAAGAATTGCAGAGCGGAAAACAGGAATACTATGGTCCTGACGCAAAAGAATTTGATGAACTCAGAGATGAAATTGATAAAATCAGATCGATTGCAGAAATTAAGCAAGATCACAAACAGCTTGTTGATGAAGCAACAGGTGACATTCGTGCAGACTTAGAAGGCGTGCAACAAGCACTTGATCGCATGGACGAAACCATGGCAAGTGCGCCAGATGATGAACAAGCTCGTCAATACGCAGAAGAAGTCAAAGACGAACTTCTGAGTGCAATCGCTGGCGTGCAACGAGATGTTGAACAAGTCAACGAAATCATTAACAATCTTCCTCAAGATGGAAGCTCGGAAGGTGTTCAAAGCAGTATTGATTCTGCTGAACTGAAACGCATTCGGGAAGACCTTGAGCAAATTAAAGACACGTATGCAGACAAAACATACGTCGACGAATCACACGAAGAATCAATAAAGAAAATATCTGGTTTGTCAGAGCATGTTGAACACTCCACAGACGAAGTTGACTTTTCGGAGTACGTAACGCAGTCCCAAATAAAGCAGATCCAAGACAACCTCTCGACAGAATCACAACAAGACTTGAACTCATTACGATCAGAGATTGATTCTCTCCACCAACAAATTGCAGAACTACGGAAAGAGAAGAGCCTACCGCCTGCTGAGAAAAAAAGACCTAAGAAGAAAGAACCTGGCTTTTTTGATTCTGTCAAAAGCACATTCATTGATTTTTTTACTGAGGAAGAACCACCAAAAAAGGAAGAGAAAGAGAAGGATGAAAACGCAGCCGACGTTCTTGTCTATGCTGGTGTTATCGCAATCATTCTGATCGCGCTTGCTCTCTCATACTTTTACTTTGCTCCAAGTTTCACAGAAGAAGGACCGAATGGAACTGTTTGTTCTCAACAGTATGATCCTGTTTGTGGAGTGGATGGAGAAGTATATACCAATAACTGTTTTGCAAGTGTTGCTAATGTACAAGTAGAATGCCGAGGAGAATGTCCTTGTGCTGATATTGTTATTGAAGGTCAGGGAACTACTTCAGAAGAAGAAAATAGCACGCTTATTCCCATCGAGGACTTGATTGAACCTGAGGAACCAGAGCCGGAGCCTGTTGTTGAACCTGAAGAAACAGAGACTCCTGTTACTGAACCCGAAGAGCCAGAGCCTGTTGTCGAACCTGAAGAGCCAGAGATGTCTGAGCCAGAAGAACCAGAGCCTATTGTTGAAGAAGTTACAATTGAAGCACCTCCAACACCTGATGAAGAGTGCATTGCAGAATACGAATGTACAGAAACAGCTGACGGAGACTCATACTTTTTTGATTGCTATCATGATGCTGAGGTAGATGATTGTCGCTGCTTCGTTGGTGGACCAGAAAGATGCGAGACTATAAATGTTCCAACAGAGGAACCTATTGTTGAAGAACCTGGTTTCTTCAACTCGTTTAGGAATTACATCATTGCTGGAGTGTTTATCCTAATCGGAATCATTGCATTCCTACATGGATCAAAAAGCGAAGAACCTCCAAAAAAGAAAGCTGAGAAAGTAGATCTTGATCAATTCTTTGAGAGAAAACGTTAATTTTTCTGTACGTCAATCGTAGTCACGCCAGGTATGCTGGCATTTAACACAACGTAAGAACTTAGTTTCTGCCTCATCAGCAGATCGTGTTTGAACAGTCCAGTAGTGCGCTTCTGTACCATCACACTTCGGACATTCTGTTTCAGTTTTAGGAAGAGTTTCCAAATCTTGTTGTTCTTCCATAATATCTAATTCTGAATTGTCGTTTCGAACCTCTTCGGTGACGGCAGCGGATTCTACATTACGGTTTACGTAACCGCATGAACACGCCATCACACGTTTCTTATCTTGCTTCTTTGGCATCAAAATTGAGCCGCATTTTGGACAAAACAACATTGTTATCGTACCGGAGAACCGTACAACAGCCAGTTCCCGCATGTTTTTTCGAATCCTTGCGAAACAACGCAATTCCCTGCTTGAACAATTTGAACAAACCAGATCTTGACATAACCTAATAGGGGCACGCGAACCCATGCCGCGCCTAACACGTTTTCTTCTGGAATGTTACGTTCAACAGGTAATATGATGCGATTATTATCGCCTTTCGTTGTGAATAGGAATGATTCCTGATAATCACGATCCACCACCCTATGTATGATTGGTGGCTGGTTTGCGAACACGATCACGTCCCCTTCTTTTATATCTTGTGGTTCGGGCCCGTGCAAGACCATGATGTCACCTTTGTTAAATCCATTTTGAAATCGAAATTCGCGGAACATCTCTTCTGATATGCCTCGCTCTATGTAGAACCCTCCGTTCTCTGCCCACCATGTGTCGAAATCCACACCATTGTGCTCCATGCTGCTTGATACGACAGCCACCACAGGGTGGGACGTGCCAAGAGCGAATCCCAGACCAGGATATACTAAGAACTTGATGAGAATGAATGCGATAACTACATTGATCACCCAGCTGAGTGGACTGTTATCCTCCCAAATAAAATGCCAGATCTTTTTCCAAGAGATATTCATACCTGTCTCGTGCTGAATCTCGTCTTAAAAAGGTATCGGTTTTGAAAACTCTTTTATAGAGGGATAGAGTGAATACGGATATGCATTCAGAGTACTTTCAAGGAATCCTGCAGCTACGACCTGGCTCAAAAGAGCTTGACAAACTCATTACTGAACAGCTTGGAACACAAGTAAGCAAGAAGAAGAAAGTACGAGGCGGAATTGACTACTATGTCAAATCCAACAAGAAACTTGCTGCGTACGGAAAACGAATTCAGACAGAAGTTGGAGGAACACTAACGGTTTCACAATCGCTCCATACCAGAGATCGACAAAGCAGCAAGGATCTGTATCGACTTACTATTTTATTTCGACCGCACCCATTTTTAGTGGGGGATGTTGTTTCAAGTGATGGTGAATTGTACTTGATAACTGGCGGAGGAAAACATCAAACAGGTGAGCATTTGGTATCTGGAAAACGCAAGAAAATGCCAGATGATTCTGTTAAGCAAGAAACACAGCAATGCGTTGTAAGCAAAACACGACCGCAACTCGAAGTTATTGACCCGGAAACTTATGAAAGTACGGCGGTAGAAAACTCTTCGCGGTACAAAGGAAAAAAGAAAGCTCGCTGCGTTAAGTACCGAAGAAAACTCTTTCTCGTTTAAAGGTAGAGCAGCGCTTCTACAACAAGCGCACCAACGATTGGAACAATCAAATTGTCATCTACAGAGTATTTGTTTATTTTGATATCTATCGACTCGATAGTCATGGCAATTATTGCCGCTGGAAACGCGCGCAATACAGGAACAAAAGCAGAAGCAGCAATACCGCCGAGAATCATGCCTGCGATAGAACCTTCGATGAGCTTATGCTTTGCCAGGAATGGCGTGGTACCAAAAAATCTGCCGACAATATGCGAAAAAGAATCACCGAATGTCAGGATTGCAATGCCAGCAAGCGCACTTTCCCTGCTGAACACCATTGCGGTTATTGCAGTGCCGTAAAAAAAGAATATTGCTCCTTTACCGGGGAAGTTTTTCCTGTCCTGAGGCCTGTCAAATATAATCAGGAGATCGTAAATGATTGGGATACGTACTTTGTGGGAAATAATTGAGAGAGCAGTACCCCCGAGAGCAATAAAAAACAAATGTGAACCTGCTATGGCGTCAAACCACAAACCGGTAAGAATTACTACGCCGATTGCAATGTGAAACACTTGCCGTCGGATCTCGCGGAGATCATCAGAACGCAAGGAGGATCACCCCGCTTACTGTAAATCCGATTACTGCACCGCCCACCACATCGCTGATGTGATGCTGACCGCCAAGAACACGACTTGCACCAATCATTACTGCAACAATTCCCCAGATAATTTGTGCCTCTGGCCTGCTCAACAATGGAATTATGCTAAACGATAACGCAGTGTGAGAACTCGGAAAAGAATAATCAGGGATATTGACAATTGGAATATGCATGTGCATTTTCCCTGGACGATGCCTGCGTACTGCAAACTTTATTGCGTAGGTTATTGGAATCACGGAAATAAGAACAAGAGCAACCGGAAACTGATTTCCGTTTTCTAGCACTTCGAGTCCAAGCAGAACAACACCGAGCGGCCAAATATTGGAAGTTACATGAGCAGCGCTTGCAAGATGCTTCGGAACATTGAGTGGGATTCTCTTCTCAAAAACAAAACTTGCAGCTAGCAGGATGAATCCTACCAGTAATCCTTGAAGCGTCTGAGGTGCTTCCACGCTACATATCCTCCTGCAACTACTAAAACCACAATGATTACGATGCTGAACTTGCTCGTTACGCTGCCGAGTTCTTCCCAACGCTCTCCGAGTGCAAATCCTGCGTATGAGAGAATTGTAACCCAGATAAACGCACCTGCTGTTGTGTAAATGGAGAACTTCAGAAAGTTCATTTTCGCCATACCTGCAGGAATGGAAATGAGCTGGCGAACTACTGGAACTAGACGTGCAATGAAAATTGTTTTGTCTCCGTATTTCGCAAACCAGTTCTCTGTCCAGACTAAATCTTTGTGATCGAGTAAAACAAATTTACCGAAATGGTCGATAAAAGGCCTGCCGCCATAATATCCCATAGCATATCCTATCCATGCACCGACTAACGAACCTGCAGTTCCTGAAAATACAACTATCCAGAAACTTAATTCTCCTTGAGCTGCTAGGAAACCACCGAAAGGCATGACTGCTTCACTTGGAAATGGAACTGCGGTGCTTTCCACCATCATCAAGAATGCGATGCCGGGGTAACCGAAGAACGATATAATGTTTAATGCTAATGTCGACGCCCACTCTAGCAAAGCCGATGCTGCGTGGGAAAGATCTGATACAATACTCATGCAACCACCTTAATTGTTTTCATTCTCTCGGTAATGTACTTGTCTTTAATGTGTTTGTTAACTAACTTTCTTAGATCGCGTATTTTTATTTTTTCTTTTGCTGTTATTTTTGACTTTGAAGCTGTCCATTTCTTATGCTTTTTCTTGAACGCAACAACGTGCTTCTTGTGAGCGAGAGGAGGTCCCTGAATTGTTCTCTCTGCCGGTAGGGTTGATTCTTTTGTTTGTACCCAAGCGTATGTTTTTGTTGAATGCCACTCCCAATCTAGCTCTTTGATGGTGAATCCTTGCTTCTCGACAACACGCTGGAGGTGCTCGAGCGCTTTCAACACTTTTGTTCCTGAAACATCTTCTTTGCCTTTCTTTGGAACAATTTCCATAATCACGCTGTTCTTTCCTAGTCGTTTTTTTAGACTTGGAACAGTAACAATGTCGAGGCTGAAGTAGTATGGATCTGGCTTAGCGAGAAACTTCTTTGCCATAGCTTTGAAATGATTGAATTGTTTTTCGCTTAGCGCTGCGAGAACATTACGGTCTTTGTCAATAGGGTCGATCAAAATTAACGGAGATATTTTTGAACTGTTTAATGCAAGGAGAGGATTCTCTTTCTTGTAATGCTTTTCTGCGTCGATTACTTGTTGTTTCTTCCATTTCTGAGAGGCGCGCAGGACTTTTAGGAACGAGCCGTAGTAAATAATGAGCACTTCACATCCGTAGCCAGAGAAACCTTTAATGTGAGATTCTGCGCCGTACATTTTTTGTGCACGACAGAATGCTTTGAGCATGCGAATGTCATCAACATGATTTTTCTCGCGTTTTTCAATCCAGATGGAGTGCAATGGAGAAAGATCTGTGATATTTTTTGCTTTACTGGGTGAGGAGACTTTCAGAATAGGGATGATTTCAATATCAAACTTACCTTGCTTTGCTTGGAAGTAGTCGCGACTACCGTGGACCCGCTTTACTTTTGGAAATAGTTTCTTGAGTACAGGATGTAGAATGTCTGAAAGTTCATCAGATTTATCTGCGTATGAATATGGGAATTGCACAAAGACATCAATATCGTGATTTGTATGTACCCAGGTGCCTTTTTTCGCAGATCCCCCAATGATAGCTTTCCCTACTTTGAGGTTCTTATTTAACTTGTTAAGCACGTCTTTAGCCGTATCGGTCAGTTCTTTCTTTTCGTCCGGCCTTGGACGAAGTACATCCTTGATTTCTTCAAGTACTTTCATGGTTCCTCAGACAAAATGCGTCTATAAATAACTATCTGGTTTTTGCTTTTTGGTATACTGCCCATATATTCCTCGGATCACGATGTAGTATTTTTGCTATTCTAGCGAAGCTCAGGTGTTGTGTTGTGAATAGGTAAAGAACAACTGCCTGCAATGGACTTCTCTTACGGTTTCGAAGCACAGCAAGAGGAATAGACCTTCCAGATTCATCTACAGGAAGCGGATCTGAACGCTTCTTTCTTGCGCGGCTAGCGGTTTCCCAAATTGTTCTGGGATCACGAGAAGTGAGGTTGGCAATGGTTGTGTACGTATACTTTTCATGATCACTTAGGTAGAGTATAGCAGCTTCAAAGCATGTCAGTTGAGTAGCGGCAAAGATAGAAACAGGAATGTGGGGCTCTTGCACTGCTGCTGCATCAACGAGCGACTGTACATCGATCCCCTCTTCCTTTGCGATCTTCACTAGTGCACGAGCTAAGCGTTGGAACTCTGGATTGTCAACTACTGAAGAATCACCTCTGCCCCTCTTTTTCCCCTTTTTTCCTACAATATATGGTATTCAAGTCTTTTATCTATTTAATGTTTTCTGTTTTTTTGTCTGTAAATAGGATATTTTATTGACACAGATCTTGTTATGTGTGTTTTTTATCCTATTTTATATGATGTATCTGGGTCTGGTGCCCAACTCTGGCTCTCAATATACACAAACATATATAAATCTCAGAAACGGCAGAAACACTAGGGAAAAATTGCATGACTAAGATCGTCAAGCTTGTTATGAACGGGTTTAAGTCATTCTCAAAACACACTGAGATTCCGTTTGATGATGACTTCAATGTAGTTGTCGGACCTAACGGATCAGGGAAAAGTAATATTCTGGATGCATTATGCTTTGTTCTTGGAAGATTGAGTTCTAAGGGATTAAGGGCAGAGAAGCTTTCACACTTGGTGTACAATGGTGGAAAGTACAAGAAACCTGCCACCAAAGCAGAAGTGTCGATTGTGTTTGATAACAGTGAGAAGGAGTTTCCCACTGATGAGCCGTTTGTTAAGGTAACGCGAATTGTCAATGCAAAAGGGCAGAGTGTCTACAAGATTAATGATGAAAAAAGAACCCGGACGCAAATTCTTGAATTACTCTCACTCGCAAAGATAGATCCAGACGGACATAATATTGTGTTGCAAGGAGACATTGTTCATTTTGTTGAAATGAATGCAGAACAACGTAGAGAAATGATTGAAGAAGTCTCTGGCATTGGGATTTACGAAGACAGAAAGAAGAAAGCTGTTGCAGAACTTGGGAGAGTAGAAGAACGCTTGAAGGAAATTGACATTCTCCTATCGGAAAGGAAAACACATCTGCGTGAATTACGTAAAGACCGCGACCAGGCAGTCAAATACAAAGACATGAGCGACAAAATTAGACAATACAAAGCAACCTATCTTGATTTGCGCATCAAATCCACTGAGAAACGAGAAGCAGATTTCCTGAAAAACATTAAAGATCAAGAAGCAGAAATTTCAAAGTTGAAAGCGGATATTGAGAAACTCAAAGGAATTGTTTCGGAAAAGAAAGAAGATGTTAGCAAGATTTCTCACCAGATTGAAGAAGAAGGCGAACAAGAACAGATCGAGCTGAACAGGGCCATTGAGCAGTTGCGTGTTGACATTGCCACGACGACAAATCGCCTCGGAATTATTGATGGAGAGATAGTTAAAATTCAACAACGAAAGGATCAACTTGAAAGTGATTTGGGGGAAACAAAAGACAAAATTTCTAGCATCACAGAAGACAAATCAAAATTAGAAGGACAGAAGAAAGAACGCGAAGACATGATTAGCAGGCTTGAAAAGGATATCGCAACTATTCAAGGGAATGCAAACATGCAGGATATCGGTAAGCTTGAACAAGAAGTTGATAAACTTGAAAAAGACGCAGAAGAAAAACAAGGACAAATTCAGAAGCTGAGCGAGAGAAAGCAAGAAATCTTGCGGGAGAAAGACAAGCAAGAATATCAGATTAACAGCATCGACGAACAAGTAGCTAAAGTTGATGCGCTCAAAGAAGAACACAAGAAAGAACTTGAAGAATTGAAGACAAAGAAGGCTGAATTCAAGAAACTTGTTGTGACGCTGAACAAGGAACTGAATAAAGATTCTTCCCTGGCTGTTCAACTCGGAGATTTAAGACGGGAAGTTGAATCGATATCATCGGAACTTGTGAAGCTACGGGCTAAAGAACTTACAATCAATGAACGTGCTACTGCTAATGCAGCAGTAAAAC
>JANQSZ010000030.1 GCA_028279045.1 Candidatus Nanoarchaeia archaeon | reverse complement strand
TAATTAGAATCCTCTGAACTCACTTTCCTGGTGCAAAGGCCAGGGATTTCCAGTGGGAAGCGAAGACCCCGTGAAACTTTACTGCAACTTGTAGCTACGGATCGGCTTGTATTGTGTAGCATAGATAGGAGTCACCGAAGCGAGGTCGTCAGGCTTCGTGGAGACAATAGTGAAATACTATCCTGTGCGAATTGATTCGTTTACTTGATTTATGTCAAGGACAACTATAGGCGGGCAGTTTGGCTGGGGTGGCACTCTGCTGAAAAGGTATCAGTAGAGCCCAATGGTTGACTCAGGCGGGTCAGAAATCCGCCGTGGAGTGCAAAAGCAAAAGTCAGCCTGATTGGATTCCTAATAAGACGGTATCCAAACACGAAAGTGTGGTTTAGCGAACCTCAATACCTCCTTGATGGGGGTTTGAGATGACCGAAAAGTTACTCCGGGGATAACAGAGTTGTCTCGCCCGAGAGTTCATATCGACGGCGAGGCTTGCTACATCGATGTCGGCTCTTCCTATCCTGGTCGTGCAGAAGCGACCAAGGGTGGGGGTGTTCACCCATTAAAAGGGATCGTGAGCTGGGTTCACAACGTTGTGAGACAGTTGGTTTGATATCTACTGGAAATGTACCATATCTGAGGGGAAGGGACGTCTAGTACGAGAGGAAGGATGTCTCGGCGCCACTGGTCTACCGGTTGTCCGACAGGGCAGCGCCGGGCAGCTACGCGCTGATGGATAAGTTCTGAAAGCATCTAAGAACGAAGCCATCCTCGAAAAGAGATATGTTAGGCTGCGATAAAACATCGCGTTGATAGAATTGGGGTATACAGCGGGAGGTAACGACCGCTTCAGCCCGCAATTACTAATCGCCTTTTGGATCTTTCTCTACTTAGCCTTTTCTTTTTTTTTGAGCTAATTTTTTGTTGTAGTGGTAACGCTTTTATTTGATGATGCAACACTTTTCGTCATGAGTTATCAAGTTGATTATTCAGCATATCCTGGATCCTTTTTGGGTATGGGATTGTATATTGGAAACGAGATGTGGGTTCAAAGTGCATACCCTTTGTCGGAATTAGCTCAGCACGGAAGTAGTGCTGCTGGCGCATTTCAGCTAACATCTGTATTTGTAAGTTTAACAGGAAATCTAAAAGGCAAGTTTGCCCCGTTAGCATACGGTATAGGTCCGCTAGCCTTTACTGTAGTGGAGTACGCTGAAAAGTTTGGTGTAGGGCTAAACAGATCTGAAAGTGTATTCGATCCAGTAGACATAGTTTGGGGCTTAGCTGGAAGTGCAGTGGCCATTGGAACTTCTCTTGCAATAAAGAATTTCACTAGAACTCATGAGAATATTGAGAATCTTCTGGAATAGATTTTAACGCGCGTAGCGAATAAAAAGAAGTGCCGACATAAAATGTTTTGTGCCGGCGCACGGCCATTGGCGAGGCCGCTAAGCTCAAACCTTAGTGCCCGTTAGGGCTTCGGGGTTCAAAAACTTTGTGGTGACAGCCAAGAGTTGAATCTCCCTGCGCCGGCGCACTTCCAAAACAGTTTTATACTCTCAAAGCAAGTAAACAAGTATGGACTTCCAGAGATTGAAAGCTTACACAGAAAAAAAATTTGAAAAAAGAACGTTTTGGATGGTCATGCCAGTTGGATTGTATGTGGCCAAAGTCATCATTGATTTGTTGATTTTTGCGTTTTCCACAGTAGTTTCTGGAGGACTTTTTCCCAAGGATCTAGTTTGGGTGCCACTGATTGCCGCATCTATGAATCTCATGGGTTTCCAAATGCTTGGTAGCGGGTTCCTGCATCTTTTTAGTGTGAAGAACGAATTACTCGGATTTATCTTAATGGGTGCCTATTTGGCATCATATGTTGCATTCTTCGTTGTACTCCACAAAATCTCTGAAACATTACGACTCAGAATTGGCATTGCACTGATTCTCTTAGCAATTCTCGCCATTGCCGGTTGCGACGCGTATGCATCAACACAGAGCTTCTTCTGATATATCCATCAAATTTAAAAACACCATCAAGACTCTGCTTGGCTGGTGTTGTGAATGCAGACAGAATATATGATAGTAGGAACAGAAGTGATTGTATCTGGTGTTCCGTTCATAGAAGCGATTCGAGAACTGGAACCTGGTGATTCGTTCAAGGAAGCAGATCTTGGTCATTGTGACTTTCAATACCGGAAAAACAGGTCTTCTGTTGAGCGCGATGTACATGCACTGCGTAAAGCAAAGTATTTCCGGGGTTATGCTAACGTCGTTTTGACAGAAGCAGGTAGGCAAGCCTTTGATGATGCATTTGAAAGTTATCTGTTATAACAATCTTTATCAACAATCACTTTCTTAAATTTCCTATGGTCGAATTCAATCCTGATGGTTCAATAAAACTTCCTTCTCATATGCAAAAGTCACGAGAAGAAAAAGAATACAAGATGAAGCATCACAAGATTATGAAAGTAAGAAGAGAAGTAACAAAATTAGACGCCCCAAAAGAATGCATCCTTCATTTAACGTTATCCGACGCGATCACCGATGACCGTTTCATCACCACAATATTTAATCAAGTTCAATCGAGACTATCTACTCCAACAAAATTAGAACGGCAAGACGAAAAGAATTTCACAATAAAAGTAGGAACTGATTTCAAACGTTGCAGCGATTGCACACTAATGCGCGCAGAATTTAGAGAATTCCTCGGCAACATCATCGACGAGAAAGGAAACTGCACCTACGAAGGAAGAAAATCGTTCAGCTACGAAGATTATTTTGATTAAGTTCTTCTTGAAGAGGCATGCGATATCCCCCTTCAACTGTTTCAATAACCTTAGGGTCGATAGCACTTCTAATTCTGCTAATGTATGTGAGCGCCGAGGCGGGTCTAGTGATACTCGACAGGTCTGCAAGATTTTGAAGAGACAGTACTTGCCCTCTGTTATCAAGAAGTGCGTTAAGGACTTGCTGAGGTCCGCTGTGTATTCGAATTTCGCTTCCATTCTGAAGTGCTTTTCCTGTTCCTGGATCGTATTCCACATCACCAATCTGAACAGGCTCGTCTAGTTGTCTGTGCAATCGCATGCTACCAACATAGTGTGATTCAACGATTGGAACTCCAACTTTTCTGCGCAATCTCGCTAAATGAACCCCTAAAGCGCTTCTGCTAAACCCATATTGTTCGCAAAACTCAGCTCTGTTCACGTGATCTCCACCTGAACCAAAAACAGAACGGAGTATCAATCCCTGGGATTGATTCACTTCAATAACTTTTATTGGTGCTTCCTTTCTTTCATGATCATCCTCTGCATAAATGCTCAGTGTAAAATCTGCTTCATCAAAAGCAAAGTTGTAGAAACTGGATGCTGTAATGCGATCTGGATCTCGAACAAGCCGTATTCCGAAATTGCGTACATCCTCAAGCGTTCCAAAGCCCTCTAACGCTGCTTCAGATTCCTGGGCAGCAGCACGCAAGTCTGCAAGCTTTCTGAGATCTACTTCTCTCGGAGTCAACACTCGGCCTCCTCGCTCAAGAAGAGATACGTACACATCTATAGCTTTTTCAAGGGTCATCGTAACACCGGAAAAAAGTAATCAGAAGCCATTTATAAAAATAATGAAAAAAAGAAAAAACACAATTACGCCTTATTCACATTAACTGCTTTAGGACCGCGATCGCCTTGCTCTACTTCAAATGTAACAGCGTCGCCGTCATTCAAAGTTTCGCCTTCCTTCAATGCACTTACATGCACGAAGTATTCTTTTTCGTCGTCTCCGGCAATGAAGCCGAATCCCTTACTCTGGTTAAAAAATTTTACTGTTCCGTTCATTCTGATTCCTCTCGGTTTAGTTTTTCTTGACAGTCATCACAGGAATTTCGTTTTGATTCTCCTTTTCCAACAACAAATCGCTTTTTGCAAAGCCAACAGTAGCGCACAATTTTGTAATCAACCACTGTATGCTCCAGAACGAAATCTGACTATTTGGTCTGTTCCATTCCCTTGCGTGCAATTCATATGCTTGTTGAATCAGAAATCACCACTGATACTGACTATTGACTACGAGACGCTATCCCTTTATAAATCCTTCTGTTAGCTCAGTACGAGATCGTCGCCATCTCCTGTATAGGAGCCTGACCCGCCATCTGAGCGAGAAGCGCTCACAATGCTCATCGCAACCCCATTTCCAAGGTAGCTATCCACATACGCATACACATTCCCTTCTGCATCAGATTGCTCAAACCATTGGGCAGATCCTTCTACCCATTCCACATCCAGCACAACATCGAACATCCCCTTCCCATCCTGATCCAGCTTCCACCAGAACGTTGGTTTCTCTGTTTCATCTTCTGGATCCACACGTTCAATAACACCAGAGTTAACAACAGTGATATCGCGATCCGGAACAGTATACACAATCTCCCCTTCGCTTGCATCACCATCTAAAACACGCAACACGCGCGCACGATACTTCGCTCCTGGTTCATCACTAGTGTACTGCATCGCAAACTGAATTGTTCTATTGTAATCAACAACATGTGTTTCCGAATCGCCATCTGGCCATTCAAATTCTAGTTCAACCCGAGCATTCCTATCAAAGAACTTTTCCGTCTCCCAGAAAAACAGCACAACACCGCCGACAGGATAATCTTCTCCTCGTCGGTATTCCACACTAAGATCGCTAAACGTTAATTTGGTAGAAGTTACAAGCACATCCAACACTTCGTTGTCAAGCGATTCTCCGTCAACATCCAAAAGCACAAAAGAATATACTCCTGGTTCAGGTTCTTTCAACAACGCTTCTGCTTTGCCAATTTTCGTCGTCCGTCCTTCTTGTCGTTCAACTTCGCCATCTACCGTATATTCAATAACAAACGGTGCGTCAACTAGTGGCTCACCGTCTTCGTAAAGAAAGTAGTTTGCAATCAACCGATCGTCTTCAGGCGACCATTCTGCATTACTCCGTTCAATTTGGAAACGCGCCATTGCTTCCGGAACAACTTCCGGCTCCGGACTCGGATCGACTGGCTCTAGCTCTTCAACTTCTTCAACAAAGTCGATATCAACCACAGCCTCCTCAGCTGCAGGAGTACACGCAGCTAAGAACAGAAGCACAATCACGGCCCATTTCATAGAAATTCTAGAGAAAACGCTCTATATAAACTTTGCTTACGAATGACTCTTACTCACGTTCTCGTCCCAGAAACTAGGTAGAGGCACGTGCAGCAATCCCTCAAAGTCATCTGAGAACACGTAAGAATAGGAAACTCGCTCATGCTTCGGATACTCTTTAATCGCCCCATCTGCTTTCGTAACAAAGTTCCGCAAAGCAGCACGTTCCATTTGTTGTTGTAACAAACTTCCTTCTTTTGCAAAAATAATGTCCGCAAGGTTCAACACGTTTTTGTCAATACTTCCTGTATTTTGCGTCAAGAAAATGACAGATAAATCCTTATGACGCGCAATCGCTAACAATTTACCAAGCTCAACATTCTGTTCCCGCATCGATTCGCGAGAATTAAACGTCACAGCCCCTTCATCTACCAAAACAACGCCGCCATTTTCAACAGCTTCTATATCACTAATTTCTTGTATCCAGTTCGGTAACAAATCTTGCTTCACTCCGAGAACAAAACAAGGCCGTCCTGTTTTACTCCGCAAGTTTTCCAACAATCTAAAGCCAAGTGTTGACTTTCCGCTTCCTCTCTTACCAAACACAAGTGCAATCGTGCTTCTGTTGTGCAGCACGTTCAAAAAATCATCAAACTCCCCTGCTACAGAGTTAACTATTTTCAACTGCTCGTATCCTTTCTCTGTCGGCTTCGTCTTCCGGGTTTTCACTCTGCGTTTCTTCGCAGCCTTCCCACTCTTTTTAGCAACAGCTACGACGCCTTTCCCAGTCTTTTTACTCACCCACCAGAGTCCTTTTGCTATTGCTCCACTCGCAGCAACAGCAGGGTGATGTTTCTTTCGTGGCATGAACTTGCCACTATATCAAGTCTATTTATAGTTTGCGCGTACTTCATCAAGCATCTCAATCGTCTTTGATCTTCGCGGATCTCGAGAAAGTTCTCTAATGCTAAGGAAATCAAGACCCAAGTTGAAAATTCCGATTACATCTGCAGTAGTGTACTGACTTGGATCTTCTTGAAAATCGTCGCAATATTTTTGGACCATTTCAAACAATGCATCGCTAAAATCTCTCATCATTTCTTCGCTTTTGTACATGTCGCATCACCTAATTGTTTGTAACTTCAACGTAGTCTAATGTTCTTTTAAGTGAATTTCCCGACGAAAACCGGAAGATTTTCGAAACAGGTCGAATCATTTTTGCTTTTTCTTCAGAAACCTTTCTTTTAACAAGAAACAAATAATTCTCTATGACAAACAACAATGAAAAAAGCCCACTACAGAAAGACTTAGAGCATTTCATGTCTCATTATGGAGCGCAGCTTGATGAAATTGCACACGAAGGACGGCAAGACGAAGTACTCGGATACACCAGCATGGTAAACCTTACAGCATCCATCGCCCGCACTGCATTTATCAACGATGAACAGATGCGCAATGAGCGACCGCTTATTTATGAAGCGTTCAGAAGAGAGCAGCAAGAAGAAATGCGCCAGTATGACATATCCCAACCTTTATAAACCACGTTTCTTTCCAGAGTTATGGTGATTAGGTGAAAAAAGCTGGTGTACTCTTACTACTCCTTTTCTTGCTTCCGGTAGCGTCTGCTCAACTCACAGAAGACCTGGCAGAGTTAGAAGTCAAAGTTCGTGAGTTTGTGCAGGAAAACCCTGACATTATTATTGTTGAAGGCCAGCACGCTTCATTAACAGAGAAAGCAACCCTTGCGTTTGTTCAAGAGAAATACAGTCAATTAGCAAGCGTCGAGCGCATTGCAGAAGAAGATCTAACACCAGAAGCTATTGAAGGCAAAACAGTTATCGTCATCGGCGGCCCGAAGAATTCTGAATACTCAAATGATCTCATTAACGATCCCACACTAACCAAAGATGAAGACGCAACTAGCGTTGGCATCACAACATTTCTTGAAGGACCACAAGGCAGGTTCATGGTTGTCTCCGATAAAACAGGTCATGCCAACGAACCGCAAACAGCTGCTTCTCGTTCACCACTCAATAAAGTCATCCCAGAAGAATACGTTCCTGCTGCCGCAACGCTAGTCGGTATCTCATTCTTGTGGTTCTGGCAACTTATCATAAAAGTACTCAAACGAGTATTCTCATTGTTCCTCGCCAGCAAAGTAATGAAATGGGTAAACAAAAAATCTGTCAAGGACGAGTTCCTTGGTTTCCACGCAGCTGGTGTCCGCCTCAAATTACGAGAATGGTTCGCCATCTTAATTTCTGCATCCATATTTGCAATCTCTCTAGGATACATGTATCTCTCTCCAAATTCTCCTGCAGCACAATTTTTCCTCTTAACAATTGTCGTTAACATGGTTGTCTACGCAGTTCGTAATGGAGTGCGTCTTTATTTAGACAAGAAACACGGCCTCCATACCGAATACAAGATTTGGTTGTACGGCGCAATCGTTACCGCGTTAACAGCGTGGCTCGGTAACACCTTCTCGCTAGCAGGCTATGTTGCTTCTGATGAAAAGGAAAACGAGCACGAAGGTAAGCACGCATTCATCGTCAATTTCATGACGTTCATCGCTTTCGGAGTTTTCTTTGTTCTCAACTTCCTCAACCCATCAACTATCTACCAAATGGTGATGCTGCTCGCATTAGGCATTACATTCCTACAAATGCTTCCCTTTACTCCATTCGGCGGCAAGAAGGTATGGGCCTGGAAGAAATCAGTCTATCTTATCTCATTCATTCCATTAACGTTCATCTACATCTTCATCAATGTAATTATTTAGGAAGGTTTTTATCCTTCAACAATACCCCATTTCATGGGGGTGCACAGTGGTACGCTTCCGTATCACAAAAACAAGACTCTATAGTTTAATCCTAGTCCAGTTCGTCATAATTCTTATCTTAGCGTTTGTGGTTGGAAAAGGAAACTCTCCGACAGGATTTGTTACTGTTGAAGATACCAAATATGAACTCCTTAATCCGCAAGCTGCTCAAGTTAATATGGATGAATTTCTTAATCAACAGGATTCATACACCCTAGCCTATCGCCCGCTTCGGCAGCAGGTCAGCAGAATACTACTTTCTCAGCCCGGAACATACAGTATGTACTATGAAGATCTGGCAACTGGTTCGTGGATTGGCGTGAATGAAGGTGAAGAATATGTCCCTGCAAGCTTGCTCAAAGTATCCACAATGATTGCTGCGCTCAAGCAAATAGAGCAAGGCAAACTTTCCTTGGACAAGGATGTGAAAGTGAATGAGGACGATTTTAATATTCGGTCCGGAAATCTGGTAGGAAAAGGAGACGCATATGTTATTTCAGTCGAGGAACTGTTAGAATTGATTGCACTTGAATCTGACAATACAGCATCGAGAACACTGCGCAGATTACTTTCGCGAAAGTCTCTTGAGGAAGCACGTCTTGCCACGGACATACCTCTCCCTAATCCAGAACAGCCCACGATCATCTCTCCTAAGAAATATAGCACCGTTTTCCGCACACTTTATTACTCTAATTATCTACGAAGACCCTTTTCACAATTCGCACTTTCGCTGCTGACTAAAACAGAATTTGAAGAAGGAATTCCAGCCGGTGTTCCAAAGCACGTCATAGTCGCTCATAAAATTGGCGTTAATGAAAACGATCAGAGTCACCATGACTGTGGCATCGTGTACGCTTCATCTCCGTATCTTATATGCATTATGAGTAAAGACACTTCAAACGATCAAGCGAATAAAGTGATAGCAGAAGTTTCACAAACTGTCTACGAGTACGTTGAAAAAAACTAGACCCAGCCGCGTTTCTTATACAGTGCAAATCCTTTCTTCAGCGCAATTGCAATTTGCTTCTCAAGTTTTGCGTCCAACTTCTTAATATGAAAGCACGATTTCCCTTTCAATGTAGCCAACAATTCAGGCTCAAATACCGTTGCCATATCTTTCTCAACATAAATCGGCATGTAATAGAATCCTACATAACTACTTTGTATAATCAGCCCAGCGAAAAACACTTCTTTTCGCTTCCGGCCTTCAATAACCAAATCCTTAACAGACCACAAGTCATATTTGCTATCCAAGTCAAACTTTTTCGTAAAGTGTTTCTCGTACGGCTTCATTAACTTCTTCAGTTTGTTAAACATAGCTACGAGTTCGTCTTGGTTCATGTAGATAAGAATATTCTACCATTATAAATAGATTCCTTTGAGAAAGAATTATAACTAAACAACACTTACCATCTCATATGAATCCACAATCAATCGGCCGCATGACTGATGACCATATTAGTGAAATTCGTGAGTATGTAGCAGCTCAGCAAAGGCAATGGCGTTTCGTGCCTGAGTTGGCATTGCAGGCAGACGTTCACGCTGGCCGAGAAAACCACCAAGAAATGTGGCGTGACGGCCAATACACAATACCTACGTATGGGGCATTGCCCGATATGGTGATTAATTTGAGCAGCGGTGAGTTATTCTCAGCTGGTGAGTTAGGGGACGCATTCAAACTAGGTCTTCTTGATGTTGTTATCCGTTCTAGTGAAGCGCTTTTTGCGGGTAACGTGATCACGAGATTGGCTCAAAGCATAGGGTACGATTCAGGATTGCCGATGGAAACAATTGTACGCAACGCTCAATGGGGAAATCAAATGAGGCAAGAACATCTTATGCCAAGAGGATTTCCAACAGAGTTGGATCGTACAGTTGAACAAAGTTACGCAGCTGAGCTGAGTTCTAAACCCAATCTATAAATACCACCATCACCAAAAATTAATCAATGGATCAATGTCAGAGCTGTAGTCTCCGGCTCCGCCCAGAATCATTCGGAACCGAGACAACAGGAGCGCCAAGCGAAACGTATTGCATTAGTTGCTACAAAAAAGGCAGCTTCACCAAAGACGTTTCCATGGATGAAATGGTCCAGATTGCTTCCAAGCAAATGCTCAAGGAGCTCCCGTTTTCTAAAGACGAAGCACTACGAATGGCAAAAGAGATTCTTCCTACTCTTGAGAGATGGAAGTAGCACTGGCCAACCACCCGCAGAGAATATAAACAGACTTCTTTCGAAAGATTTACGAGAAAAAAGAGTGAAAGAATAAATTCCGACACAGGAAGAAATGTAGTGTGCCGGCGTAGGCTAGTCCGGTAAGCCGCTGAGTTAAGACCTCAGTGTCCGAAAGAACTCCTGGGTTCAAAAACTTTTCGGTCGACGTACTGGCCGGTGAGTTGAATGCAATAAAATCTTCGATTTTATGCACACACAATCGTAGATTGTGTTGTGTCCCAGCGCCGGCGCACTTTCTAATCATGTACCTCACCGTTTACTACATTCCGCTGCGTAGAAATTACAAAAACCGCGTAGGCTTATCAGAAAAACTCATCAAGCAACGCTTGCAAAAGCAAGGCTGGGAAGTCTGGCGGGGCGGTGCAATTAACATCCTAAGAATGGACGAAGTCTACCCCAATGTTCGCTTCCGCTATCAATTACTACATCACCTTCTTGACAAGTACCATCCAAAGAAGCGAGAGTACCTCGAATATCTCTGCGCTGTCCATCACGGCATGCCTGACTTCATTTGTTTCCGCCACGGCCAGTTCAAATTCGTAGAGTGCAAATTAGGACACGAACAATTAAGCAAACGCCAAAAAAAGTGCATTCCCCTCTTGCAAAAAGCTGGTTTCGAGGTGGAAGTCCACAAGATCGTAGAGCACTGCACCAAAATCCGAGAAGCATCCTTGAATATCACAAACGGCAAGAAAACAATCAAAGCCCGCCAACTCACTCTCACAAAGAAGCTCATGAGTTAACTATATATACACTCCTTCCCAAAGAACACCTATGGGCATCCAAACCCTCTTCAAAGTGTTCACCTTTTTTCTAGGCGTCATTACGTTTCTCGCTGGTTTCGCTTTCCTTTTCTTCACCGGTTCCTACTTCACATTCTCCCAAATCCCTGTTCAGTACATGGGCGCATCTCTCCTCGCAGTACTCTTAGGAGCAATGCTGGTATACCGCGCATCATTGATGAAACAAGAACGCCACGAGCGCGGCTCCATGCTGATCTCTATCATCATCGTCATCCCAGCACTCATCATAACAACTGGTTTCGCTGTCATCTACAGCGACCTATCCGTGTCGTTCGATAACAATATTTACGATGTTCCTGCCGGCGTCTTCGCAACAGAAAACGACCGCCTTGTGGTTCCAGGAAATGTCATTAGAATTGACAGCGGAACATACAATGTCCCTGTTGCGTATTATCATCTTGGTGCAACAACAGAAACAACGCCTGTAGTTGCCAGCTGTGCTCCAGATGCATTGCAAGAAAGATTTCAGATAGAGTCCGCAACAACCGAATCAAATCAGAACACAGTGCTCTATCTCTCCCTCTACGCCGACGACACCTTACCAAAAGGAAAATACATCTGTTCTGTACAAGTTAACGATTTGTCTGGTCAAATCACACTTGAAAAGGTATGAATTTGGGTAAAAGCATATAAACCAACCTTCTCAAATCAGTAGTATGACAGAAATCGCAACATTCGCTGCAGGATGTTTCTGGGGCCCTGAAGAGCTGTTCAGGAAACTTCCTGGTGTGGAAAAAACCCGCGTCGGCTATATCGGCGGCCACGTGGATAACGCGAGCTACGATCAAGTCTGCTCCGGTAAAACAGGCCATGCAGAAGCAGTTGAAATCACTTATGATCAAAACAAAATTTCCTACAAAGAACTCCTCAAAATCTTTTGGGAGAATCACGATCCAACAACACTAAACAGGCAGGGCCCTGATGTCGGCTCGCAATACCGTTCTGCTATTTTCTTCCACAGCGATGAACAGCAAAAACTTGCTGAAGAATCATTGAAAGAGATGCAAGAAAAGTTCAAAGAGTCAAAAATCGTAACAGAGATTGCACCTGCAGGCAACTTCAACGAAGCTGAAGACTACCACCAGAAATATTTAGCAAAGCGCGGACGGAATACGTGTTAATCCACTTTCCGCCACAAGTACCACATCGCAATACTCCGATACGGTCGCCATGGCCGAGCAATTTCTAGCATTCGTCTCGCAGAGGGCCGCTTCCGCAATCCATATTCATTATGAATAGCGCGTTGTATCCCAATATCCTGTACAGAAAACACATCCATTCTTCCCAGCGCAAACATCATGAACATTTCTGCGCTCCACACACCTAATCCTTTTACCGCCGTTATCTCTTGCAGCACTTCTTCATCACTCTGATACTTCAACTTCCGAACATTAATCCGTTTATCATAAAAATGCTGCGCCAAATCTTTGACATACGCAACTTTCTGGGGTGACAATCCAGCTGCACGCAGTTCATCATCGCTCACTTGCAATACGCGTTCGGGTGTCACTTTGTTTTCCAACACGCCATACACTCGATTCCGTATTGTATTTGCAGCCTGCCAAGAAATTTGTTGAGAGATAATCGTCCGCACTAGTGATTGAAAATATCCCTTTCTCGCTTTGAACTCACAAGGTCCGATATCTGCTATGATTTGATCCATCACCGGATCCTGCTGCAAATGCTGTATGGCCTCAGTATGCATACATCAAAAAATTTCCTTCAGAATTAATATCTTACGCAAATTGACTGAGTGACTTCTCCCAGTCTTTAATGAGTCTCTCTATCTCAATAAAATGCTTTGACGGCTTCGCAGTCACGTATATGAGCTCTGTTTTCTTTGTTTTCTTCATGGTCCTAAGTGGGTGATATCAGTTTATATTTCTTTTGCAATGATCCAGCTCTGCTTGCGCCTTATAGAGCTCCTTCTGTAGCTCGAGCGCCTCTTGGCGTACACGCTCCATTTTGGCAGCAGAGATCCTTCGATCTTGAGCAATGATTGACTCATAGCCTACTAAGTAGATAAGTAACACGCCCACCTGCAAAAATCGCAACCACAATCCGTTTTGTGGGTAGACATGAATAACCACTTCTATGATCATCGCATACACTGCTGCAAGCACAGTGATGTAAATACGTTCCATGACGATACGCGAACCATCCACGACTTATAAGAATACTGCAACATTTATAAACCACAAAATATCACTAAATCTATGCGTTCAATAATCAAATTAATCCTTGCGAAGACAGTAGGGTCTCTTATTTTCCTGTTGTTCCTTTTACTTGCGAACATCGCAAACGCAATTATTAGCAACAATATTCTGGATGCAATTGTTTCTTTCCTGAACAGTCAGATTCTCTTAATAATCGCTATCGCAATTGTTGTTGTGGCAGCAGACGGATTCAGAATGTTGACGTTTCCGTTCAACTTGCCCGGCCCGTTGTTCAACGGCGTCGCAGCAGTACTCTCAATAATTTTCTTACTCGGCTTGCTAGAAGTCATAATTTCAACAATCTTGCAAGCACCAGAACTCTTTAGCTCAATTGATCAGTTCAGTATTTTCATTTACGGAATTACGTTCTTGCTTACTGTCGGTCTTGGCTATCTTGATCTTCTGAACGATCGGAAGAAGTAAATTCTGAAATTTCAAACATAGCGTTTGCAATTTTTTGTTCTTGCCCGGGTTTATGGAAGAAGGTTACAAAGATTTTCTTCGCTCCATAAATGATTTGTGTATCAATACCGTCGGGGCTCTCATACAAATGTTCGTAGTGATCTGCTAATGAAAAAACAGATAAATCTTCTGGAAGGGGTTCTCCCTTATCCCCTGCTGCTTTTCCCCAGCCTTCCATCTCATATGTTTCCAACGCACCTATGAATTTTCGAAATAATGGAAAAAAGTTTTGATCCTTTTCCAAAATATACGTACTATGCGTATCTTCTTTTCGTACAGCTAAGAGAACTAGTTTCATCCTGTTGGACATTCATCTAACGTGTAGTATTCAACATGTGATACACGACATGCTTCGCAATTGTTGCTGTATGTTTGCGCACATGGGTACACTAAACAGTTTACAGATGAATCAAACCATCCACAGACAGGATCGTATAGTGCAGGACAAAGATCTGCATCTCGTGCTTCTTCTGTACAATCAAATTGTTCCAAATCCCCTTCAACAGGCACGCGTGGCGGTGTCGTGTCTTCTGGCTCTGCTTGATCTTTTCCTTCGTTCAAATTAGTACACACATTATTTACACATCCGCAATCTTGCGCATTGTATGCAGCTTCAATTCTGAATTCTCGCGTACACGCTTGTGGTACTTCAAAGAGATCATCATGTTTTCTGTTGATACAATTGTCAGGGTGACATTGTCCTGGGTTTGGAATACAGTCTACATCAGAAGTACATGCAACCAGCTCTGCTTCAGGTGGCAGTCTAATCACATCTGGCTCATTATCTGGAGCAGGTGCTGTAGGCGCTGGCGCTTCATTGATAACTACGCAGCCAGCCAACACAACTAATCCCAATAGGAATACCCATTTCATAACAGTAGTGTATACTCCAGCATATATTAACCTTATGGAAACCTTTTTGAATACTGGTTCATCATCCTTTCTAGTGATAACGTCAAGAGCCTTAAAGAAGAACCAAGCAGCTCGCTTGATAGCGTTTACTCTGGTGTTCCTGATAACGCTAACAATCGCTAACATTCTGCTTGGCCGCGTGCTCGCTCCAATTCATTTGGCAATAGCAGCACTTGTCTTCCTCGGCTTATACTTTGTTATCTCAGCATTAGGAAAATGAGCAGCATAACACTGAGTTTACTAAGCTTACCACAAGAAGATCTTGACGATAGACTAAACACTATTAACGGCAAGTGGGCGGATGCAATTACTGAAGCCAATGGCAATGCAAGCGCAGTTGTTGAAGCATACAGTGCATCACGATTGGGGATCGAGGCAGGAGTTATTGCAGCTAATATTGAGGGCGCATGGGAAAAATACCAGGAGATAGAAGCTTCCCTTCGTACCAGTGTCGCAGAACCAGGTAATGGTGCACCAAGAGTATACTTGATGGAACTCATAAGCGCCGAAAGAAGACTTTCAGGATATGTTGACAGCGCGAAGAAGTTGCAAGTCCCTCAATCTTAAAGCGGTGCTGTTGCTGGATCCCAGCATAACCGCAAGTTCTCATTCAAGCTTCCCAGATTCTTCATGTCTTCATCTGTTAACTCAAAGTCAAACACATTCGCATTCTCTTGAATTCGTTTCGCATTTGAAGATTTAGGAATCACAACAATATTCTGCTGCAAGTACCACCGAATAAGAATTTGTGCAGGCGTTTTACCATGTCTTTCAGCCAACGCCACCAATGGTGGGTCATCCAATTTCTGCCCTCGAACCAATGGCGAATACGCCTCAAGCTGAATGTCGTTCTCGCGACAAAACGCGAGCAATTCCTTTTGATTCAAGTAAGGCGTAAACTCAACTTGATTGACAGCAGGTTTTATTTCGCAGTCTTTCAAGAAATCTGTCAAATGTTCGATCGTAAAATTACTCACGCCAATTGCGCGTGCTTTTCCTTCTTTGTACAGCTTCTCCATCACTTGCCAAGTTTCTTTCCGTTCCTTGACAGGCCAGTGGATCAGATACAAGTCAACATACTCTAATCCGAGTTTCTCAAGCGAGGTGTTAAATGCCGCTTCAGGATCGCCATGATCATCGTTCCAGATTTTCGTCGTAACAAAAATATCTTTGCGAGGAACACCCATCGCTTTAATTGCCTTGCCAACGCTGCGCTCATTTCCATAAATCGCAGCAGTATCAATATGATTATACCCTGTTTTCAACGCCGCTTTGACAGCATCAACGGTTTCATCGCCATCTTTAGCCTGCCACACTCCTAGTCCTAGCAGCGGCATTTCTACACCATTATTCAACTTTATCGTAGATGAGATGTTCATTACTTCCAGCAATACCCTTTCGCTATAAAAACATTTCACTTTCCACTGGACAGGGACGCGCCTAGCCTACTTAAGCAATGAACTTTCCAGGACCTCATGGATCGTATCCTTGCCCATGTGGATATGGACTGCTTTTTCGTAGCATGCGAAGAAAAAAAGGATCCATCACTAAAAGGCAAGCCGGTCATGGTTGGCGCAACAGGAAAACGCGGCGTTGTCTCCGCTGCAAATTACGAAGCCAGAAAGTTCGGTGTCTTTTCAGCTACCCCAATCTCAATCGCAAGGAAGCGCTGCCCTAACGGTATTTTCTTGCCAGGAGACTACAGCTATTATCGCGAGCAATCACAAACAATTATGTCAATTCTCCATCGCTTTTCCGATGACATGCAGCAGGTATCTGTTGACGAAGCGTATCTTGACATTACTTCATTCTCTCGCCGGTACGAAACACTTGAGCAAACAGCCAGAATCCTTCGCTCATTAGTTGTTTTCCAAACAAATCTCTCCTGCTCAGTTGGAATTGCTAAATCAAAAACCCTTGCAAAAATTGGATCAGAGCTCAACAAACCTGCAGGCACCGCTGTCTTAGTGAATCCAGAACAAATCCTCCAGCCACTACCAATAGAAACATTCCCTGGCGTCGGAAAAAAGAGCAAGCAATACTTCCACAACAAAGGAGTATTAACGATTGGTGACTTGATGAAAATGAATCGCTTCCGCGTTTTAAGATACTTCGGCATGTACGGCGTGCGATTACAACAAATCGCATTGGGTGAAATCACATCACGCATACGTCAACGCGGTGCAGCAAAATCAGTCAGCCGAGAAAGAACCTTTTTTGAAGACGTAACAAGCAAAGAAGCGCAAAAGTTCCTCGGTAAAGTCTGCAAGAAAGTCTACAAAGATCTCGGAAGACGCGCATGCAAAACAATCTCAATTAAAGTGCGGTACCACGATTTCTCAACAATAACGCGCGATTACACATTACAAACCGCAACAACAGAATTGGAAGACATTAAAAAAGTGACAAATGAGCTTTTCATAACACATGTTAAAGAAAAACCTGTTCGTCTCGTTGGTGTAAAATTAAGTAAACTCACGCCCGATCCTGGTCGACAATCAGTCATTCAAGAATTTATGCAGCACTCACACCTACAACGTTCCGAATCTGTTTTAGCTTAGTAACAACGTCTCCAGCACGCTCAATATCTTCCACTTCAAACACAATGTGGAACTTATCTTTTCTTGTCTTGGTATGGATCGCATTCACTTTCATCTGCTCTTCAGTAAACGTATTCAACAAATCAGAAAACAATCCTGTTCGATCTGTCGCTTGCACTTGAATCTTAGAAACATTAACCTGCCCATGTTCTTTCCACGACAACGGAACAATATTTTTCTTGTTCAAACTATTCAAACTTTCACATCCCAAGTTATGCACACTAATTCGACCATCTTTCATGCGATATCCGGTGATCGCACGTCCGTATTCACATCGACAATCTTGCGATAATCGCAACTTCGCATTATCAGGAGCATCAATCTTCTCCAACAAATATTCTCGCATCAATTCCCGTTCTTGTTTAGGATCGCGTTCCTGCGTCATACCCAATTTTTGCCGAATTTTACTCTTCGCAGTGTTCGTCTTCGCAAACTTCAACCAGTTACGAGATGGCAGTGCATTTCTCCGTGTTAAAATTTCAACAACATCTCCGCTTCCGAGCTGATGGTCCAACGGCACAATGTTGTTGTTCACTTTCGCAGAAACACAACGATCTCCAACTCCGCTATGCACACGATAAGCAAAATCTATCGGCGTCGCTCCTTCGGGTAGTGGTATAGGATCGCCTTTCGGTGTTAACACATAAATTTCATCTTTGAAAACATCAATCTTCAAATTTTCAATGAATTCTTTCGCGTTCGCACTTCGTTTCCATTCCAAAATCTGCTTCAACCAACCAATTGTTCGATCAAACTTCTTATCGCGATCAGTATCCTTATATCGCCAGTGCGCTGCAATTCCTTCTTCTGCCACATAGTGCATTTCCGACGTACGTACTTGCACTTCTGCTGGTTTACCATCAATAACAACTTCAGTATGCAACGATTGATACATGTTCGGCTTCGGTGTGGAAATGTAATCATCAAACCGCCCTGGTATTGGCTGAAATGTTTCGTGCAACAATGCAAGTACACGATAACAGTCATCAATATTCTTAACGACAACTCTCATCGCACTCAAATCATGAATTTCCTTGAACTTCAAATCCTTGCGCCGCATTTTCTTGTAAATGCTAAAGAAATTCTTCGCCCGCCCATAAACTTCTGCTTCAATCTCTTTCCGTTTCAACAACGCAGCAATCTTTTTCGTATTCACCGCAACTTCTCGTTCACGTTCTTCTTTTGTTCGAGAAATTTGTGATTTCAAGTTCTGATACACATGAGGCATCAAGAATCGCATGCATAAATCTTCTAATTCACTCTTGATACGATATATTCCAAGTTTGTACGCAATCGGTACGTAAATCTCAAGTGTTTCTTTCGCAATCCGTTTTTGTTCTGTTATTGATTTGTGCTTCAGTGTTCGCATATTATGTAATCGATCAGCCAATTTAATCAAAATAACACGAATATCCTTAATCGTAGCAAGCAATACCTTCCGCACATTCTCTGCGCGGCGTTCTTCATCACTGTCCAGCTTGATTTGTGCATTGTCAATTTTGGTAACTCCTTGAATCAACTCAAGAATTTCCTTGCCAAACTCTTTTTTAATCTGTTTATCCGTAATTGGCGTGTCTTCTATGACATCATGCAACAACCCTGCAGCTATTGTAGCAGAATCTAATCGCAAAGAAGCAATAATGTGCGCTACGTTCCGAACATGTTCAAAATACGGTTCCCCTGAAAGCCGTTTCTGGCCTGCGTGCGCTTCTTCAGCATAAGTATACGCACGTCCAATCAGTTTCAGATCAGCGTTAGGATTATACACTAGAAGGTGACGTAAATAGCCGTCTTTGTCTAGCCCGAGTACGTGATTCTCTTCTGTCATACACCCAAAATCACCATAAACTATATAGTAGGGGACTACTATTCTTATGTTAGAACGCGGATTTGTTAATAAATGATTCGCAATGTTTTTATAGAAGCCCTAGGGAATTCGAAAGCTTTATATATCAGTTCGATCTCCTATTTAAGTAATTAATGGTCTTTGAGTATCATAATTAACCGTTTCGTTGGGGGGTATACCTTTCGAAACTATGGGGGGAGCATAATGAGCGATTTTGTCAAAAAGTGTCCTGAATGTGGGGGCATTAATCTATTCTGGAACAAAGAAAAAGGAGAGATCATCTGTAGAGACTGCGGTCTAGTAGTCGAAGATAAGATGGTTGACTTCGGCCAAGAGTGGCGTGAGTTCGATTCTGATAGCGGTGATAGCCGCAGACGTGTAGGAGCTCCTATGACCTATACACAGTACGACCAAGGTTTGGGTACTGAAGTTGGTATGAAAGCAGACTTGTCACGTTTGGAAAACAAGTCCAGAAACAAGTTCTTCCGTTTGAGAAAGTGGCAGTACAGAATCTCAACTGCTATTGAGCGTAACTTGAAGCTTGCACTTTCCGAATTGAAGAGAATTTCAAGCTACTTGAAACTTCCAAAGAGTGTTGAAGAAGAAGCAGCTCGTATTTACACACTTGCAGTACAACGTGGCCTGGTACGAGGCCGATCAATGGAATCTGTTGTTGCCGGTGCTTTATACGCAGCATGTAGACGTCATGAAGTTCCTCGAACACTTGACGAACTTGCTGAAGCTTCTGGTAATGAGAAGAAGGAAATTGGACGAACATACCGATTCGTAACCCGCGAACTCGGCATTTCCATAATGCCTTCCAATCCAGCTGACTATATTCCACGATTCGCTTCTGCTCTAAAGTTGAGCGCAGAAACACAGTCCAAGTCTATTGAGATCTTGGAACGTGCGCAAAAGAGCGAATTAACATCTGGACGCGGTCCTACAGGAATCGCAGCAGCTGCACTCTACGTAGCAGCACTCATTTACGGCGAAAAGCGCACTCAGCGTGAAGTCGCAGATGTTGCTGGTGTTACTGAAGTGACAATCCGAAACCGCTACAAGGAACTTCTTGACAAGCTTCAGCTTGAGAAGGAAATCAAGAAGACCAAGAAGAAGGTCAAGGAATAATTTTTTTTCTTATACTTTTTTTTCTAAGAACTAATAGTATCTAGAATTGGCTGTACAGTGTCAGCTATGTTTTTGAATGGTGTAACGAGAACGTGCGGTTCTGAGCCAATAAGTCCGCCTTTTTCGAATTGCGACCGTAGTTCATCTTCATTATCATACACTACTGTATCCCAAATATCCAGTCCCCGAGTCGGTGTTGCGCTCAAGAGCATGTCACCAAAATCAGCAAAGAAGCCCTCTTCTTCATATCGCCAGAGTGCCACTCCGTATAAATGACCTTCTTGATCTATCTTGCCTTCTGGAATCCAATCACCATAAAGAATAACGCCACAGCCAACATAATCTTCTTTGAAGTCTGCTCTAAAATCCAGGTTCCTCTCTCGGATGGCATGATTCAATGCTTCAGTGATTTCGTCAACAGTGAGTTCAGTCATGACACAGGGTAACTCGGTTGAGAATATAACTCTTCCTAACTATAACATTTATTAACCTCAAGTATTCAGTAGTGGTAGTGAAACTCACTAAAATCGTCTGCACTATTGGACCGAGTTGTAATACTCTTTCTACTCTGAAGCAGATGCACAAGGCGGGCATGAACGTTGCCAGGATCAATCTGAGCCATGCTGACCCAGAAAAGATCCCTCCGCTAGTCAAAACACTCCGCAAAGTCGCTCCTGATCTCGCTATCATGCTCGATACTAAAGGCCCTGAAGTCCGGACTGGTGTCTGTAAAGAACCAATCAAGCTGAAACTCAATCAAGTTCTTGAAGTGCATCTCGGCCAAGGCGAATGCACAGATAAAGTACTCCACATCAACGGCGCAGCAAAAGCAAAATTCTCAGTCGGGGATGAAATCCTGTTGAGCGATGGCATGATTGAGCTCAAAGTTACCAAGACAGGCAAGAAAACATTTGCAAAAGTCACTGGCCCTGGCATTCTCAAAAGTAAAAGAAACGCAAACTTTCCCGGAGCAGCAAGTTTACACACTCCATTTCTCTCAAAGAAAGACAAAGACGACATGAAAATTGCTCGCGAGCTCGATATTGATTTCGTGGCAGCTTCTTTTGTGAGAAACAAAAAAGACATCGCAGCCATTCGCGCACTGATGGGCGGAATAAAACTCATTTCTAAAGTAGAGAACAAACAAGCAATTGAAAACTTGCAAGACATCGTGCGCAATTCCGACGGCGTCATGGTTGCGCGCGGCGATCTCGGATTAGGACTACCAATCGAACAAGTTCCTGCACTGCAAAAAAGCATTATCATGCGCTGCAACATCGAAGCAATCCCAGTCATTACCGCAACGCAAGTGCTGGAATCAATGACCAACTCACCTAGGCCCACAAGAGCAGAAGCAACAGACATTGCAAATGCAATTTTCGACGGTACTGATGCATTAATGCTCTCCGGTGAAACAGCAACCGGCAAGTACCCTGTCCGCGCTGTTGAGATGCTCGCGAGAATTTCAAAATACAATGAGCAAATTCCACTTATTAGCAGATCAAAAATCTTCGGCAAGCAAATGGCGTCAACGCAAGAATTCATCGGCAAGAGTGCGTACGCAGCTACGAAGGATCTGCACGCAGATGCAATCATCACCCATACAATTCACGGTTCAACAGCACGTTTCATTGCGCGTTACAAACCACGCATTCCTATTTTCGCAATGACGCCAGAAGAGAATACATTCCGGGAACTCTCGTTATCGTATGGAACCTATCCAGTTATGGGTACGCGAGAAAAAAGCAGCGACGCTCTCCTCAAGAGTACAGCGAAAATTCTTCTCAGAAAGAAACTCCTCAAACCATCAAGCCGCGTCGTGGTAACGCTAGGAACAAAAGTCGGCAAGAAAGGACATTCTGATAATTTGCGTGTGCAAACATTGCAAGATTTAGCGTGATCGTGCCACAACTTCTACCCACATCAGGTCTGGATTCGATTCAGATGGATGTTCAATCATCTCAACAATCTCAAAATCACTAAGTTGTTCTCGTAAGTATTCTTCATTCATGTAATTCCAGAATTTCTCTACACCGCCATAGCGTTCATCTTTCTCAAACCGTGCATTGTCCCCCTTCTTCACCGTAATCCTACAGAGTCCTCCGGGTTTCAGCACGCGATGTATTTCTTTGATTACTTTGGGCATATCTTCTCGGGAAACATGATGCAATGAAGCTGCGGCAAGCACGCCATCAAAAGTATTATCAGGAAACTCCAGTGAAGTAGCGTCCATAACAAAAAATTCTGCCTTTACAGCATGTTGCTTTGCATGCGCAATCATTTTTTCAGAAATATCAATGCCAGTTATGACAAAACCTTGTTCAGAATAGATTTTCGCATCCCGTCCATCGCCGCATCCAACTTCTAAAACTTTCGTTCCCGGAAGCATATCAAAAAAAGCTTGCAAGCGCGGGTTCGTTCTACTTGCATTCCTTGCCGCATACGCCTCTACGCTAGAATTATAACTTTCCTTTGTAACATCCTTGTAGTTCATCGGAATTTGTAATACTCAACGACAATCCGTTTCTTCGCAGCATCCTTATGATCAACACTAACCTTTACACCCTCTTTCGCAAGAATCCGTTCCTTTTTAGCAAGCCCTGTTGCAAATCCAGTTAACGCTCCATTGGATGCTACAACTCGATGACAAGGAACTTCAGGTGCATACGGATTGCGATTCAACGCATTCCCAACAGCACGTGCAGCTTTAGTACCCATCTTCCGAGCTATCTCGCCATAAGTAGTCACTTCACCCTCTGGAATACGACTAGTAAGAGCCCACACTCTTTCATTAAAGTTCATCCCTGGTTTGATTTTACCAGCTTTAATATCTGATTCATATTCTTGTCGGACTGGTCCTTTTTGTACCATTTGGCTGCCTCCAATAATTTTTCCCTATCAAGCTTAATTTTCTTCTTCTTTAAGTGTCTTTCCACATTTCCCGATACCAGGAACTGCACAAACTGCGTTACATTCTTCCCCAGCTTGACTTTATGACATCGCTCAAAATCAATCAGCACTACTCGCTTGCTAATCAACACATGTTTGACAGGATGATGCATCTCTTCCTTATCTACCTTCATCGCATCCATGATTCTGCATTGCTTCATCACGTTTCGAAACACACGCAGCGCATCTTTCCCACTACAATGTTCGAGATAACTTCCAATCTTCTCCCCATCGACAAATTCATACATCACAAATTTAGCCGAACTCGCAATATAGCGCGGCCCAATACCGTGCTCATTCATTTTCCGCAGCCATTCAGCTTCCACACTAATGCGTGCAACCGCTTTACTCCGCGGATGTTTAATCTTGATCGCAACTTTTTTCCCAAACAATCCTGTATACACCAAACTCCGTTTTCCTTGCGCAAGCAACTCCAGATCCGCAACATTCAACTCCGCAAGCACCGGATGCTGTGTAATTTCATACACATACAGTATTTCTCCAAACAAATTCTTCTTACCAAGAACGCGAAACACATATCCATACTTCTGAATCCCTTCCTCTACTTTTTCTTTTTTGCTAAGCGAACTGCACAACAACACTATTCTTCCACCAGCTGCCAAGTGTTTCCTTGACCCTTCCAAAAACCGCCATATCCACTCATAACCGTGCTTTCCACCGTCGAGTGCAACATCAGGGTGCTTTTTGTCAGTAGGCAAGTACGGCGCATTGCTGATGATAGCATCAAACTCCCCTTCAACATTACTGAACAAATCACTTTTGATAACTTTCACATTGGTAAGCCGCTTAGCAATCTTCAGCGCCTCAGGATCGATATCAACTGCAACAACATCTGCAGTTTTCGCAGCTTCCTCGGCTTGTACACCAGTACCTGTTCCCATGTCAAGTACTCTACCTCTAACGCCAGAAACAAACTTCTGCAGAAAGTAACTATCTTCGCGCGGTTCGTATACCATAACTATCCAAACATGTTCCTCTTTTTGTTTCTTTCGCTCACTGGACAAGTGCGCATAGCAAATATATAGGGACTTGTGTTGTCATATTGTATACGCCAAAAACTTAAAAACCAAATTTTTATTGCATTTTATGCAGCAATTTTTTGTTATGCAGCTGACAACTACAAGAGGGATGCCAAAATGAGTAAAATAAAATATAAAATAACACTGGTGACACTGGTTCTTGCAACATTTCTGGTCTCACTAGTCCCGTCTGCAATGGCGGCTGGCCTAAGCTTCACGTTTGAAAGCGGCTTGGAAGGCTGGTACGATGCAAGCGGTGGAAGCAACAGCATTACCACGGTCGATGGACAGCTTAAGCTGATCGACGTCGATTCAGATCGTGCAAGGGCGTTTTACAACGTCACAGAGTCGGACTTCCTCCCGACATACGTATCGTACACATTTAGAAGCGATGACGTAACGAGAGCGCAGTTCTTCGGCATGGCGAACAATCTAACTATAAGACCTATCCATGATTTGCACAATCATGATGAATTGTTCGAGAACATTCCAGGATCTGGCTGTAACATCGCATCACAAGATGATACAAACTACACTATCGAGTATTACATCGATTACGATGATGAAAGTTATGACATCCACATCGATGGAAGCTATGCTTGTAGTAGAGACTTTTCCTCGCCACACAATTATGAAGGCGGAGTCGCTCAAGTACAGCTAGAAACCGATAACACACAGTCTGGATTCAACAACTACTTCGATGACATTATTCTCGGATTCATCCCAGAACCAGGAACACCAGCTATGTGTGTGCAATTCAGCACGTACACAGAATGGGAACACTGTGAAGAAGTTCGAAACGAAGACGGTGTAGTTGCAGAAGGTGACGGTACCAATGACCACACAACTTCTGACCACCAGTTGTGGCAAGACTTCGATACAACACTTCCAGAAGACGCAATCATTGACCTTGTTGAATTGATTACTGTGTACAAGGCAGCTGGTTCAACGTCAGGCAACGTTCTGCTCCAAACCAGTATCGATGATGGTGTAACGCGTAGTTCAAACCACTTCCTTGCGTTATCAGGAAGCATGCAAACTGTTGTTACTGACATTACGAGCGACTGGACGTACGAGTACGACGACTTCGAGGATGGAAACTTCGCTGTAAAAGGGAGATGTCAAGCTACAACAGGAACTCCTGTTGATTGTGAAGTCGACTTGTTGAAGGTAAACGTATCATACCACCTTCCTGAAGAAGAGATCGGTTCACCATCTCGCTGTTCCCAATACAGTACTTTTACTGAATGGGAAAACTGCGAAAACGCATACGTCGAAGATGGTAACGTATCTGAAGGTGACGGAACAAACGTCCACACAACCTCTGACCACCAACTCTGGCAAGACTTTGGTTTGGACATTCCAAACATTGCAGTCATTCAAAAAGTTCGATTGATTGCAACATACAAAGCTGCTGGTGGAACTGATGGTAAGATTTTGTTCAAGACAAGTGTTGATGACGGTGTTACTCTTGGAGATAACCACGAATTCGACTTGTCAGGAACAATGCAGACTGTGACTGTTGACGTTACCGCAGACCGAACATGGACTCTAGAAGATTTCGAAGATGGAAACTTCGCAGTGAAGGGCCGTTGCTTGGCAAACACAGGAACTGATGTAGACTGTGAACTTGATCATGTTAGTGTGAAAGTTACCTACACAGAACTCAGTCCGTACTGTGTTGTTGAAAGCAGCGTGTGTTACAAGACGTTTAACGAAGCTCAAACAGCAGCTAGCGGCGGTAATACAATTATGATTACCGACCCTATTGTGATTGAGTCGAGTGCAACAGAAATTTCCAAGGCATTGGAAGTAACGTCGAACAGCACAACGCGCCCAACTCTAGACCATGCGCTTGATGTAACAGAAAACGGTGTAACTATTTCGAAGATTGCCTTCGGAGAAAGTGCATCTGTTGACTTCGACGCAAGCTAGGCAAAACGCCTTTTTTTCTTTTTTTTCTTTTAGAAAACTCTTTATACTTCTCCACTACAAGGGCTGTATGGAACTCCAACCTGGCTACTCACTCTGGATCAAACCGCCTGCAGAAATCGCAGAGCAACTGTCAAAGATCATGACAGGAATATCAAAGTTGCACAACACGCCGCTCTTCGATCCTCACATCACGCTAATCCCGCATCAGTTTCTTACCGAGCAAGAAGTAATTGAGAAAGCGAGAGAAATTGCAAGCCTACTCAAACCGTTCACCGTCAACCTAACTAAAATTGGTCACAACGATGCATACTTTACTGCATTGTACATTCACGCAGAGCGTTCAGCAGAACTCATGAATGCAAACAAAGTAGCACAAAACACAATTGGTATGGATGAAGTCTACATGCCACACCTCACATTACTGTATGGGGATCTCCCTCTAGAAGAAAAGCAGAAAATTATTGAATCGATAGGAGATGATTTCAACATCACATTTCCTATAACTTCAATTTACGTATATTACACCGGCGGCAATCCGACCGGCTGGCACGAAGTAGCAGAATTTACTCTTTGACAGATAGGCCTTTAAACCCCGAGCGACCTCTTTTCTTCATGGAACTCGGACCAGGATACTCATTGTGGCTTGTACCTAATGTTGCGGACAATGAATCTCTTTCAGGAATCATTGATGCACAAGCATCTGCACTTTCTAGTCCGAGATTCGAGCCTCATATCACTTTCCTTCCTCATCAAAACCTAGCAAAAGATGAAATATTAAGCAGAACTGCTTCTTTGGCAGACCGTTTGTCGCCCTTTACAGCATATCTTGATTCGCTACACCATTCAGATGCATTTTACCGGGCTGTCTATGTTGCTGTTCGACAAACACCCGAACTTATGACTGCTAATAGCCAAGCTCAGCAGGAATTCGGATTAAAAACAGATTTTTTCCCTCATCTTAGCTTGGTATACGGCGAATACTCATCAGAAAAAAGAGACGCAATTGCTTCAAGAATAACAGGCTACCCGATTTCTTTTGGCGTAGATTCGATTGCAGTTGCAGACACATCGGGTAAAGAAGAAAGTTGGCGATCAATCGCCTCGTTTACTCTTTGAACTTAAATTTCAACAAGTCTTCTGTAGTCAATTTCTTTCCAGATTTTACCATGTCTGCAAGTTCGTCTTCAAGCTTCTGCATGTCTTCTGCAGTTTGCTTTTTCTTCTCTTGCTTTTCTTTGGTCTGTGCTTCGTCAACACTTGACTTGAGTTTAGAATATTCATCAAGCTTGCTCTGTAATTGCTTAACAGGTTCAGCCATCTTTTGCTTTTGCGAAATAAACAACTTGTGTGCTTCCTCTTCTTCTTTCTTCTTCACGTCAATATTCTTAGACATGCCAAGAATCTTTTCATGCAATTCCTGACTCTTCTGCGCATGTTCCTGCACTAATGCGTGGTGTTCATCTGCTGCTTTCTTTGACTCAGTAATTTCTTGCGAAAGTTGTTTGATTCCTTTACTAGCTTCCTTAGTTGCTTTTGTAGATTCAAACTCCTTCTTGAGTTCTTTCATTTGTTTCATGAGCTTTTGTTCTTCTTTGAATGAAACCCCTTCTGTTTCAATCTTGTATTCCATGCGCTCAATCATTTGCTGAATTTGATCTGGTGTTTTTGGCCTATTCTTCTTATCCCGTGGATTAGGCTTTGGTGATCCCGCTGATCGTAATTCTTTGATAGTAGAAATCTTACTGCGTAATTCCGTCGATGCTTCCTTACGCTTTTCTTTCAATTCTTTTACTTTAGAAGTGTGATCGTCACGTTGTGCACGCAACTTCTTAACATCCCCGATAAGTTGACGAATATCTTTCTTGAGTTGTTCTTTCTTTTGGAAAGCTTCCTCCTTCGTCTGATTATCACTAGTTAAGTCTCGCCGCAGCTGTTTTATTTCGCGCTGCAGCGTTTTCAATTTTTCAACAAGTTCTCTTTTCGATTCCATGCTTTTGAGAAAAAGAAAAAAACAAAAAAACTAACCAAATAGTGCACCGAGGCCGGCTGCAGCTTCTTCTTCCTTCTTTTCTTCCTTTGCAGGCTTCTCGTCCTTCTTTTCAGCAGGAGCATCTCCACCTTGTGCAGGTGCAGGAGCAGCAGCAACAGGAGCGACTGCAGCGTCTTTGATAGCTTGTTCGATATCTACTCCGTCAAGAGCAGCAACGACAGCTTTTGTACGAGCAGCGTCTGGACTTGCGCCAGCGGCTTCTAGTACTTTGTTCAAAGATGCCTCATCTACTTTTTGGCCAGCTTTATGCAAGAGCATAGCTGCGTAGACGTATTCCATGTTGGGTAACCTCCGTTAACATTAGTCTCGTAACGTGCCTTTTTTCTGAAGTTTCTTTGTTAGTTCTTCGATCTTATCTTGATCAGTACTAACATCGTCGTCCTTCTTGACACGCATTTCTTCGATTTGTTGATCGATCTCGTCCTCAATTTTGTCCACTTGTTTTTGTGAAAATTCTTGAGCGTCTTTTACTGCACTATCAATTTCTTTTGCAGCTTCTGGTGCAACAGCAGGTTTTTCTTCAACCTTTTCTGGTTCTACTGGTGCTTGAACTTGTTCAGGTGCTGGAGCTTCTCTTTCCGGCGGTAGTTCCGGTTCTGCTTCACTTGCATCGTGTTCTGATTCAGGAACTTCAGGTGCTTCTTCTTTTGGTTCAGCTTCCTTTGGTTCTTCAGGAGTTGGTTCAGGAGTTGCTTCTTCCTTCACTTCTTCAGGAGCTGGTTCCTCAACTTTTTCTGGTTCAGGTTCTGCTTCTGGTTGCGGCTCTTCAACCTTTTCTGGCTCCGGCGCTGCCTCTTCTTTCGGCTCTTCCGGTGCAGGTTCAGGAGTTGCTTCTTCCTTTGGCTCCGGTTCTGGTTCAGCAGGAGTTTCTTCTACTTTTTCAGACTCAGCTGCAGGTTCTTCTTTCGGTTCTTCTGCAGGAGCTTCTGGAGTTGGCTCTGGTTTAGCTTCTTCTTTAGGCTCTTCCTTCGGTTCTTCTGGTTCAGGATCTTCTTTTGGTTCTTCAGCTGCATCCTCACTAATACTAGCCTTACCCATCAGCGCTTTCATTTGAACATACGCATCGCCGACTTGCTTCTTTAGCAATTCATCAGACAACACTTCTTTGTCAATAGCAAGTCCGAGAGCTTCTCGGAATGCTTTTTGTACAAGTGCTTCTGCGTTTGCATCAGTGATGTAACCAATTCCCATGGTTAGTGCGTGTGATTCAGCAATCGCTGCTGTTAATTCATCACGGTAAATTTGTGGATCAACTGATAGTACATCTTTACCAAAGATTGTTCCGTCTTCGTATGCAGCTGTCAAGTCCAATCCAATTTCCATTGGGTGAATCTCAAGTTTTGCAAGTACGTTTGCCATGTTCTGGTCGATAACATCGCCTTCTTTTGCAACAACAGAATCTTCTTTGATAGCAACTTTTCCGCCTTCAACACCAGTCTTCAATCCAATTGAACCAAGTTCGCTAATAACTGGTCCTGGACTAAATGGTGTTGCTCCAGCTGGAACAATGATATCATTCGGTGCTTCTTGTCCTGCTTTTGCAGGTGCTTTTGATTTATTTTCTCGCAGGATTCCTGCAAGTTTGAATGGATTGTCTTTCGTAAACACAAGCGAAGGCATTCCTTTCATTTTATCAGAAAGTTGTTCAATACCTGGCTTTTTATCTTTAGCACCCTCGAGTGCAATACGCATTAACCGTTTTTTAGCAGTTACCATAACAACCGAATCACGCAATTTTGCACGCATGACTTGAAGTTGCGGTGCTGGTAAGTTAGCAAGGTTAACAAGTGCAACAACTGGGTATTCGTCCATAAGTTCTCTGAGTTGTTTGACCAACTCTACTTTTTCCGCGGCTACTTTGTGTTCACTCATCTTACTTTCACCGGCTTACCCATTGTTAGTTTAACGAAAGCAGATTTTACGTTTGCTTCTTCGTTTGGTAAATGTGAAAGAACTTGTTTGTACATGTTCAGAATGTTTTCTGCAAGATCTTCATCACTCAATGATTCGGTTCCAACAAGTGTGTGTACAACAGGTGCTGTCTTAGCAGAAACACGTCGTGTTTTCTTTAACCGAGCAACTAGTGGTGCAAGGTCTGCTTTTGGCGGTACAACTCCACCAGCTTTTGGATTTGGCATTTTTCCCTTAGGACCCAATACACGTCCAAATGCTGTTGCAACCTGTGGCATGATGTTTGCCTGTGCAATAAAGAATTGGTGTTTTTCTGCAAGTGCTTTTGCAAGCTTCTTGTCTTTAGTATATTTTGGAAAGTCATCAACTTCAATAACAGTGTCAACGTTTGCTGTTGCATTATCTTTCAGCTCTGGTCCTACCAAAGCGCAGATTGCAATGCCGCTGCCTTCTGCATGCGGCAACTGTGCAAAGAAGTCTACTTGTTGATCATTTTTCTTCAGATCAATATCCTTCAGATTAACAATGAGATCAACACTCTGAGAAAACTTGCGCTTCTTACCATCGCGCACTTGTTTCAATGATTCTAAAATGTCTTTTTTTTCCATTAGGCCCTCCTACCGAAGTAGTAATACTGGGAATAACACTAGAATCTCGTTTCTATTTATAAAGGTTATGGAGACAAGTATATGAATGCCCCATCGCCACTCTTGCACATGTTTCGACCAGAGCATCACGGAATCGACCCTTCTGAGGTAGAAAGGCCACAAGCGGCAAACATAGCGTGGAAAATAGCAGGCGCAGTAGTGTCAGGCAGCATCGGAGCAGGCAGTCTTTACGGGTCTGGGTACATGATACACAATGGTGAGCTTGGACCTCGGGAAGCAGTGGGGTTGGCATTTGGGACAGCGTTCACTCTGGCGAGCATATACTTTGCCCGAGACGCAGTCGAGGACTTGCCTGATCCAGAGTAGTAGGTTTTTTAAATTAGATTCTGTTCGCCACTGTCATGGGACACGACCTTACTGAAGAGGAAGCAGAGTACATGGATGCATTCAGGAGAGTGCAAAGGGCAGATTTTAGTGTCGAACGTTTGAATGTCGACAAAAAAATCACCATGACTGCAAATGTAGTTGTCCCTATTGGTGGTGTCGCCACAGGCTACCTGTCGTACAAAGAATTTACAGGTGACGAAACCGACGTGATCGCAGGAGTTGCGCTTGCTGTAGTCACAGGTATTGCAGCTCTAGTAGAAGTCTTTACTGTTCGAAAATCAATTGACGATAACAGTGAGTATAGATCTAGAGTACAAGAGCGCGATAATGCACACGCAGCAATTGAGCAGTTCCCTCAGTATTGGATCTACAACTGAATCTATAAATAGTACTTCTTCTCCAGAACTTTCATGGTAATCGTAGAAGTTGTAGAATACTCTTTAGTCGCTGGTGTTACCGACGAAACATATAAAGCAGCCCAGCAAAAAGCAAAAGACGAATTTCTTAGTAAACAACCTGGCTTCATTTCCTGGGAAGTCTACAAAGGAGACGGCTCCATGTTGGATGTTGTCAAGTGGGAATCTAAAGAACACGCCGACAACGCTCAGAATGAGTTCAGGGCTCAAATGGAATCTGACGCACTCAAGGACTTTGTAGCAGCAGCCGACCACGAGAGCATTAGTATGCGGTATTTCGAGTTGCTGGGATAAGTTTATATCTCCTGAAGAGAATCCTTACGCTATGTCTGAAGGGTTATACGCGGTTCAACGCATCTACGAATCTGCGCAGCGCAGAATGAGGGGCTACAATATGGTTGCCGCAGGCGGTTTCGGTGTCGGAGGCGGTTTGGTTGTATTCTCAGGAGACTATGTACTAAACGGAGCGCTTGCTCTTGCTTTTGTTTTAGCAGGAGCTGTTGCAGCCCG
>JANQSZ010000023.1 GCA_028279045.1 Candidatus Nanoarchaeia archaeon | reverse complement strand
ACATTCAGGAAATCGAAATGAACCTGAAGACCCGACGCTATCGCGAGGCAGAGGAACAATATCACCAGGCAATGAAACATTTCAATGGCTTGCCGGGCGGATTTCTGCAACACAAACGCGTTGTGCGACAGAAACTCCTTGATCTCTACAGGAAAATTGTTGCACACCACGATTCTGCTGTTATTGGGAAAATGAAGGAACCAGAAGAAGATGCGTATTCGAAAGTGTTGCTGATGATTACAGATACACAACACCGTGTTGCGGAGAAAGACTATGAAGCACTGGACAAGAACCTTCCTGTTATCAAGCAACTCATTGCAGACTTACCGAATGACTTCGATAAATCGAACGGAAAACTGCAACAACAGTTGATGGTTGCCGTCGACGCATACCAAATGCACCAACTCATTAAGAAACTCAAGAACTTTGAAGATCAGAAAGACTACGCAGGACTTGATCAGGGAACTGCGCAACTGAAATCTGCTGTGGAATCATTCAAAGCACGCACGCATGACTATGATGAACTTGTGAAATATGCAAAACAGCAAATCGCATTGTATAATCATCTCGTTGATGAACGAAAAAAGCTTACTACGAAACCAAAGAACATGCCTCAGCACGAAGGAATAACAAAGCCGCGTGAACACCACAGGCACCATCATAAAGAAGAAGTCCATCCTGCTCATAAAGATATACATGAGAAAATACAACAGCTGCACCACGCAGTAAAACCAAAAGTGAGAGCCCCATGACTGCACAAAATACTGTACTAGATTCATACAAACTATCTGTCGGCGGCGTCATCATCGACGTCACAATACACTTCGAGCCTGAAGAATCGGTTCCGGTCTACACACTGTCGATTCTAAACATCAGCAAGACCACAAGCGTGATACTCAACAAGTTACGTGAAGAGTTTATCTCCAAAGTCAGCATCGGGGCTATTGATATTGGGGAAGAGCACAGTGCAGAAGACATCAAGGAAAAATTCAAGGAAGAAATTAAGCTGTTGATTGAAAAGTATTTTCCAAATATCGATAAGAGAACCTCAGATTTGCTAATGAACCATGTTATCCAGCAAAACGTAGGACTGGGAAACATCGAACTCTTGCTAAAAGATCAGAACCTGGAAGAAATTGTAGTTAATAACGCCGATGAGAATGTTTGGGTATATCACCGAACACACGGTTGGCTGAAAACAAACTTAAAACTTTCCAGCGAGATGCGGGTGCGGCACTACGCAACGCTGATTGGACGTGACGTTGGAAAGGAAATCACACCACTGAAACCACTGATGGACGCGCATTTATTGACTGGGGATCGTGTTAATGCAACGCTCTCACCGATATCTTCCCGAGGAAACACGATAACTATCCGTAAGTTTGCAGACAAACCATGGACGATCACTGATTTTTTGAAAGCAGGGACGATGTCATATGATATTGCCGCATGGCTTTGGCTAGCAGTGCAGAACGAACTTTCGCTCATTGTATCGGGAGGAACAGGATCAGGAAAAACATCCGCGCTCAATGTCATTTCCAACTTCTTTCCACCAAACCAACGTCTTATTTCGATCGAGGATACTCGAGAATTGACGTTGCCAAAACAACTCCACTGGGTACCGATGGAAACTCGTCTTCCGAACCCAGAAGGAAAAGGAGAAATCACAATGCTGGATTTGGTCGTTAACGCATTACGTATGCGTCCTGACCGAATTATTATGGGAGAGGTCCGTCGTAAACGAGAGGCAGAAGTACTGTTTGAAGCGATGCACACTGGTCACTCGGTATATGCTACGCTGCACGCAAACAATGCCGAAGAAACTGTTGTGCGTTTGACGAATCCACCAATTGACATTCCTAAACCGTTGCTGACGTCGATTGGATTGATATTAGTACAGAGCAGAAACCGACGAACAGGTAAGCGCCGATCACTGCAAATCGCAGAGATCATGCCAGATAGCTCGCCGCACGTGTTTATTCAGCATAATCCTGTGAAGGACCAGTTTGTTGAAGTTGCTAAACCAACGCGACTGTATGAAATTTTACAACTCTACACGGGAATGGATGTAGCTGCCATTGAAAAAAACCTGGCAGAGAAGAAAAACATCCTGAAATGGCTCGTGAACAGAAATATGAACGACGTGAACGAGATCGGACTTGTCATGTCAAAGTACTACACAGGACGACTCAAGCTGTAAAATGGACATTGTACACATCATTGCACTGAAGTTCCCTGGGTTACGAAAGAAAATTCGTATTGCCCACCTTCGGTACACGCCAGAACAATTCGTGAAGAGATCGCTGCAGCTCGCAGGATTCCTTTCTATCGGACTGGTTGCCATTGCATTCTTTCTGTTTTCGCGAGACCGCCATCCGCTTGATGTACTCGTGATGCTTGTCCTCGTTGGTGTTTTTTCTTTTTTGGGATCGTTCTTCTTTTTGATGAACACCCCGTCGGGATACATCAAGAAAAGACAGCGTGAAATCGACAAAGATGTGCTGTTTGCAGGACGATACATTCTTGTGAAACTAGAATCAGGAACACCGATGTTTAACACGCTTATCGATGCATCCCACAGCTATGGAGTTGCAGGTAAATACTTCAAAGAGATTGTTGACGAGATTAATACCGGGACGCCGATGGAAATTGCACTTTCCAACGCGAGAACATACTCTAGTTCAGAACGATTCAAGAAAATCATTTGGCAAATTTTGTTGGCGCTGAAGACAGGAACTGAAGTTTCTAAAGCGCTCCGGAATACGTTGCATGCAATTACTGTGGAACAGCAAATTGAAATCAAGGCGTATGGAAAGAAACTGAGCAGCGTCTTGTTGTTCTACATGGTCCTCGCAGTTGTTATGCCTTCCTTAGGACTAGCGATGATGTTTATTCTAGCAAGTATTGTCGGTATCACGATCACAACACCTATGGTGTATATTGTGTTGTTTGCACTCGGCGTATTTCAAATGAGCTTTGTGTTTATCATTAAATCAATTCGACCGACGGTGGATCTCTGATGTGGCAAATACTGTATCCTGAGGAATTCGGAAAAGCGTTTGTACCGAAGCTGATCAGACGGCATCTCCGTGGGTACTTTCTAAAGACCGGAATGACAGAAGTTCCGTACTCTTTGTTTGGATCGATTTTCTATGGTGGTTTGTTTACAGCAGTCTTGTTTTTCCTTTTATGGGTTTATCCTCGCTATATCTCGTCAGGGGAGGCAGGCCCACTTACAGTTTTTGTTGTAACGTTGCTGAGCTTCACATTTGTAACGCTCGGAGCCATATCACTCTTTACAGGAACATTGTACTTCTACTTTGAACTGATTATTTTCCAGAGAACAAAGCAAATGGAAGTTGTGCTGCCTGATTTTCTTCGTTATGTATCGGAAAACTTGAAAGGTGGAATGCCTTTCGAGAAAGCATTGTGGAGCGCGATTAAACCCGAGTTTGGCGTGCTGGCGAATGAAGTTCGGCTTGCGGCGAAAAGAGTTATGACTGGCCAGGATGTGGATGAAGCGCTGCGAGAGTTTACTATGAAGTACAATTCACCTCTTATGCGGCGATCATTTGACTTGATTATCGAAGGAATTCGAAGTGGCGGGAAAGTCGCTGATCTGATTGATCGTGTTGTTGAGAACCTGGAAGAGACGAGAGAGCTCAAAGAAGACATGCGAGCCACAAATCTGACGTACGTTATCTTTTTGTTTGCAATTGTCGTGGTTGTAGCGCCACTACTGTTTACGCTTTCGTACTTCTTTGTGCAAATTGTACAAGGATTTGCGGATAAAATCGGAACTGGTGCATCGGCAGCAGACTTGCTCCCTATAAATTTTTCAGATTTTGAAATTGATATTGGGGTATTTCAACAATTTTCACATTTATCATTAGCAACGATGTCGTTTTTCTCGGCTGCTATTGTGTCTATCATCAGCACAGGATCTGTACGAGGAGGAATGAAATACTTCCCTATCTTTTTGATTTCTTCACAGGTTGTTTATCTAGGAATGGTATCTGTGGCAGGAATCTTCTTTTCAGGATTCTTCCTGTTCTAAACCATCTTGAGATGGCCAGTTAAAGAATCAATAACGTCATCTTCTGCAGGGCCGATGGCAAGTACTGTTTTCGTGCCAGGAGCTATGACTGTTTTGCCGGCATCTGTGATCAGTGCAAGAGGGAGTTTCTTTTGCCCTGCTTTTCGCTTGTATTCCAGAAGTTCTTTTTCGTCAGCTACTTTGAGAACAACTTTCTTGCTGCCTTCATTACTCCAGGCATTGTAATCAGCCTGGGAGCACTTTTCTACAGCGATAACCGCTGCATGCGCTACCTGGACAGCTAATTTGCCCTTTGGAAGCTTCAGATCTTGCCGTGCTAGGATGACTTGTTTCATTGTCCCTCACCTTGAGTACTATGATGGATTACTGCAAAGCTTTAAATAATTTGCAGGTAAACAGAGATTGTTGGGGTTATACATTTGCGAAAACAAGCACTAATTAAACAAATGGCTGCTGAACTGTTTGAAGAGAACAGGGAGACCTTTCGTAAGAACCCCATGGAATCTGAAGAGATGCCTCCTAAGATGCGCAATATGATTGCCGGTTATCTCTCTAGAGTCCGCAAACGATGACGGAATCCATCCTCATTGGCACTAAGCCGTTCATGAATTATGTAACTGCGGTGGTGATGCAATTTGTGTCGAAGGATGAGAAAACAGTGATCCTTAAGGCACGAGGCAAATTCATTTCTCGCTGTGTTGATGTAGCAGAGGCAGTTGAAAAGCGATTTCTTCCTGAACTTGTTAAGATTGAAAGTATGAAAACTGATTCTGAAGAATTTACAAGCAACGAAGGAAGACGAGTACGGGTTTCGACGTTAGAGATTACGCTTATTTCTACACAATAACTTCTAAAATTGTTAGCAGCCAGGGCGCGATACCAAAGAACACCCAGATGTTGAAAATGATGTGGCCTACGCCGAACAAGAACGACCGCCATGGTTCGCTACCGAGAAGAATATAGCCGGGTACAATGATCGCGTCATAGATGATTGTTGCTAAAATACCGAGCATTGTGATGTTGTCTTGGAATGGTAAAAGCGGAATCAGAAAACCAACAATACCAATACCGATAAAACTTACGACAGTCGAGTATGTAAAACGACCTGTCATTACTTCTGCCCAGAACAGCGCAATCATACCGACAATAATACCGGGGATGGGACCGTAGAGAACCGTCATCATGATAAACCCAAGCATGATTAATTCGATACCGATTGACAATTTGAGCCAGCGATTGTAAATCATTGAAAACGCACCGAGCACAATAAAGAATGCACCGATGATGAGCATCTTTACGAGCCCGGAAAAGAAAATCAAACCGAGCAAAATGATAATTGAAGCAGAAGCTGAGAATGTGTGATCCTGATAAAACTGAAGTACTTTTCGCCCTGCTGGATAACGAGATGCAGCGTGCTCTTTCCACTGCTTGAGAAGGCTTGACATTTGTCTCATTCGGCTAAAGCTTTTTAAATAGTTTGTTCTTTTTGCTGGATATGGGCCCGTAGCATAGTCTGGATAGTGCGGTCGGCTTCGGACCGATTGACCGGGGTTCGAATCCTCGCGGGCTCATATCAACCGGACATCGGTTGACGCTGACGCAAGTGGAGCGTAAAGCTCCACGGCTAAAGCGACAAATTTTTTGTGCAAGGTTTTATAACGCAGCAAGGTATCACAAGACTATGAAAATCCAACTCTTTCAATCACGACGATTCTGGCTTCGCTTACTGATGGCGTTTGGTGTAGTCGTCATACTGTTTTTTATCTCTGGATTTGTGTCAAACATCAGTGTGTAGCATGCCATCTCGCAAGAAAAAACTCAAATCACGGTTTACAACAGCGCGAAATGATAGAAAGACCGTGTACCACTATTTTCCGAAAAGTGAGGAGCATATGGTTGCGATGCCGGGCGGACGATGTGAGCAATGCAAGCACATTACCGCACTTACTTGTGAGAAATGTTCCAAATTTTATTGTGAGAAACACGCTGAGCATGGATGTAAAGTGAAGATTGACTATATTGGTTAAAGCAACACACTTTCTAAGAACAATCCTAGCGTAGCAAACACAATAATGTTTGCAAAGAAATTTCCAATGATGAACGTCCATGCTTTAATTCTGAGTTCGATGTCACTTTGTAATAAGTAGAGCGGCTGACCAACACCGTTGTAGATGATCGTCATGATAATACCGAGCCAGACCACGCCGAGATCTGGGAATGTAGCGTAGACTAATCCTGATGTTGCGCCAACAACTGCGCGTGCCGGTACGTAACCGATGATGAACGCATCAATACAGGTGTTGATAACCTCGCTGAGCACCGATACCGTTGCTCCGTAGATCGCGCCAACGACTGGGCCATAGGCTATACCAACGAATACTGTTGTTACCGTCATGAACTCCAAGAATGGCGGGATACGAATGAACTTCTTGTACATTGTTGAGACGCTTGCAAGCGCTCCCATCAAAATTAACATGATAAACTTCGCTGTCTGAGAAGTGAAAAACACCAACGCAATCATCACAACAAGAAGAGTGAAGAGATACCACTTCTTCTCAACACAGAGATCAAACAATCCCAGCAGCATTTCATTCTGGCCTGCTTTCTGGATGTGTTTTCTCATATGAGTATATTCTATCTATGGTGATTTATATGTATTGCGGCTACCTATAAAAACCTTTAAATACGTTCCACAAGCGCTTTCTCCTATGGCAGAAGATACGCTTGGCATTACGGTTGGGAAGAAAGAAGACTTCTCGGAATGGTATACACAAGTAGTTACCAAAGCAGAGTTGGCTGACTATAGTCTGGTTTCTGGCTGTATGGTGCTTCGGCCAGGTAGTTTTGCAATTTGGGAAAAAATCCAGAGTCATTTAGATGGCAAGTTCAAGGAAACCGGTCACAAGAATGTGTACTTCCCACTCTTTATTCCAGAATCCTTATTGACTAAAGAATCTGATCACGTTGAAGGATTCTCGCCAGAGGTAGCATGGGTAACGCATGCAGGTGATAGCCCGCTAAATGAAAGACTTGCAATCAGACCGACGTCTGAAACAATCATGTACGATTCGTACTCGAAATGGTTGCGCAGCTGGAGAGATCTGCCATTTTTGTACAATCAATGGTGTTCTGTTGTGCGATGGGAGTTCAAGTATCCGCGTCCATTCTTGCGAACACGGGAATTCTTGTGGCAGGAAGGACATACGGTGCATGAAACGCAGAAAGATGCGGTAGAGGAAGTGATGCAAATATTGCATTTGTATCGTGATACGATTGAACAAGAGTTTGCAATTCCTGTTATCATTGGAAAGAAAACAGAAAAAGAAAAATTTGCAGGTGCTGATTTTACGACTACTTTGGAAGCGATGATGCCTGACGGCAAAGCATTGCAGATGGGAACATCGCATCACTTGGCGCAGAACTTTGCAAAACCATTTGGGCTGCGGTTTCAAGGACGAGATGGCAAAGAACAAATTCCATGGCAGACTAGCTGGGGAGTTTCTACGCGTTTGATTGGAGCTATTATTATGGCGCACGGCGATGACAAAGGACTTGTTTTGCCGCCGAACGTAGCACCGCTACACGTTGCTATTGTTCCAATATTGTTTGAGGATACGCGAGAGAAAGTAATTGCTGCAGCTGAAAAATTGAAAACGAGTTTGAACGAGTATAGTGTTGAACTTGATTTACGCGATCACAAACCAGGATGGAAATTTAACGACTGGGAAATGAAAGGAGTGCCGATTCGGATCGAAATCGGGCCACGAGATGTTGATAACAATCAAGTTGTGGTTGCACGACGTGACACTGGCGAGAAACAAACGGTTGCCATGGACGATGTTGCTCAACAAGTTCGTTCTGCACTTGAAGAAATGCAGAAATCTCTTTTTGATGTGCAGAAAAAATTCCTTGACAGCAATATTCGGGATGCGACGACAATTGAAGATTTGAAAAAAAATGCAGAAGAAGAAAAATGGAGCTCTGCATTCTTTTGCGGTAAAGAAGATTGCGAAGAAGATATTAAAGAAAAAACTGGCGGAATAACAACACGTGTTGTTCCGTTTAATGCTGATTCTGGAAGTTGTTTGAATTGTGGAAAGAAAGGACCGCAAACCTATTTTGCAAAAGCTTACTGAGCTTCAAGGTATTTATCCATGGCATCGAGATAACGATCAATATGGGTGTCAGCACCATTGTAATTTGTAAACACTTGCGCTGCATCTCCGTTTTCTGGCTGTCTGCCTAAAGCATTCAGAATGTGCACTGCAGTAAACCCAGCTGCTGGCCGAGACTCTCTTAGCGAATCAGCGACGCTGGTTGCACCATCGGGACCTGTGTAAATTCCTGTTTCCAGGAAGAATCGTAATGTGCTGATATTCCCTTGTGGCAATCCCCAATCATTTGTTGCTGCGTTATGCGCGTTCCTATCAAATCTTGATTCAACATTCCAGATTGCTGCGATGTATTCCCAATCAATTCCGGTGATACCTGCAACCTCTTCGATGTCTTGCACGTACATGAACGGAATTTTTAGAATGGGGTGTCCGCTTGAAGTGTAATCAATAATATCTGCTTCTTCAAATCCGTTATCATAAAATGCTTTATCACTAATTACAGAATCTGGAATAGTAACTGCATTCACTGCGCCGATATTTGGACGACGCACTCTGAGAATTGTGTTTTCTTGTGTGATGTCTTCTAAAGGAAGTAGTTGAACAGTGTTGTTGTCATCAAGAATGTAGCCGTGGTCGTTGTCAACAACTGCAAACGTGTTTGCAACACTTGCAACACGCGGCGCTCGGTTAGGATCAAATAAATAGAGAATGTCACCGGTCCGCACATTTTCTGAACTGATTTCGAGACCGAAGAAACGTGATGTGTTTTCAACGTTCTGTCCAAACAAGACATCGTCAATACCATTTGCTTCTGCAAGATCGTTACCAATATATTGTAAGAAGGAACCAGGATTTCTGAATTGTTCGTTGAGTGATTGTGATGCAATGCTTTCTAATGTTGGACCTTCATTTGGCGGGGTAGGTGTTTCAACGACTTCAGAAGCATAATTAGGTTGAGGTGTTTCTGTTGCAATTGCCTGGATGAGTGACGATGATGGCTCCCGGTCTGGCCCTGTTGACGATACCCATATTGCTGCTGCAAGACCTATGCCGCCCAGTCCTAGTACCTTTACAACGTCTTTTGGCTTCACGCGCTTTAATCGTGCAACGCCAAGTGTTCCGTAAGCAGCGGTAATCAATCCTGCACTCTCTAGTTTGTTTTTTGCAATGTGGCTGAAATCTCCAATGTGTCCTTTGGTATATTGCCACTGCTTCTCAAGATCCATGTATTCGATACTGCCATGAGTAGCTGTCGCTTCTTCTCTGCGTGCGTCCATACGTGCCCAGCGTTCTGCATTCTTAGACATAACGTCACTTTCCAATGGTGTCATATATAAGGTTTTCGTTTATATGGGACAGGAAGGTTTAAATATTGAATGTTGCATTAAAATGCAGATACCAGGGGTGGTAAAATGGACAAGATGGATAGGTTAACTGAGCTTACTGATAGAATTTTAGAGACGAGCCCAGCAACAAGTGTTGATGAAGCTCGAGAAATTGCACGGCGCTGGATGGCACTGTAAATCGTTCTTTTGCGTTTTTAAGTTGGCTTCTAGTTCTACTTCTGTTTAAAAACCACAAGGTTTAAATAGGAAAAGCACGATAGGTATACGAATTAGTATATTCATTACTATAAAAAAGAAGGTGATATAATGCTAAAAGGACTAAAACGTGGTCAGGCAGCTATGGAGTTCTTAATGACCTATGGTTGGGCTATTCTCGTGGTTTTAGTTGTCATTGGAGCTTTGGCTTACTTTGGTGTACTAAGTCCGGAGACGCTTTTACCAGATCGTTGTGAACTACAACAAGGAGTAGCTTGTAATGACTACAAACTTGATGCAAGTGCAGACGAGATATACTTGTTATTACAAAACGGTATGGGTGAAGGAATCATCCTTGATACTGTTACAGTAACAAGCCAAGATGCAGAAGTTGGAGTAACATGTAACAACGACTTCGGTAACGGAGAAGCTAATGCAACCCAAGACTTCGGTGCTAAATGGGGTAAGTACATTCCTAACGGAGGTACCGCAGACCTTACACTAGACACTTGTGGTCTAACCGCTACTTTGGTTGGAACTGGTAAGCAGAAGTTCGACATTACCATTGGCTGGTATGCATCTGACTCGACTGACTCATTCACACACACAATGAATGGTCAGATCCTCGGAGACATCGAACAGTAATTTCTTTTTTTTCCTTTTCTTTTTTTTAGAACGATGAAAGCTCAATCCTCACTTGAATACTTAATGGTAGCGTCTATCATACTTCTTGTGCTCGTACCAACAATTTATACGTTCTATCGTTTTGCTGATAATCAGAATGAGAGAATATCGAGCGATCAGATCTTCTCCTTCGGTAGAGAAGTTGTTAATACCGGCGAATTAGTGTACTATCAAGGTTCGCCGTCCAGAATAACGTTAACACAATCACTTCCAGACAATGTTGAGAGTATGGAAATACTTACTGACTGGACTACAGACCCGCGCATTAATGAATTTGTCATTGCGCATCGGGTTGGAGAAGTTGTTAACGATCACGCGTTTCCATCGCAAATCAACATGGTTGGGTCTTTTGATGCAGCAGATGTTACTCCTGGTGTGAAAAATGCGCGCATCCAAGCAATGGTGACGCCGAACCGGTTTCCATTTGTAATCATATCAATGAACGATGAATGTGTTATCTCTACAAATTTAGATCCGTCGGGAAACGGAGCTGATATTGATAGCACAGATACGAATCACTGTGGTGGTCCTGGTTGTCAAGGAGACTACGACAACTGCAATGAATGCGACTACAACGGTGATTGTCAAATTACACAAAAAGATGTCGAGATTATACAATCACTTGAAGGACGATGAAAGGGCAAGCGACAATCGAAAGCGCCATCATCATCTCGATGATGTTTATCATTTTAGTACTGTTCTTTCTTACATTGAGCAATAGACTTGCCGCTACGCATGAACGTCGAAGTGCTGAATTGTTGCAAGATGTTTCTTTCATCGCATTTTCAGAAATTGAACTTGCGATGCGCGCAGAAGATGGGTATACACGAGACTTCTCGTTGGTTAAATCCCTGCGAGGTCGGGATTACAATCTTACGCTCATTAACGCGAGTGATATTGGGACGGGTAATTTTAGTGAGATTAAAATAGAATATTTTGAAGAGCCCAAACTGACGTACGTGCAAGCAGTGCGAAGGAACGTATCTGGTGTGTTGAATAAAGGAATGAATCATATTGAGAAACGTGGACACTTCATTTGTTTGAATCGGGGCGAATGTCCATGAACAAGCTCGGACAAGGGTGGTCGCTGGATGCAATCGTTGCAATCATCATCTTCGTCGTTTTAATTATTGTAGCACTGTGGTTCTTGACGTTTGCAGTACAAAACAACCGCGTTGAAGAACTGAAAGCAGAAGGAGAGACGATTCCAGAAGTGTTAGAAGGAGACGATCCGTTTGGATTTATTGAAGGAAAACAAATCGATAAAGATCGACTGCAAGAATTTGCAGATCTGCCGTATGACGAAATACGGAAACAACTCGGAATTAAAGGAGACTTTTGTATCCATCTGCAAGACGAAGATGGTAATCTGATTAATATTTCACCTGATCGTGCTGCTATTGGTAGCGGAAAAGCACGAATCGGAAACTTTGCCTGTTCATGAAAAAGAAAGGATATTTTTTGACACTGGACGCGTTTATAGCGACGGTGATCATAGCGGCAGGTCTGCTACTTCTGTTATTTCTCACATCCTATAGACCGGAACAGGAACAAGCGGTGTTCTTTGCAGATGACCTTGCTAAGGGAATGGCAACGCAGACAGTACGGAATACGAATACGCCAGAGATTCAACAAATGCGACGGGATGGTGACATACGCAATTTGGAAAATTCATTGTTTGAACAAATTGGTGAGTTTTACATCCGGGAGGAATTTACGCTGGCAGAGACGTTTACTGAAAGTATCACTATTGGAAGAATACCGCCGCAGTACGGGTATTCTGTTCGGGTTGATGATGCCATCATGTACGAAACCGGTGTTGAGCGAAACAGTTCTGGTTTATTGATCTCATCAAAAGTTATTCTTTCTGGTACGCCGAACAAATCAATGTTCTGGGGTCCATTCGTCGGGGAGGTGCGCGTGTGGCAACAATGAACAAACGCGGTATTTTCTTTACGTTTATCGCAATCATGCTTGTTGGATTCATCATTGTCGCATTTAGTTCGCAGACATTTGTTACGTTAAAAGATAAAGTGCCGATTACTAAAAGTAGAGTGCAAACTGCAGACGATTACTTGAAAAATTTGAAGTTTGCGTACTTGGAACGGTCATTAATTCATAGCAGTATTGCAGCGTTGAAAACAACTGCGTTGTATGTTAACTCGACGGGAAACTACTTGAATAATCGACAAGAACTAAACGATATTTTTGAAGAAGTGTTGCTGAATGGTACTATTGGTGGGGTTGAATCTGATGCGTTGATTGGACGTACCGGAGCTGGATTGAAAGATACGCCAATCATGAGGGATAATAACTTGACTTACCGGTTGCGTCAGATTGAAAATGCATCAACCGACATCCTGTTCATCAACACGACATTCTTTAACGACTATAATGATTTCAATATTATTCTATTTCAAGATAACGACACCGGACCGTTTGCTGTTGGTGTGAATGCGACGTTCCATGTTATGGTTGCGTCAGATGTTGCGTACTGGAACACGTCGTTTAACTTGACGTTGCATTTCAACATTGAAGAATTAGACGATCCGATGTACATGATCGGAGAGAATACTTTATTTGGCGAAGACTTGACAAATAAGATTAATGAATCAAATATTGAAACGTGGAATACGTCTGCAACTGCAGAGTTTGTTGATACGCAAGCATATCGTTACGATGAAGAAGGGCCAAGTTATCTTGAGCGATTCTATGATGATACAACTGGATCGGTTTGTTGTGGAATTACGAGTTTAGTAAATCCGGTTCCGTTTGAGCATGGTAATTCTGAAGAGATGCAAAGTTATGTTGACTATTGTTTCTTCCATCCAAATACCTGCCAGAGTGATCCATTCGACTTGTTCTACTTAGTGGGTATTACAGATGCTGGCGGTGGAGGAATGCCGGGAACGCCAGACACGTTTGCGTACGGACTGAAGATTGATGCTCAACACCTGTCTGACTACAACTTGACTGATGCTGGACTGAACGAGCAAGTTGGGACTCCTTAGTGCTTTATAGACAATCCATGTCACCACTATCAAGTACCGAAAAGCTTATATAGGAGATTTGAGTTGAAACTGGTATGGGACTCGAACATCTTATTCCTCACAGAATGAAGGTCTTGGCTTTTGGTACGGCGCTGTATCTTGCTGCAGCTTGCTCGCCTGGTAGCAATGCCACTCCGACAGCGACTCCTACTGACACTCCCGTTCCTGAACCTACTGCTTCTGCAACAGTTGATCCAACGGCAAGTCCAACACTTGAAGCAACAGTCACTGCATCTGCAACACCTTCAGCTACGGCTGAACCAGCATACTCTCCTACTCCTGATCCTACAAACACTCCGGAACCTACACCAACGTATGTTCCTACACCAACGCCAACTTCTATTCCTCCAACACCGACTCCAACACAACCTCCGACGGCAACTCCTACGCCGAGACCGACAGCAACTCCGACTCCTATGCCTACACCAAGTCCTACTCCTACGCCAACCGCTACTGCGACTCCACCACCACAGAATGGGTTGTTGTATCCGCTCACCGGCCAGATCACCGTGGACAGAGGTTGTACGGGGCACATAAATGCCGGGCTGGCTTGTGCCGCAGACCTTAGGGGGAATAAAGGTGCGAAGGTTCATGCCATGAGTGGTGGAAGTGTCCTTCAAGCAGGATATGCTGACTCAAATAATTACTGTGGTATTCCGGGTGGCTCAACAGGCTTACTGACTGTACGTACAAATGATGGACGTATAGAAAATTACGCTCATGTGGACCTTTGGGAAGTAAATGCTGGTGATAATATTCAGCAAGGGATGCTTGTGGCCAGAGTAGCAGATGCTACCACAGATCCGTGCTCCACCGGCCCGCACCTTCATGTGACGAACAGCATCGGGGGAACCAAAGTTGATCCTGTCCCATTGTTCTTCGTGAATCCTGCTTTGTTTCATGAGTGATGGATTTTTAAAACCGATCAGATGAGTTTCGCTAAAATCGTGGTGCCTACCCCAACAAAATTCACTTCTCAGTAGTTATAAGACTTTATATATTTCTGGGATTACACTGTTTCTATTGGTGTTTATCATAGAAAAGGGGAGATGTACACATGATTTCATCTAAACTAGGTAATTCTAAATCCTTACTTATGGCTGTAGCCATAGGTATTGTTGCGTTTGTTATTGGTATTGCAATCGGTCAAGGAATGCAATCTGAACAACCTGTTCAGGAGATTCAAGCTCAAGATACTTTACCGCTTGAACGAGACTTGCTATTGAATCCTATTATTACGCAATGGCGTGCTGCTGTGGAAGGAAGTGTTGTTGAAGCAAACAATGAGTTTATAGTCTTAGAGAATAATGGAGCTACTATTCGAATCGAACAACCTGAACGTCCTGGTGGAGCACCTATCTACAATCTTGATCAACAAGCAGCAACGGGCACGGCGCGCGTACTCATCCAAGACGTCACGCCGGGTATGAGACTTCAAGGTGACTTTTTCATCGCTGGCCCAATTGGAAATCAGCAATATGTAGCAAGCTCATTTGGAGTATTACCGTAAAAGGAATTGTATAATGTTATTCCAGTTTATGCATCAACACACCAAACAAGTTAGTATTATAGGTATTTCTCTATTATTTATCATACTTTTTACAATTAACGCTGAACAAGCTCAAGCTGATCACATAAGCGGTGGTATAGATTGTACCTTGCCAGGAAACACAGGAGTTATCTGTAATCACTATTTTACCCCTAATTTCTGCTGTGCACTACCTGAACGTGTTTGTAACAATGAAGTATGGGAAGTCTGCGAACCGTGGGGTGCATGTGCTCTTGGAAGTATCGCCGTTAATACAGTGCCTCATGATTGTAGCATGATGCCGAGTTGTGCTGGATGTCCTCCTGTAGGTGGAGGTATTTGTGGTGACTTTGATGTGGACCCTGGTGAAGACTGTGATCATGGATTTGCGGGATCATCAGCCTGCACTCCATCTTGCGAGTGGGCTTGCGCCTCCACCCAAGGTTTTGTTTGTCACGGTAGTGGCGATCTGTACTGGAGAAATCAAGATTGTTCAGAATCTTTTGCTTTGAGTTGTAACGGAAACGGCTGTTGGGGAGTACCTGGTGGCGCTGTTGGTTGTAATTCACCACCTCCTCCGCCGTCGTGTCCTGATGGTTCGTGTAATGGCGGTGAAACGTGCTCATCATGTTCTGCTGATTGTGGTGTTTGTCCGCCTCCGCCGCCAGGATGTGGTGATGGTTCGTGTAATGGTGGTGAGACATGTTCAACGTGTTCTGCTGATTGTGGTGTTTGTCCGCCTCCTCCACCATGGTGTGGTGATGGTTCGTGTAATGGTGGTGAATCCTGTTCAACGTGTTCTGCTGACTGTGGAGCATGTCCTCCTGGTTGCGACGGAGATTATGTTTGTGAGGCTGGTGAGACAGCTGGTTCCTGTCCAAGCGATTGTGACGGCGGATCGTGTAATACAGCATCCTGTAGCGGTTGGAACAATCAAGCGTGTGACGGCTGGTCTTGTGTAGATCAACGGCATCAATCAAGAAGTTGTTCAGATCCTGATTGTGGAAGCGGTGATGAAAACAGATGTGTGAATGATGCAGCATGTGCTCCTCCACCTCCTAGTTGTGATAATGACTATATTTGTGAGGCTGGTGAGACAGCTGGATCCTGTCCTAATGATTGTGACGGTGGATCTTGTAATACTGCTTCCTGCAGCGGTTGGAGTAACCAAGCGTGTGGTGCCTGGACATGTAATGTAGATGACCGACATCAAACGAGATCTTGTGCTGATCCTGATTGTGGCGGCGGCGATGAGAACAGATGTATTAATGCAGCATCGTGTGAGACAGAATGTAATGATGGTATTGACAACGACGGAGACTTTGATGATGATCTTGCTGACGTTGGCTGTGCAGGAGACCCATACGATGATGATGAAACGAACTGCGGTGACGGTGTTTGTGAAGGACCGGAGACCGTTGGCTCGTGTGCACCTGATTGTGTAACCTGTGATTCATCATGTACTAATCAAGCAAACTTCTTTCAATGCAATGGACAGACCTCTGAAGAATATGAATACTTTTGCAACGGTGGTCAAACAGGTTTTTGTGATACGCAAATAGCCGTATCAACCAATTGTGATATTGGCGACGGCTGGACCTGTATTGGCTCTGATAGAGAAAATCATGACAACTATTGTAATGTCGGATCTGGCCAGTGTGATGTTATAGTACTCGCTGCAGAAAACTGCGCAACAGATCCTATTTACAATTCATACGATAATAACCCAGACAGTGGAAATGCCCCAGGAACCTACGGAACTTGTCAAGATTACACAGGAGCTTGCGTTGCTGGAAACTGTGTTTCCGTAGCAGTTGCTGACAGTTGTTTAGACGGTGATACGGTAACAGAAACATTTGCATCTGGCCTTAACTGTGCAACATCAAATGTTGATTGTGAATATCAGGATGTGGCTGGAACAGATCCTGACGGTTCACCAGGTAACGATCCTTCGCAACCAGACAGTACGTGTACACCAGGTCTGATTGGCTCGTGCGGTGCAGGTGCCTGTGGTGCTGTTGCAGCTGGTGGCGGAGGTACTGACGCTTGTCAAAACGCTGCTGATTGTGGAACTGCTGGTGGCTGTGATTATATTGAGTATCATCTTACAGATCTCAACGGAAACGGTATACTTGAAAGTTGTACTTCCTCAGTACACGATCCTGACTCGACGGGTAATGCGCAAGCGTGTAACACCTGTGCTGCGGCAAGTGCAGGACTTGGCGGTATTGAATTGAAGTACGGTATTCCTGATCACGACGGAAGTCCTGGACTCTGTTGTGGAGACGACCAGGATGAAAACGTTCATAGATTCCAATGGCTTAAGCCTGTAGACGAATCTGCATGTGAAACACCTGCACATAACACTCAACCTCTTGACGGACCATTTGATGGAGACCTCGGCGGTGCAACGCCACCAACAAACGAAATTTGTGAAGACAGTGATGACGAAGCATGTTGTTTACGTGTTTCAGATTGTGTGTTCGGCGGACAATGTTACCGAAGTGTTGATGACATTGCTCGAGAAGCATGCGGTGGCGGATCAGCATCAGAAACATGCATCAAGGAAGCACTAAAGAACTCACGAACTGACGGTGTTATCCAGACTAATTATCAAGCATCATACCAAGATGTGTTAACTGGCGATAGCGGCAGACAAGAAGTATGTCGATCAGCAAGTCCAGGAGTTTGGGGCGGAACTGTCGGAAGTATTTACGGACAAATAACTGATTTCAACTCAGGCTTGCCAATTGCTAATGTGCGTGTGCAAGCAGAATCAACAGGATTCATTACGTTTACTGATTCGAATGGAGATTATGTGCTGGTTGTTGACGATGACTCGACATATAACTTAGTCTTTTCACGATCACCGTACACTAACACTGTATCGGGAGCAATTTTAGTTGGACCATTCGAGAATGTGCAACACGATGACACTATGGGCGTCGGACCGTCTGAATGTGAATCAGACTGTACGTTTGCGTCAGACAATACCTGTCATCCAGTATGTCAAGGAGTAAACAATTGTAACTTCTTTGACACGACGGTGATGCAATTGTGTAATGATCAACAAAAAGACTTCAGATTTGATTACCCTGGCGGAGAAGAAGTACAATGTTGTACAGGTGTACCATATACGCCGCAAGAAGTTCCAGCAGAAGCAGAAATTGACGCTGCGAACTCCGTGCGAGTAACGCGTGATGTTTGGTACGAAGGAGAACTGATCAAATTAGTAATTGATGTGTTTGACTAATGGCACGAGCTAAGAAACGGACAGCGAAGAGAACAGCAAAGAAAACAACAAAGCGCGCTGCGCATGTTGAGCATTACAACAAGCACTCTGACAAATACAATGTTGTGATTGCATTCGGTGTCATTTTGGTGTTGTTATTTTTGTTTGACCTCGCATCATCGGAGCAATCACGTCAACAAGATGAAAGTATCATCAATATGATTGCACTCTCTAGTCCGACGGAGAATAGCATTGGATTTGTGATAAATAATCAAATTGATCCGCTGCGATTAGAAAAATTTGCGCAATCTGATTACAATTCGCTCAAGCAACAGCTTGGTGTGGACGAAGACTTCGTTATTTCGTTACGGGATGATGAAGGCAGTGTTATTCCGATTTACGGCAAGCCATGCGTTGGCGATCCTGCAATTTGTCGATAACTTCTTGAATGCACAATTGTTTCTTTCTGAGATGGAAAACTATTATGATGCAACGGCAGCGAATTACAATGAGTTGCATGGCGAAGAACAGCTGAAGAAGTTTGACGTGATCAAGCAGAATGTTGCTGATCCTGGAAAAGTTCTGGATGTTGGATGCGGAACCGGGCTTTCCGATGTGCTGGGCTGGGATGTTATTGGTATTGATCCTGCACGGGAATTATTGAAGCAGGCATCTTTTCCCGTCGTGGAAGGGACTGCAGATGCGTTGCCGTTTGCTGACAAGAGTTTTGATTGTGTTATTTGCGTTACGGCGTTTCATCACTTTCCGAATGCGTTGCTGGAAATGAAACGGGTTTCTCGGAAGTATGTTATTGTGAGTTTGTTGAAGAAAGCAAATGAATTTGAGAAACATGTGGAATTGATTCGGAAGAATTTAACTGTGCAAAAAGAAATTGATGTTGGTGTGGATTTAGTATTCGTTGCCGTACGTTAACGGTTCTGTAATTCGTGTGAAATGCAATGCTCCGTCTTTGTGAGTAACGAATCCAATATCTTCGCCATCATAATCCATAACAATCGCTTCCTTAATGTTGCCTCCGACACAAAGATCGGACCCGGGTAGAACTCCTGTGTATTCACGTCCTGGCTTTCTTTTTGTCAGTATTTGCCAGTCTTTAATATTGTTCAAGCCTAGTAAGATATCCAAACTATCTGGGTCAACTGAAAATTCTTTGCACGCACCTCTCAGCAGATGTTTTTCTGGATCTGGCTGCTGGAGGTCGTGATGAAGTGCTTGCAGATGTGTACTAATGTATGGGTCAATTGCGATTAGCTGCCCTTGGTTGTATATTTCTGGTCGCATTGTCTTGGCATGTAGCTTACGCGTCCTCTCCAGTAGATGAGTGATCCTACTGGTCTGACACTATTGTTGTTTAGCCTTGCTATCTTGACATCCCGGATGCTGGTAGATGATGCATTGTAGGCATCTAAGGTATAGTCATCTGGGTTAACGCTGCTGAGAAACTGTTCTGCTGGTTCAGTCATTGGTATTTGATCGCGTTCGATTTCTCTTATTACTTCTGTTAAAGGTATCCTTTGCGGTTCTATTACACTCATTCACAACACCGTTCTTTGGACTTCTGGGGTTACCTATAAAGGTTTGCAGATTGTTTAAATAGGGGAGATGGCTAGTAGGGGTATGCATCTCTGCATTCGTTGCAAGAAGGAAGCTGATTCTACAGATCCCAAGAAGATCTGCCCAGACTGTCTGGTTAAGTTGAAAAAAGAAATGGATGCACTGTAGTATACCGAAAAGTATATAAAGTACCTATTTAGTATACTGGTATATGGAAGGCGTACAAGACATAACTCGCGTAAACAACATGATTTCTGTGTTGAAAGAACACAATCTTGGATTACCTAATGATCAAGCATATGACCAGGCCCAATCTATGGTGCTTGGAGAAAAGTTGACTCAAGAATCAGAACTAACTCAGAGTGAGCGAGAAGTACAAGCACTCTACAATCAAGTCAATAGTATGAGACAAGAGATGGCCGAGCTTCAGGAGACATCCCGAAAGGAGATCCAGAAGCTGAATATACAGATGGCCTCATTTAATCAACAACTGCAAGACGCAGTACGGGCTGCTGTTGCTGCCCACACTTCTCGCCCACCCGAGCCGGCTCCCCCGAAACCCGAGCCCGTTCCTGAGCAACAGCAGACCCTTCATGAGCCAAAGGAGGAACCTCAGCAACCAGCTGCGGAACCTGAAGAACCCGGATTCGACCCCTCTGTGGAAAGCATTTTCTATTGCGGCAATAAATAGGCCGCATAACATTTTTATACTACTCGAGGATACTCCTATTCTAATGAGAAGTATGAATATAACCGAAAGGTTTATATACTGATCTCAAAATACCACTGGTAAATGATTACAAATTACCAATTCGGGGGTACAATACAATGAAACGATTTACAATATTAAGTATTGTCCTAGCTGTATTTCTTGCGAGTTTTGTAGCAGCAGATCCTACCATTGACGCAGTTTTAGATCAAACTGTTGAAGAAGGTCAGGAACTTGTTGTTGACTTTTCAAGTTCAGCAGCGGACAACGGAGACCTAGTTATGGTCGCTGAAACTAAGCCAACAAATGCAGCATTTGCTCATGTGACTGGCGAAACCACAGCTTCACTTACGTGGACACCTTCCACTGGCGATGCTGGAACATATGATGTTAAGATCAACGCAAGTGACGATGACAGTTCTACTGCAGCTGAATTTACTATTACAGTAACAGGCCCTGCAATCACTGTTGACGACACAATCAACTACGGTGGGTCAAACCAAAGACGTTCAAACCCTAACCATGATGACAGAGATGATCGAGAAGTTAACTTGACGCAGACTGTTACTATTACAAACAACGCTGCTGATACGCTAACAAACCTTGATGCTTCTGTTTCAACTATTGGTAAGTACACTGAAACTCTTTTGAAACCTACCATCGAATTTGACGTTACTACTGTTGCTCCTGGCGACAGTGCAACTGCAACTGTTCTCTTCCGTATTCCAGAAAACCTGGACGCTGTTGACGCTAATTTGATTGAAACTGCATTCCATGTAGCAACAATCTCATGGAGCGGAACTGTAGACGGAAACCCAACAAGTGCATCAACTCAAGTTAACATGCAAGCTGAAAACAGACTTTCCTACAAGAATGTCGAAGTAGACTTTGGCGATGAAAACGAAGATGTTGACGATGGCGACACTGTTAAAGATGTTAAGCCAGGCGACATTTTGCAATTCACTGTTGAAGTTGAAAATGAATTCGGCGACGACGAAGATGTTGAACTTGAAGATGTTGAAGTTGTTATCGAAGTAGACGACCTTGACATTGACGAAGACCTTGACTTTGGCGATCTTAAAGCAGAAGACGAAGAAGAAGACATGGTTGACGCTGATGTTGAAGATGATGCTGATGGCGATGACTACGACGGAGAAATGCGATTGACTGCAGACGATGAATTCGGCGCAGCTCACGGTGAATTGATTGAATTTACCATCGAAGTTGACCGACAAACGCACGAAATCGACATCCGAAGCTTGTCACTAAGCCCAGAAGTTGTCACTTGTCAATCAACTTCAGAATTGACAGTTCGAATCAAGAACATCGGAAGCCGTGACGAAGATGAAGTATTTGTTCACGTTCAAGGTGAAAGAGAACTTTCAACCTTTAACGAAGTAAGTCGAGAAATCGATAACTTTGATGAAGACGACGATGAAACAGTACGTTTTGTTGTACCGATTCCATCCGACTTACCTGTTGGAACATACAGAATCTTTGTAGAAACGTTCTACGATGTCAACGAAGAGAGTAACCAAGACGCAATCTTCCTAACAAAGGCAGAATGTACAACTGGAACTACAACACCAACAACTCCTACGACTCCAACAACCCCTGAAGAAACAGAGGAGCCAGAAGATGTTGAAGTAGTTGTGATTCCAAGCGATGGTAACGAAGTAACAACGCCTACAGGCAATGTTGTTGCTGAGCCAGAAGAAACAGGTTCATTCACATCAAGTGGATTGTACCTTGCTTTGATCGGCTTGCTTTACCTAGTCGTGATTGTCTTGGCAATCATCTTGGCAATAAAACTTCTACAGAAGTAACTTGTTTTTATTTTATTTTTTTTCATTTTCTCATGTGCTCTCGATAAAAGAACTTTTAGATATATTTGATCAATGAGCACATGTCCATTTTCAGCTATAATCGAATCGAAGTGTTCTGTACTGACTAACTCGACGATAATTCTCTTAGTACTAATAATTCCTGCACGTTTTAATCCATGTGATTGAGCAAGCTTGAGAAGCTTCTCTGCTGCATCCATATTGCGGCATGCAACGTGCAAGATGAACGACTCCTGACGGAGATAAACATCGCTTTTCGGAATGTTTTCTAGCGCTTCGTTGAGCCGCTTTAAGGATATTCGGGAATGAGAAACAAGCAACATGTTGAAGCGATCCTTTCTATCGGGGGAGAAAAGAACGATTCTGCCTGCGCAACTGCTTGTGGTATAGTAATCAGGATGTTTGTTTATCGCAGTAATAAGAGGCTTGATCTGAGCGTCAACGCTGCCTTTTTTAGAGCGATCCTTCTTTGCTAGTTGTGATTTTTTGTCCAGATCGAACATAGAACTCTACTTTTTCTTATCATTAATGAATGCTTCGACTGCCTTTACAAATGCCTCTGCATCTTTCAGATAATCTTCGTACTCTTGACCGGTAATGATCTTGACATTACGATACATAATGTCTTTTTGGAGCTTGTAGAACTTTCGCATGATATCTGCTTCTTTCTTGCCGATGAGTTTCTTCTTTGCAAGTTTTTCCTCGAGCATATCTGCTACGTGTTCCGGACTTGGTGGTGTCTCGCCCTGTGCCATTAACGCTGCATGGGCAGAATCTATGACAGCCCAGTACAAATCAAGTGTAGCTTGCATAATGTGCCAACGAGAATTGTTTAATGTCTTCGGAGCACGGCTAAAATATGTCCAGATCGCTTCGTTAGTTGGCCTGATACGGCCTCGTGCTAACAATGAGCGGAGTGGGTCGTAGAAACCGGTGTCGAGGAGTGCGATACCATCCCGCAATACGTTAATTGCGACAGGATCACCAGCGCGTACATACTCCCAGAACGAAGTGATTCTTAATGTTGTGACGTGGAGGCGCGGACTGATATCTGCAACAAGTTTCTGTGTAATGATGCGATATGTTTCTACAATATCGCGGGAAAAATCAATAGTAACGTCATCAACAATAATGAGAATATCAATATCTCCGGTTGGCTTTGCTGCATTTCTGGCTGCAGAGCCGAAGAGCACGATGGCTTTGACAATATCGCCAAATTCATCATACGCTTGCTTTGCGAATTTGTATGCAAGATCCAGCTCTTCCTTAGGGTACTTGCCTAAGTTCTGTGGACCAGGTTTCTTTACCGGAAACTCCATTTACACCTCTTTTTAACTACTAACAGAGAACTTGGTATATAAAGCTTTTGAGGTTAAAGGGTTGCTAAAGAACCAATAACTGCTACAATGAACAGCACAACGATCAGCATGATGAAGACAATGATAATTGCTGGTAAAATGATTGCGAGGAATGCGCGGCCCTTTGACATGCGCATGATCACGCTCACTACCATGATTTGCAAGGCGAATTGCCAAACAATGAGTGCGACGATAGCAACAATCGCCAGGATGATGACGAGCACGAGAAGTGCTGGTTCTGCCAGAGCCGCCATTATTAGGAATACGAAAAGCAAGGCCACTGGCGTGACAACCAAGGAAACGACGGATTGTGCACCGCCTAGAAATGCGTATAACTTGACAAGGTTTGTGTAGAGCCCGTTGCCGCCAAGCAGTTTAGCAAAGAGGAAGGTAATACCGACGCCGATGAATAGCCCAATGACACTTCCAATAATTTGGAATGGTGCTAGTATAAGCGAGAACACCATGTCGGCCATGGACATTGCAACTTCTTCTGGAGACAAAAACCCAGCAAATGCGCCGAGGAATCCAAACTGGATAAGTAAAGAAAAAACATAGGCTACCGTTGCCATAAGCGCGTAGAACAAAATTCCGCCACCTAGACCCCCTGTATTTGCGATGCGTTTTACCGCATCTTCACGCAGGATAAGCATTCGAAACGAATCTGCCAGGTTGTCCATGAATGACATACGTCCACTATTCTAGGAGGATATAAAAAACTTGTTATCCGATTAAAAGACAATAAACCTTATTAAGAAGGAAGATTTGGAAATAGCATGTTGAAAGCAGTTCTATTCGATCTTGACAACACACTTATTGACTTTATGCACGTGAAAAAGAGTTCTGTTGACGCTGCACTGAATGCAATGATTGCAGCAGGACTGCCGATGGACCAAATTAAAGCTCGCAGAACATTGTATGAATTGTATGACAAATACGGAATTGAACATCACGAAATCTTTCAGAAGTTTTTACAGAAAGTTGACAAGAAAGTTGAGTATAAAATTCTAGCGAGCGGCATTGTTGCATACCGGAAACAACAAGCAGGCATCATGGAGCCTTACGGAACGGTTATGCCGACGCTGATCAAATTACGAGAACAAGGATTGAAACTCGCAATTGTAACTGACGCGCCGCGCTTGAAAGCATGGATACGACTTGTAGAATTGAAATTGCATGACTTCTTTGACGTTGTGGTAACGTTTGAGGATACTAAGAAATACAAGCCAAATCCAGAACCGTTTGAAAAAGCAATGAAGATGCTGAAAGTAACTCCTGATGAATGCATGATGGTGGGGGACTGGGCAGAACGCGACATCCGAGGAGCGAACAAGCTTGGCATCACATCTGTGTTTGCGCGATATGGCGCTTTGCGACCTGCAAAAGATTCAAAAGCAGACTATGAGTTGAGAAACATCACTGATTTGCTGAAAGTCGTAGAGAAAGTACAAAAATCTTAAATAGGTTGAATCTTGAGAATACGTATGAAATTCATTTTTGTGTTCGTGTTGTTGGTTATGGCTACTTCTGTAGCAGCGTATGACCTTTCTGAATACCCTTCGCCGTTCATTGTTGGCGAAGATTTCGATGGAGAAATTGTTGTTGGTGATGAATCACCAAGTTCGGATACGCTTGCAGCATTGGAAATTGCTACCAACTTGAAAGTGAACGCACCGTACGCAGACATTAAAGCGACATTACTTTCAGAAGCAACACTTGATTCAAATCTGATTCTTGTCGGAAATGGGTGTAACAATCCGTTAGTCATGGAGTACATGGAAGACGATGATTGCATGCTTGGATTGAATGAAGGACTTTCTGTGATCAAGACATTTGAAGAAGACGGCAACGTCATTATTGTTGTTGCTGGGCACTCGGGTGCTGACACGAGGAAAGCAGCAGTTGCACTTGCGCAGCACACTGAAAACGAAATAGAAAGCGACGAAGTTGAAGTTGTTGGCGATCTCGACGAACCGGAAATCACCGAACCAGGATTGCGAGGATTGTTTCCTGAAGCTGAAGAAGAACAGAAACTTGTCGTGCCAAGTTGTAACACGCATGATGATTGTGCTGACAATGAAAAATGTAGTATCACTATTGGATGTGAAGCGCTTGATTGTCCAGAAGGAACTGTTGCTGAAAATCATCGGTGTACGGTTGCAGAGCCAGAACCTGAGCCGGAACTTATCGAGGAACCTATTCCAGAGCTCATCGAAGAACCTGAGCCACCAAAAGGATTTTTTGGTAGTATTCTTGACTGGTTTGCGAATTTATTCTAGCGTAACCTTTATATAGCTACTCAGCTCGAAGAGCTGTATGGGGAAAGCGATTATCGTAAGTGTACTGTTTCTGTTACTGAGCTCATTTGTCGCTGCTCAAACCATGACATTAACACCTGGTACTGTTGAACCCGAAGAAATCATAATCAATCAAGGCGAAACGGTTACATTTGTAAACGACAACCCTTCGTATTCTGTATTGCGCATCCGCACAATGTACTTTACTTCTGAGCGATTTGAACCAGGAGAAAGTACAGAAGTTACCTTTGATGAACCAGGACGATATCAACTCGTTGACGTTGTGTTTAATGGCGTTGGGTATGTGAATGTGCAAGAAACAGCAGAACCAAACATTGAAGCGCCGCAGGACATCCAAGAAGATAATGACTTCTGTCCTGAAAACTATCAGCCGGTCTGTGGAGAAAATGGACAGACGTACAGCAACGAATGCTTTAGTGAACTGGACAACGTGGGTGTTGAATGTGCAGGGGAATGTCCTTGTAGAACAGCAGATTTGCCACCAACACCACCTGCATTTGAAGTTGTTGTAGAGGATACGGAACCAGAACAGCCAGAAGAAGTTGAGGAACCTGAACCACAGGTACCAAGTGAAGGAGAGCTTTCTTCAGGAGCTGTTTCAATTGTATTGCTTATCATCCTTCTCGCTATTGGAGGAGCTTTCTTACTCGCAGGAAAAGACAAAAAGAAGCCAGTGAAGACTGCGATTCCTGCTTCGGCAGCGAAGAAGCCACGAAAACGCAAGAAGAAGTGACTACCGGAAGCCTTATAAAGGGACGCTGACCTCATACTCTTATAACGTAGAAGAGACAGAGGGTTTTTGGATTAAGCTCATTCTGTTTCACCAAAAAACCCTACATTACGGAGAAAAAATATGACATTTGAACTACTAAATATTAGACCTGAAGTTATTAGAGCATTAAAAGATCATGGCATCACATCGCCAACAAAAATTCAGAAATTAGCAATTCCTATTGTGTTATCGGGAAAAGACTTGGTAGCTATTTCCAACACTGGATCTGGTAAAACAGCAGCGTTTGGGATTCCTGTTATTGAGAAAATTCAGCCAAACAAAGGATTGCAGGTATTGATTCTTGCACCAACACGAGAACTGGCAGTGCAAATTAGTGCAGAACTTGCCAAGTTTGCAAAGCATGTACATTGTAACATTGCTACTGTGTACGGCGGCGTTGGATATGAACCACAAATTCGTGACATGCGAAAAGCAGAGATTGTTGTTTCGACAACAGGACGATTCTTAGATCACATGCAACAAGGAAATGTTGGATTGAAAGACATTACTTGTGTAGTGTTGGATGAAGCTGACAAAATGGTTGACATGGGATTCATCAATGATATTGAGAGAATCATGTCACAAGCACCGAAGAACAAGCAGGTATTGTTGTTTGGAGCTACTATTTCCGACGAGATTAACCACCTGAAGCGGAAACACATGAACAATCCTGAGACAGCAAAAGCAGCTGCTCATGTCAAAGAAGACTTTCTTGAACAAAAATATTACGACGTGCAACCGCATGAGAAATTTTCTCTACTGGTGCATTTGCTGAAGAAAGAAGACACTGACCGCGTGATTATCTTTTGCGCAACGAGAGGAAATGTAGAATCACTGACTCGGAACTTGAAAGATCAAGGAATTCGAGCAGAAGCACTGCATGGTAAACTACCACAAGCTAAACGGTTGAGAATTGTTGAGAACTTCAACAAAGGAAAGCCAGAAATCTTGGTAGCATCGGCAGTTGCTGCACGGGGACTGGACATCAAGTATGTCTCACATGTATTCAACTATGGACTCTCAAATGATCCGCAAGAATACGTGCATAGAGTCGGACGAACAGCACGAGCAGGAGCATCAGGAACTGCAATCACACTCCTTGAACCACGAGATTATGAAGCGTTCAATGAAATTCTACACCGATACCACATGGATGTCAAGAAGGCAGACAAGGTTCAGTTTCCAAAAGTAGCGTTCAAAGTGAACAAAAACTTTGCACGGAATGCTGCAGGACCTCGCAACAATTACGCACGACGTGGACCTGGACGCGGAAACAACAGAGGACCTCGTACTGGTAGAGGAAGACGGCGTGATGACCGCGAAGGAGCTCGCTCTGAATCCACCCGAGTACATAAGTGGAACAGAAATCCTAACTTTCGCAGTAACAGATAGAAACGTTTTTATACTATTTAAACTCTGATTGAAACCATAGTTGGGTAAAAGGGGTTGATGTATTGAAAAAGTTTAGCGTTATTGCTATAGGTGTATTCGTTCTGTTAACTACAGTTGTTACTGGCGCTACCTTCACAGGGAATGCAGTGCTTGAAGACGTAACAGCAAATTCTTCCTCATACTTCAACTTCACCAGCATGACTGTCATGGAGAACGGCCATGTGCAGATGGATAATGTTTCTGGACAGCTCACATTTACCGCGACAAGCAACGCGTCTATTTACTATCTAGGATATTGGGCAGAAAGCCACCAAGATTTCCTCGACGAATGGTTCCGGAACCCGTATGTCAACTATACTTCCTTCGGAGGACAATCATATGTTAACGGCGGTACAATTACTACAACAGGCCTTGACCTGATCGCTATCTACTTAGGAGATACTGATCAATACGGTGCATTGTACATCAACTCGTCTAATTTAGATGTCAATGCAACGCTGTATTGGCAGTTCAACAACGCATCTGGAAACTCATCCTTCCGCGTCGGTCTTGAATGTGGACAGCATGGCATCATTGACACGTGCTTAGCTCAAATGAATCCTTCCTGTGATTGGTTGGACCAACAAGGGTTCTGCGACCTCGATGATTTCCAAGACATACCGCCAGCAGAATGTGGAATCCTCCCAGAGCAAGCATGTGCAAATGTCTCAGATACTGTTTGTTTATGGGACGCAGACATCGGATCCTTTGGTAAATGTACGCCGCAAGCAGACTTTGTCCCTGGCGCTGGATTTAATTGTACATCTATTCTCAATCAATCCTTTTGTGAAAACCAACCATATACTGAAGGAACAGGATTGTGTAGCTGGCACCCAAACAATAATACGTGCATGATCAACAAATCCCGAAGTTTTGAAGAACTTACTGATCCACCAACCTTTAGCTGCAGTTCAGGCGACTATGTTTCAAATCAAACCGCTTGTCTAGACCTTGCAGAAACCTGGTTCATGCCATGTGGATGGGATAACACCACAGACAAATGTACTGATCTTTTCTTTGATGGATCAGAATTCGAACACTTCGATGACATCAGCAATGAAAACAGCTGTAAGCTCGTCGGAGGAACGTGGCAGACAGAAACAACATATAATCCAATCTTGAACGAATTTACCAGTGAAAGCTGGTGTGAATTCGGAATTAAAGTACTGGACTTTGACGCAATTGGGAGCGGCGGAGTAGATCTAACGGTCATATCTCTTGTAGACTGTAGCCATGAGTGCTTTGCTTGTGAATACCAATCAAATGGTAGTGCATGGGCAGATCAAGACGCGGCTAACAACGCCTGTACCGGTTCTCAAGCTGGTTGTACTATGAGAAACGACACCAACGCCTTCAATGGCTTCGGATGGTGCGAACCAATCGGTGGCTTTACAGGAGCTAGTTGTGAAAGCTTCTGTGGTGATTGCAACCTCCACCAGGACGCTGAATCAGCATGTACAAACTCTCCTGCTGACTGTAAGTGGGATAACGTAACGAGTCATTGTATTGACCAAGGACAGAAAGGATGTCTGCAAGACTGCACACAGTGTCCTGATACAAACTCTTGTGGTGCCTCGCCGGCAAACGGCGGATGTACATGGGATAGCGACGGATTTTTCTGTAAACCAGAAAATGGTGTCTTTGAAATTTGCTACGATGGAATTGATAACGACGGTAATGATAAAACAGATTGCGCAGACTCAAAATGTAATTCAGATGCATTCTGCGCAGGATCTTCCTTTGACACGAGTAATTGCTTCCAGTACGATCCATTTACGTACGGTGCAGAAGATGCAGCACAAGGAAACTGTACAGCAGTTGCGGCTTGTTCATGGCTCACTGATGATACAGGATTCAACTACTGCGGACCTGTTAGCGAACAATGTTTCTTGAACTTCTCACTACAAAGCGACCAAGCTGCTTGTGAAGCTACTGGTGGTGGAGATGTTTGTGTGTATGAAACAGATACATTCTGTGTGTTCAATCAAACACAAATGAGCAGCTGCTTCAGTCAAGGAAACGAAGGCGATTGTAATACTGCACCAGGATGTGCGTGGAACAGCGACCAATCATTCTGTGACGGAATACATTTTGTGCGATGTGAAGATAACAGCACTGCACAAGCAAGCCAAGGCGCGTGCGAAGCAATCGGATGTTACTGGCAAGGTGATGATATTGGCGGCGACTTTGAAGGACACTTCTTTGAAAGCTGTGTTAGCCCTTGCTTCCAAAATCACATGGCAGAAGATACCTGTTTAGGAAACGCAACAACACTTGCTGCAGGAAGCTGTGTCTGGCAAGCCGGTTTGTGTGCACCAGCCAATTTCATCGGAGGATGCCCAGATGATGATGGAGACATTGCGTCTTGTCAAGCTAACAGCAATTGCGTCTGGGAAACACAACCTTTCGGACCACTCAAAGCATTGAACGGATCAACGAGCCCAGAAGATTTCCATCAACCAGGAACACAATGGATTGCATTTGGATTGCAGAAACCTATTGAAGGAACCGGTGTCTCGACGTACAACTTGAGTTCAGCGTCGTCATACTTATACATGATTCAATCTAACGAAAGCGCACAAACCTTTGATCAGAATGTGAGTTATCTCTACTGCGAAGGAACGCGACTGATGCAATACAACTACACGAATGCTAGTTGTGAAGCAGGTGTTTGTGATCAGTACGGAACGAGTGTTTGTGATAGCAGCACTGTTCATTATTTCTTGAACACAACAACAGGAGAACTTGAAGCGCTTTGGGAAGTGTCAACTGATCAACTCAACCTTGATGGAACTTTGGGTAACACCATTGTTTCGACAACGAGTCAAGTCGCAACTGTCGCTATCGACGGTAATCTTGGAGAACATGCTAATGAATCAGCAACTGCAGGTGACGGTACAAACGCAACTCGCGTGCTCACTGCACCTGGATTCTGCGATGATCAATTCCAACAACAATTCTTTAGCGACCTGGAATCAGGACCGCCAGTAATCCTAGCAATCGATCCACCAGGCGATGTTAGCTCAGAATTCGTGGACATCAACGGAATGGGTGTGCTCAAGACAGAAAACGCATATATTTACGGTATCCAACTTGCAGATCTTTCAGGATCATCTTACTGTAAGAACCAACCGCTCTCATCAGGAGGGACAGGACAAGGAGAAAACACATCACGATACTATATTTATCTTGACACCGACGGAACTGAAACGGGAGGATGTACAGCAGATGACGACACTAGTCTTGCAGGATTTGAGTACTTGTTCAAACTCGTATCCCAAATAGACCAAACAGGAGATGTTACTGTAACAACGCTAACGCAACAATGTAGCAGCGGATCATGGGTTGCAAGTAACGTACCGTTCAAGACCGATAGACAAGTTGCGTGTGGAGAAATCGGCATCGCAATGTTTGGAATTGATAAGGATACCTTTGTGGCAAAATCAAACGTAAACACTGAAGAAGGATGGCGCACCTATGCTACTGCAGCTGATGCAGGTGGAAGTACGACAAACGTAAATGATACTGTCGGGCCAAACACAGCAGACTTCAAAGGAATTGACGCGGAACTCGTGGATTGTGCAAACCCTGAAGATCGTGATGACCCACAATGTACTAAGTTCAAACAGTTTGGATTCTTCCCAGGAGAATTCGGACCAGCATGCGTTGACTCGGTGGATAACGACGGTGACGGACTGACTGATTGCGACGACTTGGATTGCGCGTACGATCCATTCTTCTGTGATGGAAGCTTCTCAAGCGCAGAGGATGACAGCAGTTCGCCAAGTTTTGTATCGACCAAGATCAACAATAAAGTACCAACACAACTCTCGTTCATTTTCAACACTAACGAACCAGCAAACGGTAGTGTTCTGTTCTATAACCAGAACAGCAGCTGTCAGAACATCAACACAACTATCTTGGACGGTGGCTTGCTTGATGATGAGAGCTTAACTGATTACAGACCGCACCACGTTGCAGATATTAACGGATTGAGTGCGAATACTACTTATTTCTATAAGTTTCAATCCTGTGATGTTGCTGGAAACTGTGCAATCAGTAGATGTAGTAATGTTACCACGTCAACAGGCCATTCAAACGTTACGTTCAAACTTGACATTCCAGACGGATGGGTCATACACATGCCGCAACTTAACTTGACAAACTACAGCGGGCAGTATGCATTGAAAGCATCCACAGAACACCTGAGTGATCTGAACATCACGATCTCACAACCAGATAACTCATCACAAATTACCTTTAGTGGTCTGGATATCTTTGAAAAACAAACACTCAATGTATCTGAATTTGTCAATGCAGATGACTACGTTGGCTTTGATGCTAATCAATACCAAAACTTGAAACAAAAGACTGGTGTTGAGGAAGTAACTGTTGTTATTCCAGAAGCAGGCGACGTTATCCAACACTGTGATGATTCTGGAGAAAACTGTCAAACAGTAACGGACAACCTGGATTGTGTTGAAGGTACAACAACGACAACATGTGTTGTACCAGATGCCGTCGGACTAGGATTCTCATCATACCTCGCAAGCACTTCACCGAGCAGTTCAAGCAGCGGCGGCGGTGGAGGCGGCGGTAGTTCTGGCGGAGGAGGCGGTGGCGGCGCAGCGGTCATACCAAAAGGAGTAACGTACTCACGGTTCTACACAGAACTGCCTGTTGGAACAACCTCATTTGCTATTCCGAATGAAAAGATTGCACTGCGCAACATTGACATTGACATGAAAGCAATCGCGCAAAACGCAGACTTTGCCATTACAACATTAAATACTGCACCGGACGAAGGCGGAAGCTTAGATGCAGAAGTGTACGAGTTTATTGACATTAGCGTGCAGATACCAAGTTCTGCAATCGATGACGTTGTACTTACGTTCAGCGTTGACCGTACCTGGCTAAGTGAACGAGGAGCAGCGGTAGCAGACGTTATCTTGTATCGATACTCAACAGGAGCATGGCAATCACTCCCTACAGAATTCGTGAGCTCTGATTCGCTCAACCACGTGTTTGAAGCACGCTCACCAGGATTCAGTACATTTGCAATCGGTGTTGAAGTTGAAGAAGAAGTTGAAGTCGTTGATGTGCCATCAGCACCGCCAGAAATTGCAGAAGAAGAGCCTGAACCTGAACCTCCAGAACCAATACCTGATGAACCAGCACGATTCCCATTCGAAATTTTCATTGGCATTGCGCTCTTGATAATCGCAATTGTTGTCTTTGCCATATTCCACGGGAGGAAAAAAGATTGAACTGGAAACTTGCCATACTTGTTGGAATTGCAACATACATTGTATCTTTTGTAGCAGGCGTTGCTGTTGCAGGCTTACTTGGAATTGACGTGTTTGGCGGGGAGGAAGTCGGTGCAACGCTGTGGATAGTTAACATTCTGGTTGGTATCGTCATTATCGGTGCAATATCGTGGTGGTTCTTCAACAAAGAAAAACCAACCCTGCAGAATGGACTGTATTTGGGATTAGTGTTCTTTGGCGTTGGTTTGCTACTTGATTCAGCACTGATTTTGCCGACGATACTTATTGCAGGCGCACCAGTAGATATTCTTGCATACTATATCGATCCGTTTTTCTGGATTGCAGTAGGTGCTATCATTGCAACTCCGGTTGTCATTGGTTGGTACCGGGGAAAGAATTAGTCATAGAAACGAACAAGCAATGCGTTATCTTCTGGATACAATTTAGGATCTTCTCCTGTGCGAACTTTCCCTTCCAATTCATCTCTCAAATAGTTGACCGCAGTTTCTGCAGTTTCCGCACTTGTTAGGACACTGACGATTTGTTCTTCATCTAGTAAACCAAACTCTCGAGAAAACAACCCCAGTGCACTACCTGAGCGTATCGTAACTGGTGTAGGTACGGGAGCTGGCGTATCTCTGGTGAATAAACTTGGCAGCTCACCCTGGGAAGTCAAAACGTTCTGATTCACAGGAACTCTCTGCTGCTTACCTCCTTCAACAAGATATCCAAATACATCGCCCACTCCGTAAATGTACACTTGAGCTTCCTCTTTATCACTCTGATCGCCTTGGCGCGTATAGTCTGTTACTGCCAACATGAATCGCGTTGCGATGGGTTTTGGTTTGACATATGTGATCACATCAATTAACGATGCACCCCCCATACTTTCTCCTAGTGCTGAGGAAGCTTGACCATTATCTAACCCTCTGAACGCATCAGCAAGATCATTAATCACAAACTCTACTTCTTGAGGGGCAACAAACGCTGCAAGATCTGTGATGGAACGACGCACTTCTACAGTTTCTCTCACTGCGCGATTTACAAAATCAGGAACGTACTTCACTGCTGCATTGCTTAAACCCGATGAATCTGACAAGTAGTCAATTGTTGCACCAATGTGAACCATGTGAGAACCTGCTATTACTGAAGTGCTCTTCCTTTCAGAGTAGGCTGCAACTTGGGTATTCATAGCGGTTCAGAGGCGGGAACGGGTTTATAAAGGATGTTGTTTATCGTATTGGAATAAACACAACCTTTATATAGTACCAGTTGACAGCGAAACTAGGGGATTTTAATGGCAGAAACACGAGTAGATGTAGAAAATGGCAGCGAATTTGCTGCTGACGAAGTGAGTATTTCTCATAGTCCATTGCGATTTGTGATCGACTTTAAGAGTATTACTCCGCGGGTAGACATGAACAATCAACAGCCTCGCTTAGTTGCGAGCCACTCTATCATAAAGGTAGAGCCCTATTTGATGAAGGAACTGATTTCTGTACTTTCTGAAAATGTCAAGAAGTTCGAAGAAAAGTTCGGACCGATTGAGAAACCAGCTGCGCTTAAGGCAGCAGAGAAAGACCATCATCATCACAAAAAGAACAGCACAAAAGCCAAGCAAGACTACTTTGGCTAAGGAGGAATAATGACACAACAAATACAACCAATTTTCGTTTTGAGTGAAGGAGCTCAAAAAACAACAGGAAGAAATGCACAACGCATGAATATTCAAGCTGCAAAGGCAGTTGCTGATGCAGTTCGCACAACTCTGGGTCCAAAAGGAATGGACAAGATGTTGGTAGACAGTTTGGGAGATGTTGTCATCAGTAATGACGGCGTCACTATTCTCGAAGAAATGAACATTGACCACCCTTCTGCAAAAATGATTGTAGAAATTGCAAAAACACAAGAAGAAGAAGTTGGCGATGGTACGACAACTGCAGTTATTCTTGCTGGTGATTTGCTAACAAACGCAGAATCACTTATTGACAAGCAAATTCATCCAACTGTAATCGCAAGAGGTTACAAACTTGCTTCTGAAAAGGCAATTGAAATCCTTAATGGCATGGCAGAACCGGTCTTGGAGACGGATACTGATATTCTGAACAAGATTGCAGCTACAGCAATGACAGGGAAGAGTGCAGAACACGTACGTTCACACCTTTCAGAAATGGCTGTTAAAGCAGTTGTTGGCGTTATTGATAAAACTGGCAGTGAAACTGCTATCGATAAAGAAAACATCAAGATTGAAAAGAAAGTCGGCGGCAGCGTCGAGGAGAGCTCACTTGTCCAAGGTATTATTCTGGACAAGGAGAAAGTTCATCCAAACATGCCAGATCATGTTGCAAATGCAAAAGTTGCACTTGTTGATGTGGCAATTGAAGTTAAGAGTCCTGAAACAGATACAAAAGTGCAGATCAATGATCCTGCACAGCTTCAAGCATTCCTTGATATGGAAGAAAAAATGTTGCAAGAAAAAGTTGAGAAGATTGCAGCATCAGGAGCAAATGTGTTATTCTGTCAGAAAGGTATTGATGACATTGCACAACACTTCCTTGCAAAGAAAGGAATTTACGCTGTACGAAGAGTTAGCAAGTCAGACATGGAAAAACTTGCACGTGCTACTGGCGGCAAAGTTGTTTCAAACTTGAAAGAATTGAGTGGAACAGACCTTGGTAGTGCAGGCAGTGTTGATTCAAAGCATGTTGGCGATGAAGACATGACGTTTGTACAAGATTGTCCTAACGCAAAAGCAGTTACTATGCTTATTCGCGGCGGAACGAATCACATTGTTGATGAAGTTAAGCGCGCTGTTGAAGATGCAATTGGTGACTTGCGTGCTGCAATTTTGAGCGGCAAAGTTGTTGCTGGCGGAGGTGCACCTGAAGTTGCACTTGCAAAAGGACTTCGACAATATGCACAATCACTTTCTGGACGCGAGCAATTGGCAGTACTTTCCTTTGCAGATGCAATTGAAGTCATTCCAATTACACTCGCAGAAAATGCTGGCCTTGACCCAATTGATGTGTTGACAGAATTGAAATCAGCGCATGACGGTGGTCAGAAATGGGCAGGTATCGATGTGTTTACTGGTAAGGTAGTTGACTCATGGCAGCTTGGCGTGTTGGAACCACTCAAGGTGAAGACACAAGCTGTAAGCTCAAGTTCGGAAGTAGCAACTATGATCTTGCGTATTGATGATGTTATTGCATCAAGCGGATCTGGTGCGCCTGCTCCTGATATGGGTGGAATGGGTGGAATGCCACCAGGCATGCCAGGTATGATGTAGGGTAGCTTCCCTACAATTACCACTCAATAGTGACTACTAACCGTAAGCTTTATAAAGGGCTGATTAGTGCGCTCCTTCTATGGCAGATATTAGCTATGAAGAGGCATTCAAGGACGCAGAAGGTACGCTGGAGGCTGTGAGAAGTAGAGCTTTGCAGATCCACGCACTAGCAGATCACTACCTTGCTTCTGATTTTGATATCTATGAGCGATACCTAAAAAGTGCTCGTGTACTCTTTGATTTTGCCTTCAACATTGACCCAAAAGGCACTGCTAAGTACACTCAACGGGCTGATATCTCCATGCAATTTGGAGATTGGGAGCGGGCTGAGGAAGCACTTGAAGATTCCTACTACTATGAAACTGACCCAATTCAACGATCGACAATCTTGAGAATGCGAGCAGAAATATCCATGGAACTTGGTGATGACGCATCAGCTATGACTTTCTTGGAAGATGCTGTAATCGACGATGCCTACAACCCTCGAGCTCATGAACTTCTTGGAAATTTGCTGATCAGAGAAGGACAGCTTGAGACAGCACGTATACACTATCATCAGGCTATTAAGGGGTTTGATGGAAAGGACCCTGCAACAGTTGATGACATTCGCGCTAAGCTTCGAACTATTGATCGATTTGATTCTGATAAAGTTGCGTAAGTTATATAAACCGAGGTTGCACTAGTTAGAGAAAAGAGTGTGATACCTTGGATGAAACAAAAGAGCAATTAGATGCAGTTCGTTCTAAGCTGAATGCATTACGTGACGATAAAGTTGACGCTGCATCACCTGATTTGAAGCAATCAATCAACGAATTGAACGATTCTATACAGAAACTACTAAAAATTGTTAAGCAAGCCAACGTTGATTTGGAATCTGACTCCAAAATTAACTTGTCTGCGAAACTTGATACGCTGATCGGGCAGAATGAAGATATTGCAAAAGCAATCTTGAAGCTGCTCGAGTTGCACCATGAACACTTACCAAAACTTGCTGCACGGACAGGACGGAATCCGATGCCAGACCTTGGTGCGAAGGCTCCGCCGCCAATCAAATGAATGATTTACGAGTTCTGAAAGCGTTGAACAAAGCTGCGAAGAAAGAAGAGATCCGTGAACAGCTTGAAGCCTACAAGAAAAAAGTTATGGATTCAGAGATGAAGGAGGAAGACAAAGCAAAACTCCTCGGAAGAATCCAAGAATTGCTTAACGTCTCCTAAACATCTCTTCCCATTAATGTTCTACGGTTGTTTGCATGAGCACGCTCAACAGCAGTCTCGATTAACTGGCGCACTTTTCTATCCAGTTCTGGTGCGAAGTCTGTCGTGACGTTGTCTACACGATACCCTTTCTCGTCGTTAATCTTCTTAACGATTCCTGCAATTTGGGATTTCACTACAACTAATGGCATATGATCACCTCACTCGTGGCTGAATATGAATCTGTATATGTCTGCTTTTTCCTCTAACTTGCAGAAACCAAACTTGACAAACTGAACAACATTTCCAATATCTTCGTTGCGGATGTGTTCTTCAGCAAACCCTTTTATTTTCGTTGCGTCGGGCATCAAGATTTCTACAGGAATATTTTTTGCATTCTTTGGAAGCCACACAATTGTTTTGCTTCCTGCATCTTTGAACTTTTCGTGCTCAATACTGTCGAAGCGAATCACTTCACTTTCTTTTTTGACGTTGATGCAATCCATCAAACGAATCAATTCATCGGTAATTGCGTCCTTTTCAACAAGATATTCGTTATCAGTATCAAAACTTCGCGAACGTGTTTCTTTTCCTGGATGTTCTTTGAGGAGCAGAGATTGTTTTGGTGCTCCTGTGATGATGACTTCTTCTGGATCCTTCACAAAGAAGTACCTATTTGCTGTGGCGTCAACAATTTTTCTGTTGACTGCAGCGATCAAACTAAAATCTAGCGTTGTTGGTGTTTTTGACAAGCCAACTTCTACTGCCAATTCGCGAAACGCTTCTGGTTGAATGCCTCGACGCTGTAATGCTCGAATTGTCATCAAGCGCGGATCATCCCAACTCTGAATTTCTCCTGATTGAATGAGTTCGCGGATTTCACGACCTTTTGTTAGTGCATCCTTTACCATGAACCTGCCGTATTGCGTGAACTCTTGTAGAGGAAGATCGAGAGCTTTTTTGATTGCGTTTTGTAATTCAACACGCATCTCTCCAAATTCGATGCTTCTCAACACGTGAGTGACGCCGGTTGATGCATCTTCAACAGCATTTTCAAAATCATAGAGCGGCCAGACGTTGTATTTGTTTCCTTGTTTGTAATGTTTTGTTTTCGTAATTCGCCAAATAGCAGGATCGCGCATCGCATGATTGTTGGATTCCATGTTTCCTTTGAACCGAAGTACCATTGCACCTTCGGGGACGTTTCCAGACTGCATATCCTTCCACTCTTTCGTGTTCTGCTCGACGGTGCGGTTTCTGTGCTCGCATGCTTGTCCTGCTTTTCTTAACTTGCTGGACGTTTCTCTATCGCAACTGCAAATGTATGCGTCGTGTTGATCGATTAGTTGATCTGCGTACTTCAACATGTTTGGCATGTCATCGCTTACGTATGTTGGTTTTTGTGTGATGCCAAGATATGTCAAATCTTTTATGACTTCTTCCACATACTCTTGTGTACTTTTTTCAGGATTGGTATCTTCTAAACGAACGATTGCTGTACCGTCGTACTTTTCAGCATACATTTGATTGATAAGAAAACTTAGCGCATGACCTAAGTGGAGATACTTGCTTGGTTCTGGTGGAATACGCGTTGTAACTTTTCCATCGACATTTCTTAATTCGGGAAGTGATTTCTTTTCTCCTTTCTTTTTTTCCATGAGTTCTGGAGCTAGGCCAGCGAGTTCTGCTTTTTGATCTTCTAAAGAAAGTGCGTTTACTTCTGCAACAATCTTGCCAACTTGCGGAGCAAGCTCTTTCACGTTTGCTTTCTGCTCAGGATGCTCTTGCAGCACTTTTCCGATGACTGCACCTTGCTGAGCTTTGCCGCCGTGAAAAAGGGCATTTTGCAGAGCGTATTTGCGAATTGTCTGTTCCATCCCTGAAGTGGAAGAATTCGAGCATTTAAAGGTTTGTACCACAACGTTTATAAGGGATTGATGTAGATTTCGATCTATGCCAAAGCGATCAAACGCAATTCCGAACGCACCTGCAGCACGAATTCTGATGAATGCAGGGGCGAAACGCGTGAGTGCCGAGGCTGTAGAAGCGTTTGTTTCTGTGTTAACGGACCGTGGAGAAGAACTTGCAAAGCGAGCAGCTGATGTTGCTCGACATGCGGGAAGAAAGACCATTCACGACGCAGATATTCGCATTGCACATAAGTAATTTAAAGCTGAGTTGGTTCGCCTATTCTATGATCTCAAACCGTAGAGAGACAATAATGGACGTTGTCGATTCGACATTGCCAAACGCTGCCATTACGAATGCAGTTGTGGGCTCTTTTTTGGCTGGTTATAACCGCGGAAGAGGGAATGAAGGATTCTTCACAGAACGAAAAATTGCCAGTATAAACACCGCACTGATGCTAGCTCGTTCCGCAGCAGGCACACTTGATTCTTTGCTCGCACCGAGAGGAGAACAATCCAGACTAGATGGTCATTACTATACTTCTGAACCGAAATCACGAGATCGCTTTCATGAGGCAATCGGAGAGAATGTTGAAGCCTATGAAGGCTCTATCCAGGTCGTCAACAAAATATCAACGATATATTATGGTGTTGGCATAGGCGCTGGATTGGTTAAACGAATGATATCTTAGATGCTAATTGGTGTTGCACATGGGTAAAAAAAGAAAAATTAAAGGCGGACTTTGGCGTGGAACGCCGGAAGCAAGGATGACGCCGAAAGAGCGAGAGAAATATTGGGCAGAACAAGCTGAAAGAGATCGACGGAAAAATTACAGAGGCTCCAGATCAAGCTCTCGCCGTGTTTTTACGCAAGATGAAATGGATCGCTGGACTGCAAAAACAGGACTGGAGATTGGTGAATCACCACGAGACTTAAAGAAGTATGTTCCGCCAGAGGCTGTTGATCTCATGCCCAAGACTACACGCACTGTTGCTTACTCTTTTCAGGGAAGAGAAGTTTCTGGTGGATTCAAACCTGGATATCATGGTGGCATCAACTATGTGGTGGCTTCCATAAGCCGTTATCCTAACGCTGTTAGACCTGATGACCCTGTTGTTACACTTCCTAATGACCTCACAACAGACGAGGGTAGATTAGAAGGAGATTATTTTCTACGAAGAACTGAAGGTCGGCTTGAAAAAGTTACTTCGGATGAGATCAGACGACTCGCGGACAACGGCCTTCAAGCAGCACGCGAACTGAATCGCTGGTGAGCAAAGAGCAACCGCACACGCTTGCACAGCATAGCTTTATAAACAACTTCTTAACATTTCTTAATTAGCGGGCCGATGGCGAAATCCGGTATCGTGCCCCCTTGGCTTGGGGGAGACTGCGGGTTCGAATCCCGCTCGGTCCATTCTCATGAAAAAAGAACACATTGGAATATTGTACGTCATTGCAGGCTCTTTAATAATTAGCACTGGGTTTATTTTCGGTAAAATATTTTTGGAACATACCAACCCGTGGAGTATGATGCTGCAGTGGTTTATCGGCGGAGCAATCGCTGCAACAATATTGGTATTTGTTCGAAAAGATTTGGACTTTCATAGCGTGCTGAAGAAACATTGGAAGCACGGATTGATTTTAGGAGTAACAAATGCGCTTGCTGCACTTGGTTGGAGCTCTGGAATGTTCTTGATTGGCCCAAACTTGCTTGCGTTTATCTGGCGACTGGGGACGTTGTTCATTATCTTGCTGGGAGTTCTTTTCTTGAAGGAACGATTAAGTAAAGTGGAAATATTAGGAGCTGGCCTTGCGGTTGCGGGAACTGTTGTACTGAGTTATACCAATGGAAACGGATCTGGGCTGTGGATTTTACTTCCGGTAATGGGAGCATTGGCTGCTGCATTACATCATTTTGCATCGAAAATGTTTGTGAAGGATACACATCCACTTGTTTTAGTTCAGATGCGTGTGATCTTCTCACTGCTTTCCATCTCTTTAGGAGTTGGACTTGTCACGACGCTGTTCGACTCTGTTGAATTTATTTGGTTGCCGCTGCATTTACTTCCGCTTATCTTTTTTACTGGAATATTGACGGCTATCGTGTCATTCTATTTGTTCTTCAAAGCATATGAACATCTTGACGTGTCGAAAACCGCTGTCATTCGAACTATTGATCCATTTATTGTTATCTTGTACGTGTTTTTCATCTTTCGAGAACTACCGACAGAGAAAGATGTAGTTGGCGGATTCATGATTGTGATCGGTGTATTGATTTCTGTGGCGCATCACCGTGTGAGTAACCAGTTGAAGCAAATCTGGAAACTCCGCTCCTGGATCTAAAAGTTTAATAAGGTGGATTCTTCTCACTAGTGTATGGAAGGATGTATTTTTTGTAAAATCATAGCAAAAGAAGTACCGGCAGCGCTCATCTACGAAGATGATTTCTTTGTAGCGATGCTCGATATTGGGCCGGTGCATCAAGGACATACGCTTGTAATTCCGAAAGATCATCACGCTACTTTTCTAGATATGCCGGATGACTTGGCGAAAGACTACGCGCACGTGATTAAGGTGTTGAGTCCTGCAATCATGGAATCAATGGGAGCACAAGGCGTCAACATCACAACAAATGTTGGATCAGCAGCTGGACAGACAGTGCATCATGCGCACTTTCACATCATCCCTCGCTTTAAGGGAGATGGTCTGCAACACTGGCCGCAAAAAGAATACGAAGAAGGGGAGATGGATAAAATCGTTGAATCCATCAAGAAACATCTATGACATTCGTGTTGAGCAAAGACGTCATGGCGATGAGCATTGTGGTTGCTGCATTGCTGTTGTTTGCGCTACAATTTATGGTGAAACTTGAAGGATCTCGGCTCTGGGGAGCATTCGTTCTAGTGTACATGGCATACTTTCTCTTTGTTACGTGGAAGCGCTAGCTTTATAAACGCCCTAGAAGCACTCTAGTGTAATGCCGCTGTAGCTCAGCCTGGTTAGAGCGCGTGACTCATAATAATGAGTGCTGAGGCTTTTGCCGATGACTAGCTAACTGGGACATCACGAGGTCCGGGGTTCAGATCCCCGCAGCGGCACTTTAATTTCTTCTTTAACCCCTAGAGAGTACTTTTTAAAGCTGGTGTTAGCTTGCTATGCATATTCAATTATGGGGGAATACACATGGATGAAGAATACGTAAATACTTCAGAGACGGTTTCTATAAAACTGAACATTGATTTGGTTGAACGTGTTGGTCTTGCGATGGTTATGCTTATTCCTGGCTTGATGAAACTCGGTGCACTTGGGTTTTTGGGAGAGCCGTTTGCAATGAACCATGGAATGGTAACTGGCATGCTGACAAACCTTGGATTTGTTATGCCAGGACTGCTTGCATGGGGATTGATTGCAGCAGAGATCGGAACAGGACTGGCGTTGTTGCTGAATTACAAAGTGAAACCAATTGGTTTTGTGCCGGCAGGAATTTTGTTGGTAGCGACGTTCACGATGCATTTTGGTAACCCAGTACAGATGCTCGTGCACTTGGTGTTAGCAATGAGTTTTGTGTTGTTTACACTGAAACGTTAATTTTTTTTTCAATTATTTTATTAAGGGGCAGTACAATTACTCTTGTATGAGATTCTATTTCAACGTTCGGGAACGAAGTGCGTTTTCATACCTTACCTTCATCCCTAAACCAATTCGAGTGCTGCTTGCGCTCGGGATTATTGTTGGTTGTTACTATCTTTTCTTTGTTCGGTAGAAAGCTAACGATGCTTGCACCCAGGCCAACAGCAAGGGCGGCGCATTCCTTCGTGTAGTTCTTCGCAGGTTCTTTTGATTCTTTTAGCTCGGGTCTCTGGTTTCTTTGCATCTTCAACCCAGCAGATGAATTCATTTCTAGCTAGGGGCGTGATATCGTTCCAGAGTTCTAGCGTGCCTTTGACCGCTACTGCTTTCTTCAAATCTGCAGGTAGCTTATGGACAACACCTGTTTCGATTTTTTGTGTCATGTGTAACGCCGGGACTGGGACAGACTCAACTGTGTTTCGTAGCCCCAGTCCCCTGACGCCGGGACTGGGATTTGAACCCAGATACCTTGCGGAGGTCGCTTTCGAGGCGACTGGACGTACCGGATCGTCCACTCCCGGCATGCTGTTTAGAGTAAGTAACGTGTTTTTAAGCGTTGCGACGGCAAAGCTTTTTAAATGAAACATACCAGAAAAGGAGTAAGCGCAAGCGCAAAAAGAGGTTGAAGAGTATCGCTAGAGCACAGTATGCTATGGAATTCTTGATCACCTATGGGTGGGCTATCTTGATCGCGGTTGGTGTGATAGCGGGAATTGCATATTTCGCTGATATTGACGCTTCAGAGGCACTCCCAGAAGAATGTGATCTTGGAGGAAACCTCTATTGCAAGGACTTTGTTGTTGATGAAGCAAGCAATGATGTTTTTCTAGATATTACCAATTTGAAAGGACATAATGTACTCATCGATCAGATTACCGCGACAACCAGAGATGGAGAATTGGTTTGTAATATTCTTACACCAACCTCTACGCTTGTTGAAAACGGAGAAACAGAATTGTTTCACCTTGACAATTGCGGATCGCTTGCAAACTACGGAGAACAACGTGTTCTGTTTGATTTGAAAGTAGACTGGAGATCAGAAACATCACTGGGTGCTTCGGTGCCTGATGACTTTGTGCATGTTGCGACAGGAACAATGCTCGCCAACGTGCGACCAGTTGGCGTTGCACCTCCGCCTGACCCGGATCCGCCAGTTATCACTGTCATTGGTCCGATGGGAACACTTGGAGCAGGCACAACGACGGCAACACTTTCTGTGAGTACGGATGAATTAGCGACATGTCGATTCAACCAAGACTCAGATATTCCATACCCATCGATGTTAAACACATTTATTCACATGGGAGGTAATGTGTTTGAGTTCGACGTTGCTGTTTCTGACGGTGTTACTTACAATTACTACGTTCGTTGCAGAGATGCAAGCAACAATATGAATCCAACTGGGGAGCTCATTACGTTCGATGTTGCACTGCCTCCAGATACTGATCCTCCAGTACGAAGCGATGGACTCCCATCAGTACCACAACCACCCGGTACAACAGATGTGAACATTGCATTGACTACTGATGAAAATGCTATTTGCAAATGGGACCCTGTCCCAGGAATTAGTTTTGTCTTGATGGCCAACAACTTTGACACCACAGGCGGAACAGCACATAGCACACTTGTCTCTGGATTTAACGACGGGGATATGATTGACCATCATGTACGATGTGAAGATGGGGCTGGTAATTCTAATCCTGATGACTTTACAATCACTGTTGAAATTGAACTCTCAGATAGCACACCACCAGTGCTCGGCGATCTCTTACCTACAGGTACACTCGCTGCAGGAACAACAAGCACACCTATATCGGTTACGACAAACGAAGCTGCGACATGTAAATGGGATACCGATGGTGGAGAAGCATTCGCTGCAATGGCGAATACGTTTAGTACGACTGGAGGAACGTCACACTCGGATACGTACAATCCGCCATTGCAAAACGGACAAGCATACACTATCTATGTACGATGTGAAGATGGCTCTGGTAACGCAAACCCTGCTGATGCGTTGATTAGTTTTGATGTAGATGTATCGACTTTTACAACACACAGACTGTATTGCAACACAGAAGCAGATCAGCGATACACATACTATCCATACAGAACTTATTTTGAATGTCGCGGCTACGTTGGCTTAGCAGCATCAAACACGGTTAACGACGCAGTATTCTGTGCAGCATTGAATGTAACAGAAGGATCGCCAACAGACACCATTACAATTACAGCTATCGATGAAGTGATTAATGTTGATAGTGATAACATGGCTACGCTAGAAGGAACAGCAAAAGGTCCTGTTATATCGACGAGTGGATGGTCAACGCCTGGTTACGAATGTGTTGACATTACGAATGTGTTGAATCATTGGAGAGTTACCAAGGGAGATAGCTCCAACGTGTACTTTTCCATCGAAGCAACTCCTTTCGGAGGATCAAGCAACGCAGTTGCTGGCAGTACGCACAGGTGGAGAATCGGGGAACAATCGTCTTCATCCCCTCGAGTTCGAAAAACAATTAATTCAACCACTGTAGATAATCCTTGGTACATTCAAATCAACGACGCGTCGGAAGCACAAACAACAGCTGTAACAGAATTGTATTTGATTAATGCGGATACAGACTTGCCAATTTCTGGTTATGATCCGATGAGTGCAACAGAAACGGTGGACTTAGCAATGTATCCAAATTTGAATATACAAGCAGTTACCTCCGGCAGTGTAGAAAGCGTTGTATTCGAGACTCAGCACGTTCTCACAAGAATCGAAGATAGTGCACCGTACGCGTACGCTGGCGATGCAAGCGGAAACTACCATGTATGGACACCTGCAGTTGGAACATACAATATTGTAGCAACACCTTTCGACCTAGATGGTGCGGGAGGAAATGCAGGTGTACCGCAACAGGTTACGTTGAACGTAATTAGCACGTCAACAAGTAAAGCATTTCAGTTTGATGGATCAGGCGATTATCTTGACATTAGTTCACTCGCCACACCAGCATCGTTTACATACGAAGCATGGATCAACCCGAGCGCAGCCGATGGAAACATTATCGAAGAAAGAATCAACACCGGAGACCGCGCAATGTATGTTGAAGGAAATCAACTTGAATTAGGTTTCTGGCGATCAAGCGCAAGAACAGTCAAAGGCGGAACGATCACACAAGGAATTTGGCAGCACGTTGCTGGAACCTGGGATGGCACGACACTGCGCGTGTACATTAATGGGAATGAAGTGAACAGCAATGCACCGGGAACAACACCTGGAACAGGCGCTGCTCAATGGGCTGCCATAGGAAGGGCAGACACAGGATCTGGATGGGGCGGTGGACTGGATAGCGACTTCACTGGCTTTATAGACGAAGTAAGAGTTTACGATCGCGCACTATCACAACCAGAACTTGCAGCAAATCATGCAGCAGGTGTCAATGATTTTGGATGTGACACAACAGATCTTGTAGCCGGATATCATCTTGACGGAACAGGCAGCACAGTAGTAGACTACTCAGGAAACGGCATTGATGGATCGATCGTCGGCGCAACAAGATCATCAGGATACATAACAAAAACAACATGTCCATGAAAGCACAAGCAGCGATGGAGTTTATGCTCACCTACGGCTGGGCGATTTTGATAGTCATGGCTACAGTCTCTGTAGTGTACTATTATGGATTAGTTGATGTTGACAAAGTTTTACCTGAATCATGCATTATTGCGCAGAACATTGAATGTCTGGACGCACGAATCGACTCGAATGCAGACGAAGTGTATATTTTACTGGAGAATGATCGGTCTGATTTGATACGAGTTACGAATGTAACCGCAATCAGCGATGAGCTTGAATTACGTTGCGTGTTCATTGATCCTGGCGGTGTGTTAATGCGAACAGGTGACAGGCAAGCGTTCACGCTCGATCATTGGGCATCTGCAGAAGCTGATTGTGAGCACATCAATGACATTTCATTCGAACAAGCTAAATTCAACATAGAAGTGTCGTGGCACCACGAAGACTCTTCCGCAGCTAATTCCCACACAGCGTCAGGAACACTGATTGCAAATGTTGAACAAGAAGAACAAGATGCACCAGACCCAGAAGACTGGACACCTCCTGTACAGATCAATCCGTTGCCTGTTGATACTTCACTGCCAAGCGATACTGTTCAAGTAATCATGGGATTCGATACAAACGAACCTGCAGATTGTAAGTTCCATCCTTACCCTGGAGAAAATTACGATGATATGGACAGTGATTTTAGTACAACAGGCGGTGTACAGCATCGTGAAACAATCAGCGGCCTTGTTGAGGACACAACGTACCGCTACTACACTAAATGTGAAGACCAATCTCCGAATCAAAATCAAAACCCACTCGATTTTGTCATTCAATTTACGGTTCGGCCACCTGATACAACACCACCACAGATCGTTCAATTGGATCCAAGCGGATTTTTACCGTCGGGAACTACAAACGTGGACTTAGTTGTGAGCACAGATGAACTTGCAGATTGCCGATATGATGTTGTACCGGGAACTGCATATGATTCCATGCCGAACTTGTTTGTTACAACGAATTCGATTACACATACTGATTCCATATCTGGATTGTCTGACGGGGATACGGAAATATATTATGTGCGATGTCAAGACCAATCTATTAACTTGAACCAGAACCCAACTGATGCAGTTCTCTCATTCACAATTGAAATAGGGCCGGATGTCACTCCTCCTGTTCTGAGCAATGGATTGCCAACAGGAACATTACCGACGGGAACTACTAATACAAATTTGACCATTACAACCAACGAAGCAGCTACGTGTAAATTTGACACGAGCTCGGGAATAGATTATGCTTCGATGGCTAACACATTCACTGTTTCGGACGGCATAACACACAATGAATCACTCAATGGCCTTGTTGATGGACAAGCATACACCTATTATGCACGCTGCGAAGACTCAAGTGGTAACGCTAACACAGCAGACTTTATCATAACGTTTGATGTTGCACCTGGCGTACCTCCAGTTATCTCAGGCGGATCACCGTCGGGAACGCTTGCTAGCGGAACTACAAGCACACCAATTTCTGTTAACACTGATGAAGCAGCAACATGTAAATGGGATACAGATGGCGGCGAAGACTTTTCTGTAATGGCGAACACATTTAGCACTACAGGTGGAACGTCACATTCGGATACATACGGTCCACTATCGGATGGACAAGCGTATACTATCTATGTCCGGTGCGAAGATACAGACTCAAATGCGAACACTGTTGACTACTTAATTTCCTTTGATGTTTCAGCAGGAGCAGCACCTGCACCGTACTTTGTTGAAATGGAAGATTTGACGCATGCCGGTGGCTTTACGGCAACAACAAACTGTGTTTGTGGCAGCCCATCTGGCGGGGAATGTGCACGACACGAAGGAACACACTCGTCTGAAACCACTGCTACTCTAGCTAATTTCCCTGAAGGCAGTGGAACGTATGATGTTGCGGTTCGCTACTGTGATGAAGATGATGACGGAACAGGAGACGTCTACCGGTTACTTGTTGATGGAACTGAGGAACATACGTGGACAACCACACCAAATGGTGTAACGGGATGGAGAACAGAGATGGTAACGGTGAATATTGATGAGAACGATCCTGTTGTCGTTGGAGCAACGTGTGGAACTGCTTCCTCATGGTGCCGCGCTGATTATGTTGATTTTACGATTTCAGGAACAACGCCAGTACAACTTACTTGTGCCATGGCAGATCAACGATACACGTATTTCCCTTACAGAACATATTTTGAATGCATAGGATACTCAGGAATACCGGTCAATGCTGTAGTTACGGATGCAGTATTCTGTGCGTCACGAGAAAGCGTTGAAGGAACGCCGTCAGATGTGGTAACGGTAACTGCTATTGATTCTCTTATTGACGTTGCCAATGACAACATGGCTACACTTGAAGCGTATGGCCGCGGCTCTGTCGAATCAACTGCAAGCGCTTGGACTTCCAATGGGTATGATTGTGTTGACATTACTGATGTGCTGAATCACTGGCGAACAACACGTGGTGATACTGCGAATGTAGTATTTACAGTTGAGACAGATCCTTTTGGAGGATCAGATAATCAAAAATCAGGACAAGTGAACTACTGGAGAATTGGGCTACAAGGAAGCAGCGGACCTGGAGGGGCAATGCGAAAAACAATTAGCTCTGCAACAGATGCTGAACCTTGGTACATACAAATTAACGGGCTAAGTTAAGAAGTTCGTCCGCAAGGTGGAATTCTGTGCCACGCATGTCATAACCACGACGAGCAATCTTTCCTTGTGCATCGCCGGGAGCTGATTGAATGATGTGTTGGTAATTGGGACTAGCAAACAAATGTTCAAGTGATGCACGGAAATCAACAACCGTTGTTGTATTTTCCAAATATGCTCTATCTAATCCTGTTGTCATTGGAATGCCGTTCACAATTACCACTTTTGACGGCTCGTGAAACTGCATGTCTTGCATTACGACTGCTAAATCTGTTTCCACATCATCCATTAGGGGTGTGTGGAATGGGCCTTTGATATCGGTTGGAATGTATCGTATCCGATGATCACGATCAAGATTCTTTGTCCGGGCACGAAGATTACTCGCTGCGGTTTCCACTGCCTCTGGATTTCCAGAAATAACGATCATTGTGGGAGAATTTATTGTTGCGAGCCCGACATACCCTTTCTCTGCAGAAACATATTCACACTCTTGTTCTACCTGGTCCTTAAATTCAGTATTTGCCTCAGTGCCGAGCATGGTTATCATATACACAGGATCTTCTTCTGTGGCAGGAAACAAATTGTCTGCGAAAGTTGCCCGGCGTTCAACTAGTACTAATCCATCTTGGGGAGAAAGCACGTCAGCAGAAACCATTGCAGCTACTTGACCGAATGAGTGCCCTGCAACTGCTTTTATTTTGTCGCCGTACATATCGTTCAACACTGCGTATGTGGCCATGCTCCCTGTGTGTATTGCAGTTTGTGCGACAGGACCGAGACTTAACCGTTCATCATTTGCACTAAACATCACTTCGCGTAAATTTAATCCTAGCACGTCGCCCATGACTTCGGTAGCGGTGTCAATAACTACTCGGGCAGCGTCGTAAATGTACAAATCAGAGCCCATACCGTGAAAATGAGAATTCTGTCCAGGAAATGTCAATGCAATATTGTCGAGATCCATAGAAAAAAAGGTACTGGGGAAGTATATGAAGGTTGCCCTTCACTTCCCCAGGTTTGCTAGTGAAGAAAAAATCGCGGGCATTAATGCCCACGACGCGTTGGGGGAGGTTCAATGCCAAGTTCCTCAAATAGCTCGCCGCGTAAAATACGAGCTGTTTTGAAATCTCCTGCATCTTTTGCTTCATGTATTTCGATTATCCTTGGAAAATCTTCCTCGGAAACCTTGTCTACAAGAGGGTGATCTCCGTGCGCTGCAACCCAGGCATCATAATCTTCTGCCTCGATTGCTTCTCGCACTGCTTCATGTTTTTCATGTCGTTCTTTCATTTTCTGAAACCTCTCTTCTGATAGTACTGCGGTAGCCATCAGTTCTTTCCATGTATCGTAGTCGTCGTCCTCTACTGCTTGTTTAATTGCCTCCTTTGTTTCAGAGTTATCAAATCCATGAAAGGCTGATACCAATCCAATTGATAACAAACCTACGAGCATCACTGCAAACACACTTGTTGTTTTCCTCATATCAATCGCCTCCGGACATCTTTGTCCAACAGGTGTATTGTGGTAGTCATTTATAAGCAGGAAGAAGGGGAAATGTGCATCTCTGGTCCACTTCTTTTATTAACGTTTATATATTCGACTCGATTGTGATGTATTATGGAACTACCACCACAGTTTGATCCTGTATTGTTGAAGGTGACACCGCTCATAGAAGCAGAATATGCTGCTGTCGTGATACTTGCGTGTGTTCTTATCTTCTGGCGGACTCGAGAACTTTCACAATTAACTGGACACCGAGGTATTCAATATTTCCGTTATACGTTTCTGTTCTTTGCATTCTCATACTTCTTCAGATTCTTTGGAATAGTGAATCAAATCGGTCGGTATGTTGACTTGCGACCGCATCTCAATTTAGTGACGTTTGCAATCATTTACGTGAGCAGTGCTGCAGTACTGTATTTGCTGTTTAGTTTGATTTGGAAGAAATTGCGAACAAGCAGGACGCAAGACACATGGATTATTCACGGAACAGCACTTGCGATAGCGACAGTTAGCGTCGTGTTCCGCTACACAGAATTGTTTATCCTGTCGCAGATATTAATCTTGCTTTCTGCGGCAGTGCTGAGCGTGTATTTACGCTATACGTCGAAGAAGAAAAAGGGATTCTCGCAATTCTACTACATTTACATTCTTTTGTTCGTGTTCTGGATTGTAAACACTATAGGGTTCGCGGTGCCGCGATTCTTCCCAGATATCAAGTTGATTGTGTACGCAGTGTCAACGACGCTGTTCTTGATAATTTTGTATGGTGTGTTGAACAAAACCGGTGGGGGTAAATGAGAAAACGAGACCGTCTGGAAGTCATCCACGACATGCTCAAAGTGATCGCTGACCACAATAATGCGATCAAGCCCACACCGCTTTTACGGTATTCTAATTTGTCATCACAACGATTTGCAGAATACTTTGGAGAATTGCTTGCGAAGGAGTTCGTTACAGAAGAACAAGACAAGAAAGGACGGAAAGTGATTGCGCTTACTGATAGAGGATATCGGTACCTGCAGCGATATGACACTATTCGCGGATTTATTGATGATTTTAATTTGTGATTTGTAAATGCGCCTGAGGAAGCATTTCAGATTTTTGAGCATATTCTCCTTCAATTACGCCGGTAAAGAAACTTGTATTGCGAGCCAAATCTGCGTACGCCATTGACATAAGAAGTATGCTCGACGTTGCTGACCTAGCTCTAGGGCTTGATCCATTAATATGTTCAACAAGAGGATTTACTGAAGACAACCGAGCCCGTGCTTCTTCGTCACGACCTAACCCGTGCAACAACATAGCATGCCAAGCAGTTGCTTGATACCCGTTTCGAATCGGAACACCGATATTTTTGACTCGTTCTCGTTGTTCACGATCTGTAAAAAGGTCTATGCTAATTCCGTTTTCAGGATTGACGTGTTCAATGTAATCTGCAATTTCTACCGCACGTTCTACGTCGCCAACAGTGAGACGCGCAAGACCCATCAGAGCAGTATCCTTGGTCTGAGGGTATGAATCATTTGATTCCAAACCATTTTCCAGTCTGTGTACAATAATACCCTCTGGAGCCATTAATTTGTCTACTTGATCTAAACGATATCTGGCAGTATCAATATCTCCTTCCATAGCTAGTGCAAGACCAATCAGTATGTTGGTTTCTGCATATTCGAAAACTAAATTTTTGCCTGTCCAGTGAAATTTATCATTTTCCATATTATGGTTTAAGCTAGCCCCCATTTCGACAATACTGCTGAGAATTCTTGACGCGCGTGGATCTGGAAGAACGGATCCTTCAGGACTCCAACGAGAATATAGAATTGCACCGTATGCATGCGTCTTAGTCATAAAGTCTTCACTCTGTGAGGTAAATCGTACATCTTCTGATTGTGCTTTATCCTCTTTCGAGTAAAAATCTGGTAAAGCTGCAGAAGTCCATCGATGAAAACGGGCTCCATCACCCACTACTTTCTCTAATATATCTGGATCGTACCTTTGCGTTCTCAAAGATGCAGCAGTGACAAGATTTGGAATAGCATCAAATTCATTACGCACTGCGTGAGTCACAGCTTGCATAAGCAGCTCAAGACTGAACATGTCAAGATATGGCGCACCAGTACCGCCCAATTGTACTACAGGACGACGCAAAGCAAAAAAGCCACCATTTGGGATTTCCATGCCTCTACTTGAAGACCGTAATTCATCCAATAGTTCCGTGGACTTGTCAAATGGTTCCATGAAAAGAGTAATGAGAATTCAATTAAAAAGATATATGCCCCGTTCGGGATTCGAACCCGAGTCCCAGCCTCGAAAGGGCCGGATGATTGGCCGGACTACACCAACGGGGCGCAAGAGAATGGAGATAGGTGTGCTTTTTAAAGGTTGCTGATTCTGGCACGTGATTAGTATATAAATCAGGGCAAATCTTTTTATGCGCAGCGCTTTCCCATCAGCTGGGTGATTCATTATGAGTATGATTAGTTCATTTTTACGAAAGACTGAATTTAGCGAACCAGAGACGGCATATGCGCACTGTGACATCCCTTGCGGTGTCTACGAGCCAGACTCCATGAAGTGGGCTGCGCAAACTGCCTATATGATGACTACCAAGTTGAAGGAGTTGTCTGGCGATGATACTGTTGAAAGAGAACACACCATTGCGAGAATGACTGCAGTCAAAGAGGAGTTTGCGCAAAAGTGCAAGCATGAAATCCTTGTGCTGTGGACAGACTACTTCAAGCCAGAGCATTTTGAAAAGTGGCCTGACTTGACTGAGAAAGTGCATAAGGCAGCAAAGCAATGTTCTATCGTCAAGAGAGAAATAAACGTTGAAGCAGCTGAGAAGCTGAAGCAAATGGTTGATGAACTTGGCAAGATATTTGTTGAGTCCAAACAATGATTTTTTCTCGATTTAAAATTTCAGGGCATAGCATGGAACCCAAATTCAAAGAAGGAGATAGAGTTATTGTCTGGGGGAAATGCATGCTGAAGAAAAATGACGTTATTGTGTTCAAGCAGCGCGGCATTACGTACTTGAAAAGAATTCTTGATATCACGCCAGCTGGATTCATTGTGAAAGGAGACAATGAAGGACACAGCGCTACGCTTGGACCAGTGCAGCGGTCAGACGTTTTTGGTAGAGTGTTGCTGAAATACTAGCGTAACATTTTAATCTCTCTGGCCTATTTCTTGATCAATGGACCTCAAAGTTTTTGCATTTAGTACGAAAGCAATGATGTACTATGCAGTGTTTATTGCTGTGGTGATCGGGCTAGTCTCAACAACGTGGGTTGGGCGGATTGCTGCAATCTGCTTATTCTTGTTTGAGCTTTCTTTTCTGGCTTCAGAAGGATTTACCTGTCCGAAGTGCTGGCTCGGCACGCTTGGAGCAGGGAGTGTTATTCTACTCACATTCGGATTCATAATTCCGCCAATCATCGGACTGGCAATTATCTTTATTGTTGCAGATGTGTTGATACACTCGGTCTAAAACTATTTAAGCTAGTGAATTGTAAAACTGCCTATGGATGATTTAACGCGAAAGAGTCTGAAGAATGTTCGTTATGAATCACGATCAAACACCATACCGTCAGGTATCCGTGGTCGGTTCTTCAGTCCGTTCATCATCGCGTTAGGAGCTTCTCCTCTGCTCATTAGTTTGCTTGCTTCTCTGCCACAACTAGTGAATGCACTGGTACAGCTGACTAGTTCTTTGGCATTTCATAAACAACTAGCAAGAAAGCGTACTATCCTGATCGCGGTTGCGTTACAATCCTTGACGTGGCTGGTGTTTATTGCTATAGCACTCTGGCTGAGAAATCCGCTGCTCGTGGTAATTACAGGAATAGCGTTTTCTGCATTTGACGGATTAATGGCACCGCTCTGGAACAGCTGGGTTGGAGATTTACTACCATTGGAGAAACGGAATAGATTCTTTGGCAAAACATCCCGGATGAACTCGTTCATTACGTTTGGCATTATTATCACAGCAGGATTCTTGTTGTCGTACGCACCAGAGGAATACCTCTTTGAAATGTTTGCTGGTCTGTTTACTGTTTCCTTTGTAGCACGATTAGCGAGTTTCTATTTCTTTACCCAAATTCATGATCCAAAACAAGAAGACGTACCGCAAGTTAGTGCACGTGCCGAGATAAAAGGCGTTCTGGGAACGGCGTTTGGTAAATTCTTGCTGTTCTTGCTGTTTTTTTACCTCGCTATCTACGTATCGGCGCCTTTCTTTGCTGTATACATGCTTCGCGATTTAGGACTGAGTTACCTGACGTATACATTGTTGATTGCCGTCTCTGTATTGGCGAATGCGTTGATGTCGTTATACTGGTCGAGGCATGCAGACAAACTCGGAACGCGGACTATTGTGCTCATCACCGGACTTGCCACTCCTATTTTGCCTTTATTGTGGCTGATATCAACAAACGTGTTCTATCTTGGATTTATTCAACTGCTTGGCGGATTCATCTGGGCAGGCTTCAATCTAGGAAGCGTGACGTACTTATTTGACGCGGTTCCAAAACACAGGAGAGCACACAGTACTGCATACATTAGTGTGGTAACGAGCATAGGAATGCTTGTTGGAGCAACACTCGGCGGATTGCTTGTTACAACTTTACCGGCGTGGACACCGCCCGCTGGCGTATCCTCGATATATTTCAGCATGTTTGTGCTTTCTGCAGGACTGCGATTGATTGTTGTATTGGGATTCTTGAGATACATCAAGAAAGTTACACCGCCACAAGACATGCATGATACACGACAACTGTTTGTGCAACTGATTGCTGTCGATCCAACCAGATTGATGATGGGTAACACAGTGAAAGGAATCAACACTGGATATCGAAGAATAGAATCATCTCGACAGCAATTGTTGAACGCACAACGTGCTACGCTCTTTCAATCAAAGCGCATGTTGCTGGACTTGCATGAATACGCAACGCAACGACAAGCCAAACGATTGGAGAAGGAGACAACTGCGGCTATCTCTGCTGTTTCGAAAGCAACAGTGTCTGACAAACTGCTTTCTAAAGTCGCTTTGCGTAAAATTGAACGCCAAACCAAATCTCTGAGCGAAGGATTTGACGCAAGCTACTTGAAGAAGAAAATGGCCCGACTTGAAGGCGAACCACGTCGGAGATCGCTGACAGGTATAGAAGCTTCGCTAGCTAAACAGGAAAAGGCAGCTGTTAAGGCAACCAAACAGCTGGTCAAAGAATTAAAAAAATAAATTACTCTTGAACAAAAACAACGTCAAGAGTAAACTCGATCTCGTCTTTGATTGCACGATCTCCTAGATTGGTAAAGATTGAACCGGAATCAAATACAATTCCCCAACGTGTTCTGTCAATCTCGAACTCTGCGTGCGCTTCAACACGTTCATCGCTAAACGTAGCGGTTGCAGGGAATGAAATTTCATGGGTTTGATCTCGAATTGTCAAATCGCCAACGATAACAAATCCTTCGCCGTCCTGAGCAATGCTTGTGATTTCTAACGCTGAGGTTGGGAATTGATCGACAGCAAAAAAGTCATCTCCTTTGACATGAGCTAAGTACATTTGACTGTCTCTGTTATCAGTGATCGTATCCATATCAATTGTGAACGAGCCGGTAGCAACGCTGTTTTCGACAAGCAAACTTCCTTCAGTAATGTCTACGGTTCCTGTATGTGGATTTGCTGCCAAGCGTGTTGCGGAATAGCCGAGCGTGGATGCAGCAGTATCGAGCGTGTAGGAAGTTGTTTGCGTGATGTCGATTGGAAGTTCAACAGTTTGAGTTTCTGCTTCATCAACGACTTCAGCTTCTTCCTCTTCAACAACTTCTACTTCTGTTTCTTCTTCAGGTTCTGGATCAGGATCAACAGGAGCTGGTTCGTTGACGGTGTCGGTCGTACACCCAAATGCTAGTGTAGCAAGGGTGAGTAAAAGTAGTAGATATGCGAGTTTCATCGGAGGTGGGAAAGAATTTGTCTTTATAAATTATGGGTTAAAATCTATTTGAACTTCGACATTGCAAAACCCATTGCCACACCGATCGGCAAGCCAATTGCAATCCCTAAACCAATATTGTCCAGAGCAACTCCGAATGCTACACCAATACCTATTCCGATGGCGATTCCTGCGCCGTAGTTAGCTTGTTGTGATTTTAGCATTGTGATATTAAGGACAATTGTGGTGTAATTTCCACATCTCAGGAGGGTGGCCTTCTGGAACGTTCTCACAAGGATCAGCTTTGTCATAGCCTCGCAAAGTATTGTATGCATCAATCTGAGATTGGGACAGAATGTCTGCAGTCTGGAGATGAGCAACTAAATGAACATATCGTAGCTGACCGTAGATTTCTGCGCTTTCATTGAGCAACACTTCCAATTGTTCTTCTGTTATCATTCCGCTCGACAACCCGTCATCGATTTCCTGCTCAATTGCAATCAAATCAGCGCCCAACAGCTTCGCATCGGTGTTCATTTCATCATAGATAAATTGGATTGACTCTTCCTGTTGCGGTGTTATGTCAAGTGCATCTGCTGCGTCCAATACGTGACGTGGGCCTGGCAAGCCATTCAACTCAGCGGGTTTAGCAAGACCGCCAAGAGGTGTTCCGATGCCAGCTTGCAAACCTTCAACATCAGCTTCTGATAAATACTTGATGTCTCGCGTTTCTTCTCCTACGTACGGCGATTCTAGGTTTTGCTGACTCGTGCATGCAGCGAGGGTTAAAACCAATACCGCCAATATGATATGTGTTTTTGTCATTTTGAAACGCCGGGACTGGGACACACTCAACTTACGTTTCGTAGCCCCACTCCCTGCTGACGCCGGGACTGGGATTTGAACCCAGACGCCCCGAAGGGCCAGGAGTTCCAGTCCTGTGCGATACCAGATTACGCGATCCCGGCAAAATACGTTGAAAAAACTGGAGTTGCTTTATAAATGTTTAGAAGACAGCGCCCGCACGGGGAATTTCAACCTTCCGAACCATATCTGCAGCCGAAAGATATTTGAACCCCGAAGTCCTTACTGACACTAGAGTCTGAATCTAGCGGCGTGACCAGATACGCCATTGCGGGCGCATACTTCTTTTCTTGTTTCATTCTTCAAAAGAACTCGTGAGAAATAATCGAAAGTCTTACGCCTGAAACTGACCAGAGCCAAATTTCTTCATCATCTTTTCCATTTGCTTGGGATTCTTCATCATCTTTCCCATTTTCTTGGCTTGCTTGTATTGTTTCATTAATTCGCGAATGTCGCTAATGGAACGCCCAGATCCTTTTGCGATCCTGTCGATGCGCTGGGCAGAAATGGTATCGGGTTCTTCTAATTCTCTTTTTGTCATGGAATCCATGATGTATCGCCAGGATTCAATTTTGCCTTGCTGTTGCTCGAGCATATCTTTCGATAAACCCATGTTACCCATGCCAGGAATCATGTCAACAACTTTGCTTAACGGCCCCATCTTTTTCATTGCAGCCATTTGCTCGTACAAATCAAGCATGTTGAACTCGCCTTTGAGAAATTTCTTACCAAGATCTTCAGCAGTATCTTCATCGATTGCTTCTTTTGCTTTTTCGAGAAGTGTTTCGATGTCGCCCATGCCAAGTAGACGGCCAACAAAACGTTTTGGGTTGAACGCTTCAAGATCATCAACGTGTTCGCCGACACCGATGAATGCGACTTTTGCACCAGAAACAGCAGAAGCGCTTAACGCACCTCCACCTTTTGCAGTACCGTCGAGTTTTGTGATTGTAACGCTTTTCACATTACACGTGTCGTGGAATGCTGTTGCTTGTTTTTCAGCAGTCTGACCAATGTCTGCGCTAATAACCAGCATGCTTTCATCTGGTTGAACTGCTTCAGTGATACTTTTGATTTCCTCAATCAGTTCATCAGAAAGTGCGTCACGACCTGCTGTGTCGACAATCACAATATCATATTGTTCGAGTTCATCTTTGAATTGATTGTAGATGGCAACAGGATCTTTTTCATCAGGGTTGCCGAATACAGGAAGATTCACTTGATCACCAACTTGTTTGAGTTGTTGGAATGCAGCAGGACGCCATGTATCTGTTGAAATCATCGCAACTTTCAAACCGCGTTTTTGAAAATGTTTTCCTAACTTGCCGGCGGTTGTTGTTTTTCCTGAACCGAACAAGCCGACGAGCATTAAGGTGAATGGTTTTTTGCTGGTGTCGATGTTATATTCTTCTTCACCGAGAAACTTGACTAATTCTTCGTACACAATATTGATAAGGTGTTCCTTTTTTGTAATGGATGCAGGAGTTTGTTCGTTGGTAATTCTTTTCTTGATGTTATCTGTTAGCGTAAATACAAGCTTGACGTTAACATCGGCTGATAGGAGTGCACGTTGGATGTCGCGGACAAGTTCATTGATGAGTCGTTCATCTACAAACACAGAACCTGCAATCTTTTGCAGTGTTCCTTTCAAAGAATCTCCAAGCTTGTCTAATACCATAGTACGTCAAAACACGCTTTCCTTTATAAAGCTACTTCTGAATACTCGACTCAATCTTGCGTAGAGCAGATTCAACAGTTAAGAATAAATTGCGATCAGTTACTTCTGAAGCGTGCGGTTGGCCGTTATCCTGGACCATTGCGTGAACTTCATACAGTTCTGATTTCTCTTTCTTGTGGACTGTTTTGAGGGTTAGCTTGAGCAATTGGAAGTTGCTGCAAATTTCAGAGAATCTGGTTGACCACTTGCCGACAATTTTCTTCAGAACAATCTTCTCAGCTGCATCTGTTTCGCGGAAACCGACAAGCTGAATGTTCCCCCCTAGTTCTTCGCTGTCCATAGAAACTGCAAATTTTTGTGAGTTTAAATAGATTTCTGCATGATTTTATATGACTTTATCATACTATTTTGCGAAATATTTAAATAGGCGTCGACTGTTGACAGTGTGATGAAAGAACGCGTTACGCTCACGATCGAGCAAAGTCTTCTCCAGGAAGTTGATGCAAAAGTTGATGGTCATAACATCAAGAATAGGTCTCATGCTGTTGAATTGCTGCTTGTACAGGCGCTTGGCTCTGGCATGGTCAAGAAAGCAGTCATCCTGGCTGGCGGGAAAGGAACGCGACTCAAGCCACTCACGCTTGAAATTCCCAAGCCGCTCGTTACAGTGCATGACCGGACGTTAATTGAGCACTTGTTTGATTTGTTCAAAAGGCATGGAGTGAAGGATATTGTGCTTTCTGTAGGATACAAAGCAGACAAAATCAAAGAAGTTATCGGAAATGGTAAGAAATTTGGTGTTAACGTGGATTATCTTGTGGAAAAAGAACCACTGGGAACTGCAGGTCCGCTACGGTTAGCGAAAGAGGAACTACAGGAAACGTTTATTGTTACTAACTCGGATGAGTTGAAAGATATTGATCTCACTGATATGTATCGGTATCACAAAGAATCAGGTGCGCTTGCAACTATTGCATTAACGACGGTGGATGACCCGTCGGCGTATGGTGTTGCGGAAATGAAAGGAAATTTCATTCTGCGTTTTGTTGAGAAACCTGCAAAGGACGAAGCGCCGAGCAATCTTATTAATTCTGGCTTGTACATGTTCGAGCCTGAAGTCCTTGACTACATCAAAGAGGGATTTACCAACCTGGAAAAAGATGTCTTTCCGGTATTGGCGCAGGAAGGAAAACTTGCAGGATACGCCTTTAGTGGTCAATGGCTCAACACAGGAACACTTGAATTGTACGAACAAGCAATCCAGGAATGGAAGGATCTAATATGAGTGTATTCAAAGCATATGATATTCGCGGAATAGCGGGAAGCGAAATAACCGAGGAACTTGCATACAAAATAGGGAAAGCGTTTGCGCAACAAATCGAAGGGAAAACGATTTGCGTCGGCAGAGATATGCGAGAGTCTTCGCCTGCACTATTCAGAGAATTTACTAAGGCGTTGTTAGAATCCGGGAAAAACATTATTGATATTGGACTCGTCACTACGCCAATGCTGTATTTCGCAGCGGCATTCTACGGTTGCGCTGGCGGTGCAAGCGTAACTGCATCACACAACCCTGCGCAATACAACGGATTCAAGTTTGTAAGAGAACAAGCAATTCCAATCAGCGGAGATACTGGTATCTATGCAATGGAAGAAGCAGTTAAGAAGAATGAGTTTCCTGCGAGTACAGAACTCGGAACAATTACGCAGAAAGATATTCTGCAAGATTATGTTAATCATATTCTGAAATTCGTTGACGTCTCGACGCTGAAGAAGTTTAAAATTGTTATTGACACAGGCAACGGCATGGCGGGCATGGTAATGCCAGAACTGTTCAAACATGTTGAAGCTGACATGATTCCTCTCTATTTCGAACTTGATAGTACGTTTCCAAACCACGAAGCAAATCCGTTGAAATTGGAAACACTGGAAGACTTGCAGGACAAAGTGCGGGAAGAGAAAGCAGACATTGGAATTGCTTTTGACGGCGATGCTGATCGCGTAGGGTTTGTTGACGAGAACGGATTCTATGTTTCTAGTGCAGAAGTGCTGAGTTTGTTAGCAATACAAGTGTTGAGCGACCATCCTGGATCTTTGGTGATGTACGATCTGCGGCAGAGTAAAATTGTGCGGGATACTGTTGAGAACAACGGCGGGAGATCAATTATGACACGTGTCGGGCATTCATTCATCAAAGCGCAAATGCGAGACGAAGGAGCGTTGCTGGCTGGAGAAGTGTCTGGCCATTATTATTTGAAAGATAATTACTACATTGAATCTCCAGAGATTGTCATGCTGTATTTGTTGGAGCTGATGACAAAAACAGGAAAGAACCTTTCTGCTTTGGTAGCGCCACTCAAGAAGTATCACGGAAGCGGCGAGCTGAATTATGACGTTGAGGACAAGGAAGAAGCAATGAAAATTGTTGAGCGCGCATTTCCTGATGAGAAGACACTACACCTTGATGGGTTGAGTATTGAAGCTGCAGATTGGTGGTTGAATCTCCGGCCGTCTAATACCGAGCCATTATTGCGATTAACCGTTGAATCCAGCTCCAAAGAGAAAATGGAAGAGATCAGAGATAAGGTTGTAGACCTGATTTCCTAGAAATCTTTTTAAATCACTCCTAAAGCACACTACTTGTGGGCCCATAGCTCAGCCTGGCCAGAGTGGAGGACTCTTAATCCTTAGGTCGCGGGTTCAAATCCCGTTGGGCCCGCTTTTCTTTCGATAGATTCTTATTTGAGTAGTTCCCAGAAGGGTGTAAGAGGTGACATGGCTCGCAACAAATACTGGTTTCGACCGAAACATTACGGATACGGAGCAGTTCCCATAACCTGGGAAGGATGGTTTGTTGTAGTGATGTTTGGTGTTTTTCTCGTATCGCTCACTCCTTTGCTGGCAGAGCGACCTGACTACTTCACTGCTGGTGTCCTGGCGTTGTCAATTTCCTTGGTCTGGGTGTCCCAAATCAAGACTGATGGGGACTGGCGGTGGCGCTGGGGATAAGAATTTTATAGTTGAAGCAGTTCTCGATTGTTGAATGAAATTAATTGATATGAGTGTATATGAAGGAATTCTGACAGATTATGTTTTGTATCCAGAGGCGGAACCACCTTCTGCCAGATTGGATTTTCCCTATGACGAACAATTTGAAAACCCTGCAAACGGATTTCCAATGACTGGACTTTTTGAAGAATCAGAGTTGGAAGCTTTGGTTGGAAAGCATGTTGTTGTTCATCACAACTATGATCCCAAAACAGAAATCAGTCGGTACAAAGTAAGCTCCCCTGAATCTGATTTCGAACGCGCAGTTGTTGTTCACAGTGCGAGAAGCGATTTTCGATGGTTGCCTGATGAATTTTACGAATCGACATGGGAAGCAACACGTTCCGAAGACGGAACACGGGAATCATATTTTGAAAGTAGACAAACTGTTGATCCGAGACTGAGAAACCCGCTTTTTGCAATTGCAAAACGGTTGCATCTGTTTTTTGAAGCAGCAAAACCTATACGAGAGAAAACAGTCTCTGGCCTTGTTACCTTTGTAGCTCCTTATTCCGTTACAGCACAAGAACCTGAAAGTGCATATGCAGACCTTGCTGTTGGTGGCGAATACGTTACTGTTTTTGGTCCACTACAAACTGATTTTGTAGAATCCTTGCTTGGCGATAGAGTCGCTGTACGCACAACTGAATATGGGCATTTTGGTATTGGAGGGTTCACACAATCCATTGAAATGGGAGGAGAGACTGTTTTTGAAAACCAACATTGGCTGACAGACCCTACAATGGTTCGATCTAGATCTCTTTATGACGCCGATGGAAATTTTACAGGCCTTGGAGGACGCTGGCACTTTCTCCAAGAAACTGAGATACCCTCTGAATAGCCACAAACCTTTATATACAATTCTGAAGCCCATTAGTCTATGAGCGATACTGTATTTTGGACTGATCAGCTTGCGCAGAAAGTATTGGAACTACGCGGTAACAAGAAAGAATACGTAGTAGCATCGCGAATCACGCCTTCTGGAACGATTCACATTGGGAATTTCCGCGAGCCGATGACAGCGCACTTATTGCTGTGCGCTTTGAAAAAAATGGGGCGGCAAGTTGTACACTATCACTCATGGGATGACTACGATCGATTTCGGAAAGTGCCTGCAAACGTTCCTGAAGAATGGGAGCAATATATTGGCATGCCTGTTTCTAAAGTGCCAGACCCGTGGGAGTGCCATAAAAGCTATGCGGCACACTTTGAAGAACCGTTTGAAGCTGACATGAACAAAGTTGGTGTTGTGCCGAAAATCATTAGAGAAAGCGAACGGTATGAAACTGGTGTGTATACAGAAGATATCAAATTCGCACTTTCACAACGTACTGTGCTAAGAGGAATCTTCGACAATCACCGATCAGAACCACTTCCTGAAGAATGGTTTCCGCTGCAAGTATACTGTGAAAAATGTAATAGAGATTTTACGAAAGTTTCCAATTACGACGAGGAATACACAATAGATTACACGTGCAAGTGCGGACATTCAGATACGATTAATTTCAAAGAGAAACATATTGTGAAATTGCCCTGGAGAGTTGACTGGCCAATGCGCTGGCATCATGATTCTGTAGATTTTGAAGCTGCTGGCAAGGAACACATGACAAAAGGCGGAAGCAGAAGCACGGGTAACGAAATTATGCGTGCTGTTTGGAAAGAAGAACCACCTGTCGAGAAAAAATACGAGTTCATTGGCTTGAAAGGAACAGGCGGGAAGATGAGCGGCAGCAAAGGAAATGTGCTTTCTCTAGGAGAGGTACTTGAAGTGTACCAACCCGCTGTGCTGCGTTATTTATTTGCAGGTTCTCGACCAGAAACAGAATTTTCAATCAGTTTTGATCTTGATGTGTTGCAAGTGTATGAATACTTTGATCAGGTTGAACGATTGTATTACGGTACAGAAGAAAGTCAGAATCAAAAAGAAATTCATAACAAAAAAAGAATTTACGAACTTTCAAATCCTGAGAAGCCGGGTAAGCAACCGTACCAAGCGGCATACCGACACTTGACAACGATATTGCAAATGGTTGAGAATGATGAAGCAGGGTTGTTGAAGTATTATGATAAAGAACTGTCGTCGGATTACGACAAAAAACACTTACTTGAACGTGCACACGTTGCATGGAACTGGATACAAAATTACTCTCCTGAAGATTTCCGATTTAGCGTGCAGAAAGAACTGGTTGCTAGCTTGAGCGATCAAGAAAAGAAAGCAATGCGGGATTTGCACTTGCTGCTGACGCAACAAATATGGAAGGAAGACGACCTTGCACAAGAATTGTATGAACTTGCTAAAAAACACGACTTGTCGTCGAAAGAATTCTTTGCAGCATCGTACAAAGTGCTGCTGAACAAAGAGAAAGGGCCACGACTCGCTGGATTTTTACTTCTGTTGGGAGAACGGGCTACAAATTTGCTAAAACAAGTGTGATTATTCTAATCTGGTTCCAGACCAGAACTGCCATGCTTCCGGATCAGGAGCTGATTCTCCGTACAAGAAATTTGGAGCAGAAGATCTTCCAAAATAAGAATATTGAATGTCAGACCAGTTATCTCCTCCGCCGGCATGCAAACCGTACACCGAACTTCCGAATAGTTGCCAACCACCTCTTAGCGCGCGGATGTCTTGATGGTTTGGCTCTGCGATGAGGTCGATTTTACCTTCTGCAACTTCTCTTTGGATTTTCGACATGAATTCTTTGAGGGGAACGTTACCTTCGCCAGGAACAACGTGCTCATCTTCAAACCCGAAGTTGTCGGAAACATGCACGTGACCCATGATGTTGTTGTTCTTCCAATCCTCTGCTTGCTTGACGTACCATTTCTTGAATTCGTCGTCGCTGCCAGAGAAATACTTTCGCCATAAGTTTGCGTGACCAGTATCCCAGGTTGCTTTGATTCTGGTTTCTGCTTCTTGCTTGGCTTGTTCTTTTGACCAGCCTTTTTGCGTGAGGAGCTCAACCATTCTCCCCCGTGCGCCGAGCACCATTTCTTTGACTTCTTCCGGATGGCCGCCATACTGTTCTGGGAATAAATTTTCAACTGCAATGAAAAAAGGATCTTTAATTGGCTCGTTAGCACGCCACTTTGCCATGTGCTGTTCACGTTCTAATGCATATGTTGCTGCACGGGCAATG
>JANQSZ010000026.1 GCA_028279045.1 Candidatus Nanoarchaeia archaeon | reverse complement strand
CAAACATTGTTCGTAAAATTTGCAATGCTTCAGGATCTGCAACCGGATCTGGCGGGTGCCAATGAATTCTGTGATTTCCCTTGTGAGTGTGCGCGCGGTTCAAGTCGCCTTGCTCCCAATCAAACGCTTTTTCTTCACCACAAATATGTACGTAAACTTCTTGATGGCAGTGGAGGACAAACTCGTCACCAATTTGGAGAACACATCCTTGCACTGCAGGAGAAGCTTGGTATGCAGTTATGCTGTAGCCGAGACCACAAATAATAATGAGGATTCCGGCGTAGATTGCACCGTTAACGAGTGTGACTTTTTTCTTGACAATAAGGAATGTGAATATTGCAACAACAGCAATCATAGCTGCGATTGCAAGCATTGCGTAAGGATTTGCACCTGCTTCAGGTGCGCCGACATCAATATCAAACTCTGCAAACCGGTCACCCATTCTAAAGTAAACAATGTTCGCACCGAATCTTCCGAATTCGTATGGAACTTGGTATACACCAGGTTCTGGATTTTCAGGAGTGAAGAATTCACGAAGCACTTCCATTTCAGCAGCTTCGTCAATGCCGTTGCCTTCTGCATCTTCAACATGAACGACCAATGCCATTGGTTCGCCTTGCTTGACTTCAGCAGGAATTGTTGTGAGACTGAAGAAATATCCGTCATCTTCTACCACATTTTCATGCACACTATCTGTATTGTGCCCCATCACGGACGCGGATAAGAGAGTAAGGAGTAGAAAAGAGAGTATCACCTGCTTTTTCCCAGCGGTCCTTCTAGACATGATTTCTAGTATTATCAAAGAGGTGATTTATATATTTTTCTACAAATGTGTATACTGGGATTGTAAAGAGGTATTATTGTCCATATTGAAGATAAATCAATTTTGGGGTAAAAGTGGAAAAATGGCTGCAAAAAAGAACCAAACTACTTCCGAATAATACCGAACCCAATCAAACGCCAGCGCGTTCCTAAGCGTCTAGAAATAGTAACTCGCGATCCTTCTTCTGCGCAAACAGGAAGGCGAAGTGTTACGTTGAGCTTGTTCTTCTTCATGTCAACTACCTGGCCAACAGTAGCAGCTGCGTTCACATTCAGCATGAGGAATTCATTCTTCTTAATAGGATCAACAACAAGTTGGTCTTTTTCGCCAACAACTCTGTCAAGTAAAGTTGTTTCTAACGTGAACTTTTCCCACACAGGAGGAAGTTTGCCCGGAACACCAGCTAATGAACCAGCGAGTGCATCTGATTTTACAACAGCAGGATCTAATGTTGTTTGAATACCAACACTGCCACCAGGATGAACTTCAGGAACTTCTTGGCCGCCGGTCTTTACACTAGTTATTGTTGCTTTCAACGGTTGCCAGGACATTCTACCTTTCTTCTCAACACGTAAACCGGGAACGATTTCAATCTCTTGTCCTTTTTTCATTGAACCTTCTCTGATCGAACCGCCGATAACACCGCCTTGTAGATCATCAATCGGTGTACCTGGTTTGTTAATGTCGAATGAACGTGCTACGTACAAGAGTTGTCCGTCTTTATCACTTCTTGACGGAGTAGGAATGGTATCTTCAATTGCACTAATTAAATGTGAAAGATTAATGCGTTGTTGCGCCGAGATAGGAACAATTGGTGCATCTTTATAGCGAGAATTCTTGAGAAATTCTTTGATTGCTTTGTAATTTTCAACTGCTTGTTCTTTGCTTACGAGATCAATCTTGTTTTGTACGACAACAACATGTTCGATGCCAATGATTTCTAGCGCTTGCAAGTGTTCAGATGTTTGTGGTTGTGGAACTTCTTCGTTCGCAGCGATAAGTAAGAGTGCGCCGTCCATCAATGTAGCGCCGGCAAGCATCGTTGCCATCAAACTTTCGTGGCCAGGTGCGTCAACAAAACTTACAACACGTGCTTGTTCTGGTTTTGAACCGTCTTCGCACTTTTCTAGAACAGTGTAGCTGCCGTCTTTACACTTTCGAAAAATTGTATCTGCGTAACCAATACGAATCGTGATACCTTTCTTTAGTTCTTCAGAATGCGTATCGGTCCAGCGTCCTGTTAATGCTTCTGTTAATGTTGTTTTACCGTGATCAACATGTCCAACTAGTCCGATGTTTACTTCAGGTTGGACTACTTTCTTTGCTACCATGTTTCACGCACTAAAATGAGAATTGAGAAAGAAGTGAAAGGAATCACTCCTTCTTCTCTGCTTCAGGAGCAGCTTTTTCTTCTTTTGCTGGCTTAGCCTCTGGTTCAGCTTTAGGCTCAGCCTTTGGCTTCTCTTCTTTAGGAGCTTCTTTTGCTTCAGGCTCAGCCTTTGGCTCAGCCTTTGGCTCAGCTTTAGGCTCAGCTTTAGGCTTGGCCTCTGGCTTAGCTTCCGGTTTTGCTTCAGGCTCAGCTTTCGCTTCAGCTTTCTTTTCGAAGAGGCTCTCTTTACCAGCTGTAACAACTTTCAGATTTAATTGAGTAATTTTATCGTGAACCGTGTTTCCGCAAACAACCTTTCGTTGCTTGATACCACGGGCTTTCTTCTTGATACCAACGCCTTCAACAGCCAAGATTCGCTTTCTGCCTGTACCTTGAACGTCTTTACGCATTGGAAATCCGCAATAATCAGAACCGCCAGTCAATTCAAACTCGTATCCTGTCAAGTCAAGAGTTTCGCCTTTGACTTTATCGCCAATCTTCATGCCAAGAAACGATGAAGCTGTATCTTCTTTTGCTTCGCGTTGAACGCTTTTTCCTGACTTTGGGTCTGATACGACTAATTTGAATTCTGCCATGATGTTGAGAATTTAATCTCTCTTTAAAAAACTTGTGGAGAGTAGGAAATCAGAAGCAGTATTCCGGACACAACCATGAGCCCTGCCCAGACTGGTTTGTTCCAATCCCAGACTTTCTTCCCATCAAGTATCCAAATAGGAAGCAGATTGAATACTGCAAGCACTGCATTAATAGAGAAACTGAGCGATGCTACCAACAAGAGGACCGGATGAAGCGGGAGATAAAGTGCTGCAAGAGAAAGCACAGCAAGAATAATATTGACAATCGGGCCTGCTGCTGAAATTCTGCCTGAGCGTGCTTTATTGATGTTTCCTTGTATATAGACAGCGCCCGGTGCGATGAAAATAATACCTGCAACAAGGGCGAAGATCACCGAGAAGAGCAGCCCTTGATTATAGGCGCGGAATTCTGCATGGCAGCCGTACTTCTGAGCGAAATACTTGTGAGCCAGTTCATGCAGGACAAATCCAATACCTACTGTTACCAATGAGATGAGTGTGAAAAGCAGAACTGTTGGGATAGCCTCTGCAGAGAACAAATTGCCTCGCGAGTAGGCAAGCGCAAAGATGAGCGAGACGGCGAGCCATGCTTTTACAATTTCACGAATTTCATGGGATGAGAATCTCATACGTGCAAAAAATGCGCTGAGTTTATAATTTTGTCCCTGTTCAGCGAAAGCTTTATAAAGGGAAAAATCGCATGTAGAGGGATGGCAAAAAGACGTGCTAAGAAAAAGGCTGCCAAGAGAAAGCCTGCAAAGCGGGCTGCAAAACGCAAACCAGCTAAAAGAGTTGTGAAGCGTAAGGCCAAGAAAGCACCTGCCAAGCGTGCACGTAAAGTTTCTGCTCCAGCTATTCGACGCGTTCGAACTGTAGCACCGTCATCTTCAACTGATAACCGGTGGAATGTGGTGGGGGTTATTGTAAATCTGTTTTTCCCTGGACTTGGAACCGTCATCTTCGGCCAAGTCAACAAGGGAGTTATTCAAATCATTCTTACTTTGATTAGTATCCCTTTGATCATGAGTGTGTTCTTCACACTACCTGGTTTGGTACTGTACATAGCAAACTGGATCTGGGCGCTGATTACTTCTATTAAACAGGTACAGGCATGAGTTTTAGTGACGACGAGAAAGAAGTATTACGAACATTAGTAAGCAGACATATTTCTGAAATACAAGATCTCGAGAGAATGACTGATCTGCCAGCGTTTACGCGTGGCGCTGATTTTAATTACGAACAATTTCTGAAAGAGTTGCTAGAGAAGTTGGGTTAAAGTTCAAACGAATCCACACGGAGTGCTGAACGTACTTGTTCTCTCACTTCAGCGTCGCTTGCATTCAAGTCGACAACATTTGCAGGGTGAATGTCTTCAATGAAAAAACTAAGATTCTCTCCTGCTTGACCGAACAACGTGTCTACTGGTGGAGAATCCAGTTTTCCTTCATAGAGTTTTTCTGGGGTGAAGGGTAGCGCATACTCCTCGGCTATTCTTGAAATGGCGAGTAAGGAAGCTGTTTGTAATAGTATGCCGCGTGGGAGGTTATTATTGTGCTCATGCGCAGATTCATCATAAGAAATAGTTTCGCTGTAGTCATCAAGGAAACCCAACAAGTTTACTGCAGCATTCGGATCGAAAGACCAATACTCTCCTCGCTGTATTAATTTTTTGATGTACGTCGGTGGGAAACCGCCGCTACGTGCGTACCCGATAAAATTGTTGTTGTAATCTGAGCCAAGAACATTTCCTTCTTCGTCAAACCCAACAATATATACTTCGTCACCGGCCATTGCAGGCCCAACACTAAATGAAGGTGCGATAAACCCTGCGTTCTGAAACCCATCACTTGTACTTGCCACAACACGGTCATCAATTAACATGTACGCGCCAAATGAAACAGCATCACTAAGGAAAGATGTGTCTGCAATCAACCCTTCAAGTGGACTTGTGCGAACTTGATCGAGATGCTCGTCACTTGCATAAAGGCCAAGCCAAAACGAAATCTCATCACGAGCTCTTTTTGAAATGCGTTCATTTTCTGTTTTCCACTCCATGTTTTCATTTCTTGTGCTAACAAATGAACCGAAGTATGCCTGAACAGATTCAACATACTCTTCAAAGGAATCATCATCAATTTTTCTTTCAGCTGCTGAGAGATTATCAATTCGCTCTTCCAGACCTACCATACGCAATGCAATTTTCCTTACAAAGAGAGCATCATTATCCCAAGAAATTGTTGTATAGTAGACACGCAATTCATCGAGGGCAACCGAGTAGTGGCCTTTGCTCTCGTGCTCATCTGCATTCTCCACAGCATTCTGTATAAACATGCGAAAGGTAACCTTGTTGCGCTTATATGACTAGTGAAATCCATACACAACCTTTATAAACAAAATCGGGTTAATGAGGGGTATGCAAGGAGTTGGTTGCCTTCATTGTTGGAAGTTCTGAGATTTCTCTAGATGGTAATGGCTGTAGTGGTGTAACGGTTAGCATGGAAGCCTGTGGAGCTTCAGGAGCGAGTTCGATTCTCGCCTACGGCCCTTTTACACGGTGGTTACAATGAAGACAGCACGAGGCACGAAAGACATTGATCCGGAAGATATGCTGTTGAAGAATAGCGTAGCGAATGGGATTGTTGCTGTTTTCGAGCGATATGGATACGTGCCTCTTGATACTCCTGTGCTTGAGCGGATTGAAACGTTAAGCGCAAAGTATGCAGGCGGTGCAGAAATTCTGAAAGAAACGTTTTCGTTGAAAGATCAAGGTAGTCGGGAATTGGGGCTACGGTATGATCTTACCGTGCCACTAGCACGATATGTTGGTGCGAATCCTGATATTAAGTTGCCGTTCAAGCGGTATCAAATCGGTCCTGTATTTAGAGATGGGCCGATTAAACTTGGACGATATCGACAGTTTACGCAATGTGATGCAGACATCATTGGCAGTTCCAAGATGTTAGCGGAGGCAGAACTGTTACAGATGGCACTTGATGTGTTTGGCGCATTGGAACTCAGTGCTGTCATCAAAGTTAATAATCGCAAATTATTGAACGGATTGTTGCTGGCTAGTGGCGTCGAGAAAGACGAGCAAGAAGATGTTATCTTGATTCTTGATAAGATTGAAAAAGTTGGAAAAGAACAAGTCGAGAAAGAGCTGGGAGATGTTGGTGTCAGCAAAGATGTTGCGAGCAAATTGTTTTCAGCTGTTGATACACAAGGAAGTAATGCTGAGAAATTAGAAGCGGCCAGTAGACTTGTTACCGATGAAGAGGGAAAAGAAGGTGTTGAAGAATTGCAGCAGCTCGTTCCGTTGTTGGGAGATAAGATCGATATTGATTTTCGACTAGCTCGGGGATTGAGCTATTATACAGGAACGGTGTTTGAAGCGTTCCTTGTTAATTCGGATATTTCTTCATCCATTGCTGGCGGTGGACGGTATGACAAAATGGTTGGTGATTTCTTACAATCAAAAATTGTATTTCCTGCGATTGGTATTTCGTTTGGTATCGATGTTATTATGGATGCGATACGCGATAAGAAAAGTAGGAAAACTACGGCGAAAGTCTTTGTTATTGCAATTGGTGTTACACAAGAAGCGTTTCAAGTTGCAAGGGAATTAAGGAAAGCAGGTGTTAATACCTCTGTTGATTTGATGCAGCGTGGAATTAGCAAGAATCTGCAGTATGCGAATAACTTAGGGATTCCGTACGTTGTTATCGTCGGGAAGGAAGAGTTAGAGCAGAAGAAAATTAAGCTGCGAAACATGGAAACCGGTGATGAAGAATTGCTGACCATTCAAGAAGCAATTCAGAAACTATGAGTAAAACAAAATATGTTGTGATGACAGGTGTTTATGGCACGGTAGCTGTGCTTGCAGTCATTGCTACAGTGTATTTTGCAGTGCAATTACGATTCTTCTTAGCGCTAATCATGGCGCTTATTGTGTATGTGGCGTTAGATAACTTCTTTTGCGGAAGCCATGCAAAGAAATGCGGTTACGAGGTAGCGGGACATTATGTTATCCCGCCGTTTCTGAGGGGAAAATGAGTTCGCGATCTCTTATGTACGCCGTCTTCCTCTTTGAAGATACAGCAGGATTTCTTGGTGAACAAAAAATAAGTTACATCGACAATGGAGAACGACTCGGTGGCGGTATACTGGAAAGGTATACAGATCTAGAGCGAGATTGTTTAGCGCTCATCACGACTACACCCGATGACGCTGATGTCAAAACATTTGTTAGGAGCATCCAAAGAATGTTTGAATTGCGATCCTACAACAGAGGCATTTCAAACGAAGAAGAAGCTGCAGAGGAATTGTGCACCCAAATCGCCGATGCTTTGGAAGAGGAATATCTCCTTGCAAAACAAGGACTTACTGTTCCTAGAATTTAGTTAAGACTTCACAACCATTCTCATTAACGTATAACGTGTGCTCGTGCTGACTCACCAATCCATGGCTTTTCTCGACGAGCGGAGGGAACTGGTGGACAGCTCCTGATTGCACAAGTTGCTTGAGTGCAATTTCGGTCTTCATTCTTCCAAACTTCCGCACCATCCAACGTTTTGCAAATGGCAAGCCGCCGTATTGGCGTGCTTCTTTCAAAATGTCACGAGCAGTTTGCAAGCGTACAGGTTTTTCTTCCTGCACCATGAAAACACCAGAAGTTCCTGCTTCTTCAATGGCGCCGGTTCCTGTTGTTGCGAACGGTTCGATTGCAATTGTTTGGCCGACAACTAATTTTGTTGTGTCGCCGTTGTTAAAATTAGGGATTGTGGGTTTTGTGTGTATCTCATAGCGGGCAACGCCATGCCCTGATAGGTTTCGTACTGGTGCAAGGCCGTAGCTCATGATTACGTCCTGAATTGACTGGCCGATTTCTCCTAGCGTTATGCCGGGGGCGACGACGCGGATCGCTTCTTTTAATGCTTCGCGAGTTGCGTCGATGAGTTCTTTATTTTGTCCAGAAAGATCAACACTTCTTGCGTTATCGCCAAGATAGCCGTCAATTTGAACACCCATGTCAAGCTTGACAACTTCATCTTCCAGAATTGTTTCTTCGCCGTCATCATGACAGTAATGTGCAGCAGTATCGTTTAGTGAAATTTGTGCAGGGAACGAAGGAAGGCCGCCTTTCTCTTTTATCATGTCTTCTATTTTATCCAGAACCTCGACGACGTTTGCTCCTTTCTTGATAAGAGAAACGCCGTAGTCAAGACACTCAGCAGACAACTTTGTTGCCTTTCGCCATCCTTCTAGTTCTTCTGGAGTCATGATTACAAACCAGTGCTGTTTCCTATATAAATTTGTTGTATGAAAAAGAGCGATGCGATGATTACAAATGCGAGATAGGCAAGCATTGCGATGATGTATGATGCTTTTTGTTTGTTTATGATTCCGGAGAGGAAATAGACAACTGCTGCTGCAAGAATTCCGTAGCGAAGCAATGATGACGTAATGCCAGAAAAGAAGAAGACGATGAACAAGAGAAGTGATGACACGAAAGCAGCTGCTCGTGTTCCGTACACTGTTGCGAATGTTTTGTGGTTTGCTTTTTTGTCTGCTTGATAGTCTGGAATTGTTGTGAACATGTGGGCTGCTACGACGGTGAGAGAAACAAAATAAATTGTTAGTGGAACGTGTGCGTTGTTGAAACTCGCAGCTAGGAACCAGATCGCAAGGAATGCAGCACCGTTGCTTAACGAATCGAGTGGTGGTCGTTCCTTTAAGCGTAGCGGTGGAACAGAATAGATTACTGCGATTAGAATGAGTGTAATTGTTGAAAGAATTGTTGCAATGTTAAATGTGAGGAAAGAAGTAATGATGATAATGCCTGCAAATATTTTGCTAAGCGTGAAAACGTCGTCGTGCAGCTTCGGAGAGAGCGCATCTTTCCGTGCGTTCCTTTTGTCAGATTCGTAATCGTAAATATCGTTCAATCCGTAGAGAATGAAGTTGAACGGGAATGTCAGGAGGAATAGGAGTGCGATTGCAATCGGAGTATACTCTGCACCAGCAAGATAAAACGATATGAGAAAAATGATAACTGGTATGAACCAAAAAACAGGACGACTAATCGAGAATAACTGGTGGGGCTTCATGCCTCTTTGGATTTCATTTCGGTGTAACCGCATTTACCGCAGCTTGACCGGTTACTGTGTGCTGCTAAGAAGAATCCAGGGCCACACTTAGGGCATGCGGTGTTCTTGGCTTTACCGCCGTCATAAATTGTCCAAATCTTGTTTGGTTTCTTCTCGCCTTTCTTTTTCTTACCCATGATTATTCAGCCTTTTCTTCTTTCTCTTCTTTCTTTTCAGCAGGTTCAGCTTTTTCTTCTGCAGCTTCTTCTTTCTTTTCAGCAGGAGCTTCTTCCTTTGCAGGGGCTGGTGCTTCCTTCTTCTCTTCTTCCTTGGTTTCTACTGCATTTCGCTTTGTAATATGCTTGTGCGTGATTGCTTTAGCATCGTCTGCGTTCTTGTAGACATATGCAAGCAAGTCTGCTTTAGAATCACCGTAATAAGTAGCGAGAGATTCGACAACAACGTTTTCTTCTTGAGTCTTCATTGCTTTTGCAATTTCCTTACGTACTTCTGCCCGACTTGGAGTGCTGCCGTCGAAGGCAACCAGTCCCTTGAGCTCTGTACGAGACATCAATGGTTTTTCGTCTTTGGAATCAATATTGATTTGTAACATTATCTTGCTTTCAAGGCGTATTCGCCTTCCATCTCTATGCTTAGTTTCTTGGAAATTTCTGAACGCTTTGGTTCGAGAATGTAAATTCGGCCTTGCCAAACCTGTGTGAACTGATTCTGCTTGCAATTAGGGCAGACAACATCATCTACAAATCTTTTACATTGCTTACAAACTTTCTTCTTCATTCTTTCTCCTTCTTGCCTTTCTTAGGCGCTTCTGCGAGCCAGTCAAGCTTACCAAGTCCTTGTTGACGCATTGTCAATCCAAGTTTTGGATTTGCAATATCCTTGAACGAGATTGCAATAATTCTTGCTTTACACTTGTCGCCGACTTTCAATGTGTGCTTGGATTCTTTACCGAGCAATACTTTTTCTTTGCTGAATGACACGAAGTCATCCATTGTTTGTGAAATGTGAATCATACCATCGATTGCACCCATACTCATGAATGCACCGAAGTCTGCAATATCCTTAACACGACCGTACACCACTTCCTGTAGTTCTGGCTTGAACGTAAGCAAATCAAACTCTGCTTCGTAATAGGCAGCGCCGTCACCAAGAATAACAGCACCTTCTCCAACTGTTGAAACTGTTGAGACATCAACAACGATGCCGAGTTCCTTGGAGATAAAGCCGTCATACTTAGACTTGATACGAGCCATCACTGCTTCTTTGACATCTTTATCAAAGAGAGTAGGTGGTACTCTGATGTGGTCTTTTACGTGGACTTTGTAAAACATTTTTTCATACAAATGCCAGAGCCTTTTTGCTCCGCATCATTATCACGCGCACTTTGTTAGCTGCAAGACGCGTCCGGAGCTCCCGATCTTGGGTTGCTACGATATCTTGCTCTCTTGCTAGAGAAACGAGTTCATCGTCTGCATTTTTAAATGCTTCTCCTTCGGAGGATTTGGGACGGGTTTTTATACCTTGCGCTTTTATAAGCTGAATAGCGAGCTTTGCGGCCCGGGCATCCTTGGATTTGCCTTCTGATAGGGCAGAAAGCTCAGATTCTACTAGGGGAGTGATGGCTAGCTCATAGGGAACTTCCATAATACGGTCCAATTCTGCAAATATATCCAGGTTGAACTGGCCTGGGATCAGCAGGAAATTGGTATCTAGGTAGACTATCATGAGTAGGAGTTATTGCTAAATCTATATAAATCAGACTATGATCCTTCTTCCAAGGTGTTGCATGACAGATAATGACTTTCGCGGGGAACTCCTCACACCAGTACAGCATTACGACAGACTTATTTCTGACCTGGTGGATGTCAAAAGAACTCCTCCGTGGTTTCGAGATACTGTACTGATTGGAATACGAGAGCCGCACACACTGGAACGCACTGTTGAGAAATTGCGAGAGAAGCAGCTCGTAGATGTGGACAACATCGATCGTGTAGCGAAACAATACGCAGCTGCTGAGAGAATAGACAACGCAATGATTGCTGCAAGAGAATTACTTTCTTACGGAGAACGAACAGGCAAGACGTCGGAAGAAGTCATTGCAGACGTGCGAGCACAGTACCCTGCTCCTGAAAGCGTGTACAAACTCGGACTCATGATTAGATTCGTTCAAGATGAAGGGTTCATCGAAGAGACGTTTGCTGAATTGCTTTGCGAGCAAGAAGACCGCTATCAACAATTCAATGGTCAATCTCAATACAGTGTTGAAGATCATCCTGCTTTGCAAGCGATGCGCGAAGCAAGACAATTGCTCAAAGACGCTAGAACTGAGGGAAATTCTCGGCAAGATGTTGTTCAAATGTTGTATGACCGCATTGAAGAATGGAAAGCAAAAAAACCAAAGCGAAACAATATTCGGCAACGTGACAAGCTCGAGCGACTGGCACTTGAAAGACACCAGCACGAAGACACTGTAGCATACGTTTCAAGAAACGACCTCGGAAGTATGGACGTTCTCTATCAAGCCTAAATATATCCATAAGCTATTTAAATAGAATCAGACTCGTTCTTTTTGGAAAAAATAACTTAATGGGTGTTGCGAATGAGTTTAGAAAGAACAGTTAATACATCGGATCTGAGAATAAGAGATACTTCAGGAGTGCGAGAGAGTTCTGTGCATTATTTTGCTACAACATTGACACAAGGTACTGTCCCTACTATTCCTGTTGCAGAGCACGCAACAGAAGAAGGAACAGTTTACGAAGTACTTGAAGGTGGGAGAACTGTTGCGCACGGCGCAGCATTAGGAAACTTACCTCAAGTACCAATCACGCGCGGAGAATCTGATACGCCAACTGATCAACTTGAACGGCTTAATGTTGAAAAGTATGTCCCTGGACTTCAACAAAGAATCCAAGAACGAGCAGAAAGACTTGGCCGCGGCGCCAGTACTCAGTATGCGGGTGGTCAGCATGAATAGAAACGTACAGCTTGATGCAGATGACCTGCTGTCAGATCCAAATATGCAGCCGTCAGGTGCAGTAGAGACCATTATCGCAAGTGTTAAACACGGCGGTGAAATTGGAGAAGTTGAAGTAGTACGGGATGGAGGTTCATTCTATGTAGCAGGCGGTCAAGAAAATTATGATCGTGCTGTTGTTGCAAACAGTTTAGGATATCCTGTTTCAGCGCGCGTTGTAGGAGGAACTATTCCAGAAAACTATTCTCAAGTTCCGAAAGTTGATGTGCCGGGCTCTGTCACCAAAGTACCAGTGCACACTAGAACTTGAGTAATCTGTCGTCGGAATCTTCTTGCATGAGAAGTAGTGCACGGCTTTCTGATTGTTCATCAACAATCTTGTAGCCAGAATGCTTTCCGATTTCTTTTGCGAATGCACGCATTTCTTCATGGTTCGGAACGTTGTCAGCCATTAGTCTTTCTGTCGCTGCACCGAGATGAGAATATCCTTTGACTTCGACAAACTTTGGTTCTGCACGCTTGATTAATTCGCCATACTCTTCTGGGTTTGACATGTTTAAACCGCGGACGGTTGTTATTCTAATGACTGTACGGGTTTTATCTTTCATGTTTTTGAGTGCGTCTAAACTTTTTAGGATACGTTCCCAACCATCTGTTGCTAGTGGCTTGTCGATTTTGAAAAAGAGTTCTTTGTTTGGTGCGCTTAGTGATAGATAGAGTTGAGTAGGCGGGTGAAGCTTGTTGAGTATTTTGGGAAATTGACCGTTGGTAACAAGAAAAGATGTATGGCCTTTCTTTTCGATTTCTTGAAGGAATTCGTTTAATCTAGGATAAGCTGTGTTCTCTCCGTTTAATGAGATTGCGAAATGCCGTGGTTCCATCCCTTCTGCGAGTCGCTCTTTTGTAACATCTGGGTGGCCGCCGAACCCACTCAAAAGCTGTTTGTGGGCTTCAATGGATTTGTTGACCACTTGGATTGGGTCGTCAACAGTGCCGAATGCTGAGTTGTCTCGTTTTCTCCAACAAAACACACAATCAAGATTGCAGAAATTTACTGCGACGGACATCTGGATACAGCGGTGGCTTTCAACACCGTAGAACTTGTGCTTATAACAAGGAGTGCCGCCCTTCAGCTCGTTGGCAGTGTAGTAGCAGGTTTTGCACGCAGAATGCTCACCAACAAAATGATATCCTTGCTTTTTGAGAAGCGTTTTGTACGCCTGATCCATAGTGAGCGCTAAAAAAAGACGCTATAAAAAGGTTTTTATAACCGCAATTTGAACTGATTTTCATGGAAGCAAAGGAAGCGATTGAAGCTGTCAAGGGAAGCGAAGAGTATGCGCATTGGAAGGAAGCAAACACTGATGGCTACTTATCTGGATTTTTTACATTGATGGAGAAAGATAGTGAAGGAGATCAACTTGTGCTGTTTTACGAGCCAGGCAAGGATCGAGTAATTTCGTTTAACGCTAGCAACCCTTCAGATGTCCGGGAAGACGATGTTATGAAAGCAGGCAAGACTGTGCTTGAGCTTTCGCTTGATGATGTTGAGCTTACCATGGAAACTGCGATGAAGAGCGCAGAAGAATTGTATGAAGCAGAGTATCAGCAGAAGGTCTCAGTAAAAACAATTATTATCCTACAGCATTTAGAAGAAGGAGTGTTGTGGAACATCACTTTTGTTACACCGCAGTTCAAGACTGTGAATGTGCGTCTCGACGCTAAAACAGGGGAAATCAAGAAACACGAAGAAGTCTCTCTGTTTGAGTTCTCTTGAGTTATCACTTAATGTTGACACAATGTTGCCTGGAAGATAGACTTCTCGAAACGGGTTTTGCGGGTGCATGATCTTTAAATACAAGAGACCCCATAAAAATCATTGAATGATTAGCTACGAAGAAACCAAGAAAAACCAAACTCTTGATGAATTCGAAGACGAAGAATCAGAATAAATCATCCATCAGCTTTTTGGCTTCTTCCTTCGTGTCTTCTGGTGTTTTCGGATCGTCAGTATCCATGTACATGACTGTTGATCCCTGCTTCTCAAACAATGTTTTCAGCCAATCAGAAGTATAGCGAGATTCTAGCTTGCGTTGGAATGCTAACGAATCAAAAATAGAATCATCCTTCTTTGTTCTTAATTTGAGCCGGCGTACTACTGTTTCTGCTGAGACCTTAGCGATGATGACTGTATCAGGAGCGTTCAGCAATGCGAGGCGATTACCGGTTAGCTTGAGAAGCTCAGATACTTGAATGCGATCCTGAGCTGGCTGGTATACTAAAGATGAAATAACGCCGCGCTCTTGGATGACATTCTTGCCAAGCTTCAATGCTGGGATGATGACTCGCTTGTACAAGATTTCTCGATCTAGAGAAAATGCTTGTGCAATAGTCATCGCAGAATAATTTGTGTCTGTATTTCGTACAAGTTCTTCTCTGATTGCTTGGCCAACCATACAGAATGTTGGCTCTGCAGAGAAAATGAAAGCAGCGCTTGAAATTTCAACCTCATTTGGGAAGCGGCTATTTTCGCGGCAGAAGTCGCGGAGGTCAAGAACATTCACGCCATGATCAATAGCCCACTCTTTCATCGCGTCCACAATAGTTCCTTTGCCAGAACCATCAAGGCCATCAACCATTACGAATTTGCCTCTCATCCTATGGCGGATCGTAACAAACTATAAAAATATCTTCATTTTCAGCACTTGTATGAATATAGGGATTACCGGAACAAATGCAGCAGGGAAGGGAACTGCTGCCAAATTCTTTATCCGGAGAGGATACGATTATTACTCCTTGTCTGATGAATTGCGCGCTATCCTGAAAGATCAAGGAATAAAAATAACACGCGATTCGTTGACATTCATGGGGAACGACATTCGGAAAGAAAAAGGGGCAGGATATCTTGCTGAGCGAGTCATTAAGAAATTGAAAGGAGAAGCTGTGATTGACAGCATCCGAAATGAAGGAGAAGTCGAAGCGATGAGGAAACTTGGCAAGTTCGTTTTGATTGCAATCGATGCGCCGATCGAAACACGATTCAAGCGCGCGCAAGAACGGCAGCGTGGTGAAGATCACAAATCTTTTGAGGAATTTAAAGAACAAGAAGCAGAAGAGATGGATGGTGCGCAAATGCAGCAGCATCTTGGTAAGTTGATGGATATGGCAGATGTTACGATTCAAAACGATGGCAGTGTTGATGAACTTTACGCAAAACTTGAGGAAGTGCTGAAATGATATTGAGCGATAGATCGATTAAGGAAGAAGTGAGCGCTGGGAGGATTGTCATCGAGCCTTATCGGGAGGAATGCGTGCAGCCAAGTAGTGTTGACGTGCATTTGGATAAAACATTTCTGGTGTTTAATCACTCCGAACATACGTTTATTGATACGCGCAAAGAAATGCCTGACTTGACAACGAAAATTATTGTTGACAATGGGAAACCATTCATTTTGCATCCTGGCGAGTTTGTGTTGGGAAGTACGAGCGAGAAATTGACGTTGCCAAACGATGTAGCAGCGCGCATCGAAGGAAAAAGTTCTTTGGGAAGATTGGGGTTGTTGATTCACTCAACAGCAGGCTATATTGATCCTGGTTTTTCAGGAAATATTACATTAGAGTTGAGTAATGTTTCTAAGTTGCCAATTACGCTGTATCCGGGAATGAAAATTGGACAGTTTTCGTTTCAGAAAATGACAACACCTGTCGAGAAACCATATGGAAGTCCTGAGTTGCGAAGTCGATATCAAGGACAGACTAATCCAGAACCGAGTAAATTGTATAAGGATTTTCAAGGATAACTTAGTCAACAAAGTTATGAATTCTATCGACAGCATCACGTGCTACGTCGCTTAATTCTCGATATGCTTTTCTTTCAGGATCTTCAGAGCCTGGTTTCTTTTCTGCGACAAGCGCCGATTCATATCCAAGTACTTCACCAATGGTTCCTTGATGAACAACTTCCTGAAAAATTGGATGCATCAGCTCCCTGGCAGCACTCATCCCTTCTTCATTTTCAGCCTCTTGAGAAGCAACGTACTCGCCTACAAGAATATAATTTCGTACACGTTCTGATTGGTCCATATGCAACGCCAACAAGAGATAATGAGAGGTTGTTTAAAATGATTATGCAGGAGACCATTCAGCCTGGTCTGGGTTTGTTAATAGGTCTTCAATTACTCCGATGACACTTCTGATTGCATATTGTGTTCGCGAAGAAGCAGAATAAAACAACGGACTTTCATCTAAACCGCGATCAATTTCTTGCCTAAAATAATTGTGAACAGTTTCGGTGCAGAGGCCAACAAGAGCTTCTCCCTCATACCCAAACAATCGTCGTACAGTAGGATGCATCTGATTGAATGCAGCTTCCTTTTCTTCAGTGCTTTCTGCAGAAGTGTATTGCCGAGCGAGATATAACTCATGTCGGAGTCTGAATTGTATAAGAGCTTCTTTCATTCACAACACCAGAAATTAAGATTGCCAGGAGTACGATCTCAAACGTGCTGAGTCGCCGAAACCACAAGATGAACACTTCTTCTTTGTATGGTGAAAGCTGCGGCTGCCGCATCTTCGGCAATGAAGCATATTCTTCTTGCCAGACTTCTTTCCCATACTTGGTGTTCCTTTAGTCATCTTACTCCTCAGGAGAAATCGTTACGATTGCGTCGCCTCGGATGAAGACAATGCCGAGTTTGCGCTTCACATCATTGTTTTCGCGCTCTTCAGCTTCTTCAAGGACAACGTTAATATGAATATCAAAGGCTTTGAGCTTACCAACGAACGTTGAATTGTTCTTCAGCTCAACCATGACACGCTTGTGGCGTGCGGAATTCAATGCGTCTAATGGTCTTGATTGTTCCATACTGTTCAGGTTTTGAGTACTGTATATAAAGGTTTCTGAGGAGATGGGATAACCACCACCACAACCCTTTTAAATAGCGAGCAAATTCTTACGAGTATGATTACACAAATTCGTTCAAAACGTAGCGATTCTGGCGGTCGTGTAAAGGACCGTAGGAAGAAGCGACTGTACGAAACAGGTCGAAAGCCTATCATGACCAAAGTCGGAAAGCAGCATACGCGGGAAGACAATGTGAAAGGCGGTACAAACAAACAACGTGTTCTGCAAGCAGAGGTTGTTAACGTATTCAATCCAAAGACCAAGAAGTACAGCAAGGCAGCGATCAAGCAAGTAGTAGATTCTCCTGCTAACCGCAACTACGTGCGGCGAAACATCTTGACAAAAGGAACAGTTGTTGAAACTGAAGCTGGAAAGGCTCGTATTACGAACAGACCTGGACAAGAAGGCAGCATCAATGCTGTACTTGTTTAAAGCGTGAATTCTTATAAGGGTGAAGTATCTCAATTCTAGAAGAACGACTGTTCTTGGAGGAACACTATGACAAAATTTATCGTACTATACCACGCCACAGGCGATGCAATGAAACAAATCGAGGAAACAACTCCCGAGGAAGTGAAAAAAGGCATGGATGCTTGGATGCAATGGGCTGAAAAGTGTGGAGATGCTCTTGTAGACTTGGGAAATCCGCTCGGAAATGGGCAGAAAGTAACACAAGGCGGAAGTTCGCCAAGCGACAAAGGAGTGGTTGGCTACTCCATTCTGGAAGCAGACTCTATGGATGCTGCAAAAGCGCTCCTAGAAGGACACCCACACCTTGGCTGGAACGCTGGCTGCGAGATAGAAGTGCATGAAGCGATGCCTCTGCCAGGATCAGAGTAAGTACTACTTTTAAGGGACGAATAACCGAAAGGTTTATAAAGAGGAAAGTGCATAGAGAGCAGTATGGCACGTAGAGCA
>JANQSZ010000019.1 GCA_028279045.1 Candidatus Nanoarchaeia archaeon | reverse complement strand
AACTCTTTCTTCAAATTATTAAACGCAGATTCGTCTGAGTGAATGAGCAAGTCTTCGTACGTTTCAAGGAGTTTATTCTTGAGTTGTGTTCTTTCTCTGAGAAATCCAGCAGGAAGTTGATCAAAAAGTGTGTTTGCTTTCTTGTATTCTGCTTGTGCCTTTGCAGTGTCGCCAGCTTCGATAGCTTTATTCACGTCCTCGATAAGTTTGACGATTTGGCCCTGCCCATGCTGCATTTTATCTACAGTATATCCATGATATTGCTGCGCAAGTTTCTCGTACGCATCTAATATTTTAGCGTGCATCGCAAGTTTTTCCTTGAGAAATCCGTCGGGGAGCGTTGCAAAAGATTGTTGAAGTTTATTGTACAACTTCAATCCGTCATCGGTTTTCTTTTCTGCAATCAGCCCGTTAAGTTGAGTAAGCATGTCTTCAATTTCTTTTGTTTGCGTAGTAAATTGCGTATCAGAATGTTGTTGATTTGCTTTAGAAAGCTCTTGATAGAACTGCACAATCTTTTTTTGCAGTGATTCGTGTTCTTTTTCAAATCCAGGTGGCAATGATTTGAACGTTGCGCGCATTTCAGCATAGACAGAAAATGCTTGCTTGAACTGTCGTTGCTTGATAAGATTTTTTCCTTGCTTCACACTTGCTTCAATGCGTTTTTTAGCAACAGAAAAGTGTTGTTTAGCTGCCTGTTCCTCGGCGGTGCTCATGTCTAAGCTCAGTTTAGTGAGTTGACGCTGCATTTCTTTTTGTTTGCGTTCAAATTCTTCTGGTAAGTGTTGATATTGATCGCTTAATTCACCGAATTCTGCACGTGCTCCTTGCACATTTCCTTGTTTCAACAATTCATACGCATGGTCCAACAGATTTTGTTGGCTTGCATCATCTGTTGGCTTCTCTTCTTGTGAAATCAAGTTGTGAGATGCTCGAGAAATGCGCATGAGTTCGATTGCTTTCAGGTTTGTTGCTTGGTATTGCAGTTTCGCTTGATCAAAGTGCTGATGATCAATCAGTGCCATCGCGGTTCGAAATGATTCAGAAAAGTCTTCAAGTGCAGTATTCAAATCTTCTACTTTGTCTGGATGTAATTTACTGAGTTGCGGTATGACTGCAGTAGTCATGTTCTGCATTTTGTCTTGGAACGTCAAGAACGTTGCCTTGAGTGTGTTAAAGTCTCCATTACGCAGCAGGTCTGGGACCGCATCCATTGATTTTGCTTGTGCTGTCAGTTCTGGTTCATGCTCGTTTGCGTGCAGCGGATTTCCTGGATCCTGGCTTTCATTGAACGTAGTATCCTTTTTGCGCTTGGATTTCTTTGGTTTCGGAGCTGATTTTGCCACAAGAACAGGTTTGGTAAAGCTATACTGGATTTCCAGCATGCCTTCTTCTTCCAAAAAGTTGGCCCAGGCCTCAATAGTTGCAGAAGGAACGCCAAGTTGCTTAGCAGAATCAGAGACGGATATCTGTTTTTTCGTTTCCACGAGATCTATCAGTAGATCCGCGCCCGTTGTAACGCTTTCTGGTGAATAAGCCATTTACGTTTTCACTAGTCCTTTCAGTATGTATCTAGCTGTTTTGGGCACTAGTTCTTTAAGAACATTCGTAACTACTTAGAAATAAAAACGGCCTATTGGAAGCGTTTGATGCGGATTTCGTCCTTTGTAGCATCGATTTCCACTTCTTCGTCTTCCCTGAAGCTTGTCAATTTACTGAGAATTTTAGGCAGTAGAATCCGGTCTGACCTGAAATCCAATCCTGTGATGATGCTCTGCATTTTTTCTTTGGCATTATCCACACCCAGTTCCGCCAAGATCGATTCTGCTGATGGTTTCTTATCTGTGTCTTTGTGCTGATGTGCCCGTGCAGCAAGGTATTTTGCAATATGATCTGCAACATCAACATCATTGTTTTGTGTTACTCCTTGCAAGCCTGGAGAAAGATTAACTTCCACAACCAGCGGTCCTGTTGGCCCTTCAAGCAAGTCAATTCCGCATACTTCTGCGCCAACTGATTTTGCTGTTTTTAATGCAATCTTTTTCATTGCAGCATCTGGTGTGAAGGGTTCTCCGTGGCCACCTGAATGTAAATTTGCGCGCTTCTCTCCTGGCGTTGCTTTTCGTTTCATTCCAGCAACAACTTTGTCTCCCACTACAAACAAGCGAATGTCTACTCCGCCAGTTTCAATATATTCTTGAATAAGGAATGGTTGTTTCAACGACACGAGCGCATCCAACAAAGAAGATGCAGATGATTTGGATTCTGCAAACATGACTCCTCGTCCACCAGTTCCTGACGGAAATTTCACAACAATCGGGTAGTTTACCCTATCCAGCAATTGATGAAACGTTTCTGATGTTGCCAAGTATGTCGTCGGCATAGGGATGTTATGTTGTTGCAGCACCAAGTGTGTTGACAACTTGTCATGACCAATGTGAAATGCTTCTGCATTGATCGGTTGGAATGTTTCTTTTGGTAAACTTTTGCTAATAGCGTGTAACATTGAGGAGTAGTTGAACGATCCTTTCAAGAAAACACAATCATATTTCGGTATCGGGTTTCCTTTGTACAGCATTTCTAACTTTTTACCGTTCATTGAAAGTTCAAGATCTTTCAACAACAGGTGATCAACATGATCGAAGTGTTTTTCCATAGCTGCAGCTGTCCATTGTGAACTTGTACTTCCTTGGCTGATGATTGCTGCTCTCATTTTTTGTCTGGATCGATGAGGTATCCTCGATTCTTCAATGTGTTTTGGCCGATCAACACTTTGTATTTCATTGTTGAACGATCAGCAATGGTAAAGTATGATCGATGTCTGTTGCCGGCAATCATTATTGTTGCCTGCACCATTTTTCGCATCGTGATTCCATGCACGTTGCGCACTTTTCTTTTGCGTGTAAGTATTTTGCACCCAAGTTTCTTCGCCAGTGCTGCATCCATAGAGGAATACGTAGCGCCGGAATCAATGCGAGCTTTTACAGCAATATTGGTTGTCGAAGAAATAAGTGTGACGTGTTCAGTAAGACCCAGGATTGTTTTATTCTTCACCGGTTTCCACCTTTGGAGCTGGTGCTTCCTTAGGGGCTTCTACTTTTTCAGTCTTTTCTTTTGGTGCAGGTTTTGCCTCAGCTTTCGCTTCTGGTTTAGCTTCTTCTGGCTTAAAGCTCACGATTGCCTTTTCGCCTACAATCTTGAAGCTTCGGATTTCAACTGCACGAATAGGATAGATTTTCTTGAGTTGGCTCTTCATGATGCTTTGAAGTTTTCGCGATAAGATCTGTTGTGCAAAGTCGTCAAATTTGTTCTTCTTTGCTTCTGCACGTAGCTTTCGTTCAAGTGTGTTCTTCAAAACAGTGAGGACTGAGCTACTTGTTCTACCAGTGGTAAGTACCATTGGTTTGATTCTAACTTTGTTGCCATCACCAAGTTCAAGTGTGAAAGAGGAGTCAATACGGTTCAAGTTTCTCCGTACCATTCTCTTGACAGCTGCATCAGCTTTCTTTGCTCCGTAGAATTCTGCAAATGGCTTGCCTTCAGTAGCTGAGGCAATCTTGAATTGCAAAGTAGTTGATTGTTCACGAACATCGCCTGTTACATTGGCCATGTTCACCTTCATCATTCTACCTACAAGAACTTCTGGAACAATAGCAGAGGTCTCTCCAAGAGTTGCATTCTTGAAGATTGGCCCTGTAGTAATAGGGTACCATCGTTTCTTCTGCTTAGCTTTCTGCTTCTTAGCTACTACCATAGAAGTGAAGGGGATGGGGGCCCTTTATAAAGGTTATGCAAGATTCAAGAAGTATACGCAGGAATCCTGTTCTCTTGCAGAAGATTCTCCCAGCGTTCCAGGCCTTCGTCTGATCGCAGAGCAAAGTTTTCTACAACACCTTCGAGGTGAACACTGCCTTCAGGGCCTATAACCCTACGCTTCACCGTGAAATCAAGTGCGATTTCTGGAGTAGCAAGATCAATATAATCACCAAAGCGGCGGGAAATTGCTATGAGTGGTTCAGATGGTTCTCCTTCGTCTGTTGTTCGAATTACTTGACCATATGAAAGGCTATATTCTTCTAAAGCAGGGTTCCACAATCCTTCACGTTCAGCCCTGAGCTTAAGCAATGCTCCGTAGTGATCATTGAATAAGCCAGCTGTACGAAGAAGAGAATTTGATGCTTGAACTATTTGTGGGTTTCTAGCAAATCGCTTAACTTCTGCAGTTCCCCTTCTTTTTTCATGCCGAGGTCTTTCGTTAACAGCAGCTCGCACACCACGCCTCCATAAATGATAAGGTTGCCATTCTCGATCTCCTGAGGCATAATCCAGGTCAGGGATGGATGCAACTTCAACCAGAAGTCTTTTGTTTTCAACATCATATTCAAATCCTTGGACAGGTTCGTCAGAAAATTGTGCTTTCTTCCCAAAAATTATAGTTGGGTGTTGTTGTGATTCAATGAGTTCTCGGTGCTGTTCTGGGGACCTTGGCGACTCATTCACAAAAAAATGAACGTGATCCCAATGAGGCAATAATTCCTCACCAAAAAGAAAGTCAAGGTCAAGGGGTAAGCCCCGATGAGCTGCTATTGTTGTAGCCATAGAAAAAAGGGAATCGAAAACTAAACTTAAATCTATCTAAATATCAATATTCTCAGCCAACTTGGCGTTCTGCTCTATAAAATCACGCCGTGGAGGCACTTCTGATCCCATAAGCAAAGTAAACAACTGGTCTGCTGCTACTGCATCTTCTACAGTAACTTTCAGCATTTTGCGGTGTTCAGGATCCATTGTAGTATCCCATAGTTGATCTGCATTCATTTCACCAAGTCCCTTGTACCGTTGCACACCGATTCCTTCTTCGCCAATTTCATCAATCAGTCGTTTGTATTCTTCATCAGTGTAGATCCAGTAATTTCTCTTATTCTTACTAACTTTATACAACGGTGGTTGTGCAATGTAAATGTAACCAGCGTCAATCAAAGGTCGTAGATATCGAAAGAAGAACGTTAGCAATAATGTACGGATGTGCGCACCGTCAACATCTGCATCTGTCATGATAACAATTTTGTGATAACGTGTTTTCTCAATGTTAAAGTCATCTGCGATTCCGCAACCCAATGCAGTAACTAACGTTACAATTTGCTGCGATGAAAACATTTTGTGCAATCGTGCTTTCTCAACATTCAAAATTTTACCTCGCAACGGCAAGATTGCTTGGAATTCTTTATTTCGTCCTTGTTTCGCTGATCCACCAGCAGAATCTCCCTCTACAATGTATATCTCTGATTGTGCAGGATCTTTATTAGAACAATCCGCAAGTTTTCCAGGTAATGCATTTCCATCAAGCACACCTTTTCTTCGTGTCAGATCTCGCGCTTTTCGCGCTGCCTCGCGTGCTTTAGCTGCGTTAACACTTTTTTCAACAATAATGCGTGCTTCCTTTGGATTTTCTTCCAAAAATTGTGCAAGTTTTGTGTTTACAAGAGAATCAACAATACCCTTAACTTCCGAGTTTCCCAGTCGGGTTTTTGTCTGTCCTTCGAATTGCGGTTCTGGTACTTTTACCGAGATAACCGCGCTCAATCCTTCGCGTGTGTCATCGCTTGAGATCTTTACTTTTCCACCGCTTTGCTTATCTGCATACGAATTGAGTGTTCGCGTCAATGCTGTTTTGAATCCAGATAAATGCGTCCCACCTTCGATCGTGTTAATATTATTTACAAAAGAATAAACATTTTCAGAATATCCATCGTTGTACTGCAATGCAATTTCTGCTTGCACTCCGCTTTTTTCTCCTTCCATGTGAATAGTAGAATGTAGCGGAGTTTTGTTTTTGTTCAAGTGATCAACAAATTCGTTAATACCGCCTTTGTACAGAAATGTTTGTTCTTTTTCAGTACGTTCATCTTTCAGCGTGATCTCTACTCCTTTGTTCAAGAACGCAAGTTCACGTAAACGACTTGCAAGAATATCGTAGTGGTATTCAAGTGTTGTAAAAATTTCTGCATCTGGCTTAAACGTAACAATCGTGCCGCGCCGTTCTGTTGGCCCAACTTTAATCATGTCCGTTGTCGGCTTTCCTCTGCTAAAACTCATGCGAACTTCTTGTCCATTTCTGAACACTTGCACATCAGTCTTCTCCGACAATGCGTTCACAACAGAAATACCAACTCCATGCAGCCCACCAGACACTTTGTAGGAGTTCTTGTCAAACTTCCCACCAGCATGCAGTTTTGTAAAAATGACTTCCAGCGCTGTCTTGCCTTCATTTGGCATCATATCAGTTGGGATGCCTCGCCCATCATCCTCAACAGTGATCGAGTTATCAGGATGAATAATCACCAGAACCTTGCTACAATAGCCAGCCAGAGCTTCATCTATGCTGTTGTCCACCACTTCGTACACCAAGTGATGCAACCCCCTTTCAGAAGTGCTTCCTATGTACATTCCTGGGCGTTTTCGGACAGCTTCAGCTCCCTCTAGAACTTGAATTTTGCTAGCATCATAAGATTCAGTCATGTACTATTCAGGAGCAGTTGCCAGCTTATAAACTTATCGATTAAATTTAGGCACTTCAGCTACCTAAACTAGCAGAATTATTGGGTTTCAGCGTACTCAAGTTCAGACAAATCATCGATTCTCGGTTGGCCTTGATCTGGAACCCAGAGTTGGGATTCCTCCAAGGGAGCAAATCGATCCTTGAAATCAGAAAGGCGAGCTTCTGGCTGCTTCTCAATAAAATTCCAGCCAATTACATTGTAAGCGTCTGCAATATCGTCCCCGTTCCTAGAGTTATTTAGCGCGCGTGCGGCCCAAGCGTAGAATCCAAAAGAAACAGACGATTGAGGGTGCTTTCCTTCCGAGTATCCCCATGCAAGGTAGCCTTTATCAGACATCCAGTACGATGGATCAGAAGTTTCAGAAATTCTTTGGTCAAGAGTGCCGATCGTTCCCCATCCAAAACGAAAGCCTTGGCCATTAGTTGCGCCATCGTCCATGAAAACAAGCAAGCCTTCTTCAACTTCTTTCGCAGTTCCTAAAGGACCCTCATAAGTATCCGTAACCAAATATGCAAGTGTGCTGAGGTTGTCCTCCCTCCAACTTGCAGCAAGTAAAATAATTGCAGCCCGATTGGAAAGATCAGGTTTGACTCTTTCAAGAACAGGAGTATCAGATGTCATAAATGAAAGAAATCAAGAAGAGAATAAAAAATTACTGTTCTAATTTGACAGCTTTGTCAAGAATCGTGAGCTTGTCAACAACAAGATGACCTGCGTATTGTGATTCCATGACTTTGTCTGCAGCCGTGATGTCAACTTTCTTGTTGAAAATTGGTCCATCGACGACAAACGTGTCAAAGTATCCGCCTTCTCCACCAACGTGGAAGCCGAACTTTTCTGATCGTTGTTTCATTTCTGCTAATGTAGAAGCGTCAATTTGTCGTCCCAACCAAGATACGTCAAATCCATCGCTTGCAAACTGAGTAATGCGAATGTCGTATCCTTTTGCGATCATGTCATTCATAACTTCGTCATGATCCAAGCCAGCGTGTGCCGCAAAGACTTCAATGCCGTGCGGTTGGAATGTTTCTTGTAATGTGCGAAGTTGAGTTTCCTGCAATCCAGTTCCGCCAAGAACAATTGCATCAACTTCTTCATTTTTCAAAACGTGATCTTTGACAATTGCTGCTTCTTGTTTTGGATCAGCAACTGTACAAGGAAGAAGAGTGTGATTCAATCCGAGAATGTTTGCAAGAACAGGTGTGTGTTCTACTGTTGCAAAGTGGAACAGATAACAATCTGTTCGGTTTGGCTTAATGCTAAGCAAGTATCGAATGTCCCAGCCTTTTTCTTTTGCAAAGTCGATTGCAAAGGTGCTGTCTTTTCCGCCTGAGTAAAGAATTGCTACTTTCATGTGTTCTGGGACCACATGTTCATTTATAAAGCTTTCTAGAAGCTGCCCGATAGCAGGAACTCAACCATCAAGAACACAATGTAGAGTACGATCAAGCTCATTCCTTCCTTAACCGATACCACATCATCCCGCTCCAAAACGAACACAAACAAGCCCAACGTTAACAGCATATATCCTGCACTGGCAAACGTCAGCACACCATCAGAATGCAGCGGTAGGATCAGGGCAGCAACCCCCAAAATGAGCGTAGAATTTGCAACCACGCTTCCAATGTTCGTTCCAATGACCGTGCTCGCTTTTCCTTTTACTGCGGCTCGTGCAGACAACACTAATTCAGGTAACGATGTTCCAAAAGCAACAATAAACACACCCACAATAAATGTTGGAATGTTCAGATCAGTTGCAATCAACAACGCATACTTTACCACAAAATTCGCGCTGATAAAGAGTGCAACAAAACTTCCGCCAAGCAATGCAAATTGTTTGATCGAAGTATTCACTGTCCCGCCAAATTCAGTTGCACTTTCAACCGCTGTTTTCCCTTTTTCCTTTTTGGCTGGTTCTGGAAAGCTTGTGCGTTGTTTGTAGATCCTCCACATGTAGAATCCAAAAATTGAAATCAACAACAATCCATCTACTCGCGACAGATTACCATCCAGCAACAACAAAATTGGTGCTGCAGCAGCGATGATCATGTATCGGCTATCTCTTCGAACTTCTTCGATGTTTATCTTCAAACCGCGTGCAAGCAATGCAGCCACACCAACAACCAATGCAATGTTTGCGATGTTACTTCCAATCACCGTTCCCAAAATGAGCTCGGAAGAGTGCTGCACAGAGCTCGTAATCGCAACAAATAGCTCTGGCAAAGACGTAGAAATCGCCAGCAGCATGAACGCCAGCACAAATTCCCTGATCCGGAGAAGTTTAGCAATCCTTTCAGAAATTGATAGCGCCCAATCACCGCTTTTCACCAGAGCAGCGGTCGCAACCACAAACAAGAGAACATTGAGCCAGAGCATGTCCTCTCTTTCAGAGACAAACTATTTAAGCATTCCCACAGAAAGTTTTTAAAAGGGTTCTCGAATCTTTGAAGTTGTGCCCCGATAGCTCAGTAGGTAGAGCGTGCGGCTGTTAACCGCAAGGTCACCAGTTCGAGTCTGGTTCGGGGCGTTTTTATTTTTCCAAAAATGTTAAATACCCAATCGCTATACTCTTTTTTTTAATGCAAAGAAAGCCAAGACACATTCTCAGCGCTTCTCAATTTTCTGATAAGAGTTTCCTGATTAGTTTTCTTGAACATGTCAACGCAAGAAAAAACGACTACATTAATTACATGCGTCCGCAGTCATTGCAAGGACTCGGTGTCATTAATTTATTTTTGGAACCATCAACACGAACGCGACTATCATTTAGCATGGCTGCACAATTTTTAGGAGCTGCAGTTGAAAGTGTTGTTTCTGCAGATCATTCGTCGTTCAGCAAGGGCGAAAGTTACGAGGACGCAATGCGTGTTATGTCGAGGTACTGCGACCTTATTGTCATGCGATCAAAAGATCCGCAAATTCTCAAAACAGCAGCTGAAGTAAGTCATGTTCCAATTATCAATGCAGGTGATGGTGGTAACGAGCATCCTACACAAGCATTGCTTGACATCTTTACCATCTACGAAAGTTTTCCAAACCTGAATGACTTAACAATTGTATTCTGCGGTGACTTAAAGTATGGTCGAACTGTTCATTCCAATATTAAATTGTTAAATCAGTTTGATAACATGCGTTTTATTCAAGCAGCGCCGAGAGATTTACAATTACCGCAAGAATACATCGACATGATTCGCGACGCAGGCAACTCAGTTGAAGTAGCGCCTTCATTGAAAGAAGCTGCGCGTGAAGCAGATGTTGTGTACATGACACGCGTCCAGAAAGAACGTCTTGCTGATGCTGATGACTATCAAGAAAAAGCAATGGGTGTCTACCGGATGACTCCTGAAGTAATGCGTCTACTTCCAGAGACTGGAATTGTCATGCATCCACTTCCACGTGATTCCTCTGCAGGTATTTCTGAAATAGATCCTGAAGTTGACGCAGATTCCCGTTCAAAATATTTTGAGCAAGTTCGTAACGGAGTTCCCACAAGAATGGCATTACTTGAATTCTGTTTGTACAAATTCAAACCCGATATGGAATGGATTGTATAGACACCATCTATATATAGCAAGAACACCAATGTGCAGTAAGGTGTCAGCGCGCAGAACCAAACACGATCAATATGTAGAAGAGCTGAAAGGGCGAGTTTCTAAGAAATATGATTCTGTGTCAAGTCACGTGAAGTTTAGGGGAAAGAAGCGAGACATCGCTGAAATTGATTTAATAGGCAAGCGTGGAAAAGAAGTCGACATCTATGAGGTCAAGTGCTCATATCGTGTTGTCAAAGCCCGCAAGCAGTTAAAGCGAGCTCACCGCCTTCTGGGCAACAAGCGAGGCCATCTCTACCTGTACTGCGGCAGCTCTGGCGTCCTCCATCTGCTGGCCAACGTATAAACATTTATAAATGAACTCTCTGTTCTCAAATCGTTACGGGCCCGTAGCATAGTCTGGCTAGTGCGCACGACTGATACTTTTCCGAGAAAACCGGAAATTAGATATCGTGAGGTCCTGTGTTCGAATCACAGCGGGCCCATTTCTACTCTAGTAGCCCTTTAACTGATCGAAAGAGTATATTGATCCAGTGTACTTCAGCAAGGAGTTCAATTCCTCTAATAGAGCTCTACTTTCGGCAACATTGAGATAAACCGAATGAAGGTCCTTCCAGTTGTACCTTGACCTGTTTGTTGTGTATCTTTTGGGGTTGTAACCTTTTTGTTTCAATGCAATCAGCACATTGTTTGCTAGTTTATCAGAAATTGTGTTAAACTTGAAGTTATTCTTGAGGTAACCATCACTTAAAGAAAGGCCAAGCAAGTAGCCGTCGGAGAAATCTCTTGAGAATTCTTTTTTTAGGTGAACGCTAGCGCTTTTTTCTTTTGAGAAATTTAAGTAGTTTTCTGGAAAAAAATAAATGAACTTAGAGTAAAGTTTAAGCGAAGCTCTGTTATTCCTCTTATCTTTCTGTACAATGCCTTTCTTTTTGAAGAGTACACAATTAACATGATCAATATAGTTGATCAGTTCTTCTTGCCTCTTGTCGAAATAGAATTTAGTTACGTAGGTCCCCGAATCAATGAATCTGCTTCCATCTCCTGCCCAAAAGCCAATATACAGTCCCAGTAAGAGGTCGTTATTTGTGTATATCTTATGGACCAGGCCCTGTTTTTTAAGAGCACCGGCGTTGTTGAGTTGATACCACAAAGTTGAAATTGGGATGCCAGTGAGCAAGTTCAGTACTCGAAGAGACCTATGCTTGTCATAGAGATCCACAAGATCCCGGACATTTTTCGGGTTAGCCTTCATACATACGTAAGACAGAATTCATTTATATAGTTCTCGACGGTGGTTGTCCAGTGACCAGTGAGTGTTTTTTACAGAAATACAAGAAGTGGTGGAACTTCAGCGTGAAATTCCGCGCCTGATTCTTCAATAAGTCGATAATACTCTTGAAAAATTCCTGCGTAGTCAATTTGCTCTGACCCTCTGCCGGCATCAGTCGGAACTTTTTTCCTTTCAGCTGGAAGTTGAACAGAAAAGCCTCGGTTTGTTTCAGAAAATGTATAGTTCTCCGGAGGTTGAACAGGGAAGCCTCGGAGAGTCACTGCGATAACACGCTGATAGCTGCCTGGATTCCCTGATTGTGCAATCAAGAAAGGACCTCTAGTCGGATTTTGAAAAACTTCGCCATCAACTTCGCTGAAGAGTCCTTCTAGCCGATTAATTCTGCTTGTTGGAAGGTTAGAATACATGACGGGTTCACTTTGTCCGTCAGGGTCAAAAGTATCCACAACCGTATGGTCTAGTCTACCGCCATTTGCTTCAACGATGTGTCCCAAATCTCGTCCTAGGAATGCTGCTCCGTTCATGCAAGAAAGGAACCAAGGACCTTTCTTAAACATTCTGGAAATTTTTTTAAATGCAACCTGATCACGCTTTGGTATGAAGCAATGGTACCAAAGGACATCGTGGATGAAGCGCGTACTGCCATCAGTCTATGATGCGGATGATTTAGGGGATGTTCTCAACAACAAACCAAACATAAAATTCCAAGAACATGGCATTCCAGTTCTAACAAGTCATTTAGTTGGATATAGCATGATTCACGTTCACGAACCGCTTACAGTTGAAGATCGGTCTGGTGAATTAGTTTTACGTGGTACTGATTACCAAGATAATTCTCGATTT
>JANQSZ010000025.1 GCA_028279045.1 Candidatus Nanoarchaeia archaeon | reverse complement strand
TTTCAGTGCAGTGCTTTTTCCAATACCATTCCTCCCAATAATACCAACGACTTGGCCGAACATCGGAATCGGTAATGAATACAGCATGAAACCATCTTTACCATAACGATGTACCGGTTGGCTCGTAAGTTTCTCCGGCAATTTCACCATATGAATGGCACCGAACGGACATTTCTTCGCAGTGATCATTTCAGCATCTGTGCATACTTCTTCATTGACCTGTGCTTTCCCATCAGGCCCTTTCACAAATACTTCATTGCCCATTCTGTTGCCTGGACTAACTCGTATACAGAGAAAGTCTCCACAACTCACTGGGTTGCATTTTTCCTTGTCAATCACCGCGATTCGTTTCATACCCTTCTAAACCGTCGAGTTCTTTTTAAAAGTTTCTTCGCAAATCTTATATATTGAGCTGGGCTATGCTGCAATATGAAACGCCAGCTTCTTGACGAGATCGGGATTGTGCTCTTGCGGCATAGTTTTACAGTCAAAGCCCTCACCAGAACGAGTTTCGACATCGCTGCCCGCAAACAATCCTCGATTATGCTTCTCAAAGTGATCGAAGATGCAAGCGGCCTTAATCAGGCAGTGATTCAAGAGATGCAACAGATCGCTGGAAGTGTAGGTGCAGTTGCCGTCATCGTAGCCGAAAAAGCAGGTGCCCCGCTATTGGACAATGTTGTCTACACCCGTTTCAACGTCTACCTCTTAACTCCAACCACACTCAACAACTGTTTAGAAAATAAATTGCCTTTCTTGTTCAGCACAAACGCAGGGCCGTCTGCCGCAATTATTGGAGAAAAACTTCGTCACGAACGGGAAGAACATGGTCTTTCTTTGAATGCATTAGCCCAAAAGCTTGGCGTGTCTTCAACAATGATCCGTCGCTACGAAAGCAATGATGCAATGATCTCTGCAAAGACAGCAGAAACATTGTTTGATATTTTTGGTGAGAAAGTGTTCCGGCGTATTCGCGTTTTCGAACAACATGCACACCCGCATCCCGATCCAAAGTCAGCAGTTGGCAAGAAATACGAAAAGCTGGGCTTCGATACAGTAGAAACAAAGCGTGCTCCATTTGATTTTGTTGCTCGAAAGGAAGGAGAAGTGATTGTATCAGATATGTCTGATAAGACCAATCCGCAATTGCAAGCAATCGCTCGTTTGCTAGGTACTGCTCAGCTTACTATTTTTGAGAAGACGAAGCCAAAGAAGACTCCTGCCCTTGCCAAAAAAGAATTCTTGGATTTTGACGATGCAGATGAGCTCATTAAGTTCATCCGTGAATTTGAGGAATAGGCAAAATCAAGAAGAAACTTTATAAAGCCAGTTCTTAACAGCAAGGATATGCCTAAACAGAGCGAGACTATAGATAAATTAGTACCAGACACCTCAGTCATTATTGAAGGCGTGGTTTCGAAAAAACTGAAGAGCAAGGAAATCACTGCAACTGAAATTCTCATCCACGAAGCAGTCGTTGCTGAACTGGAGCATCAAGCAAATACCAATAGAAGTATTGGTTTTCTCGGCTTAGAAGAGATCGAGAACATGAAGGCTGCTGCTGAAAAAGTAGGTACAAAGATTCTGTTCACTGGAGAGCGGCCTCGCCCGCAAGATATCAGGCATGCGCGTCTTGGCGAGATTGATGCATTGATTCGAGATTTAGCGTATGCAGAAGACGCTACGTTGATGAGTGCCGATAAAGTACAGTCTATGGTGGCTCGTGCAAAAGGCATGAAGGTCTTGTTTATTGAAATTGAGCAACTGAAGCGCAAACTCAAGCTCGAAGGATATTTTGACGCTATGACAATGAGCGTTCACTTGCGTGAAAACGTCGAACCGTTCGCGAAAAAAGGTAAACCAGGGACATGGGAGTTCGTCAAAGTCAAGCCAGATAAGTTAACAAGAGAACTCGTGCAAGAACTTGCGCACGAAATTATCGAAGAAGCAAATATTCGGCAGGACGGTTTTGTTGAAATTGATCGTTCTGGCAGTACGATTGTTCAACTCGCTAATTTTCGTATTGTCATCACAAGACCTCCGTTTTCCGACGGGTGGGAGATCACCGCTGTTCGGCCAGTAAAGCATCTTTCAATTACTGATTATGCACTTTCTGAAAAATTAATGAGTAGAATCGACAAACAAGCAGAAGGTGTTCTCATCGCCGGTAGTCCAGGTATGGGTAAAAGTACTTTCGCCCAAGCTCTTGCAGAGCATTATGCTGCGAAAGATAAAATTGTGAAGACGATTGAAGCCCCGCGAGATCTTGTGCTGCCCGAAAATGTAACACAGCTTGCAATTTCACACGGCGATAGTCGCGAAGTGCACGATGTCTTGTTATTATCACGTCCAGACTACACTGTTTTTGATGAAATGCGTAACACGCATGATTTTCAATTGTTCGCAGACCTCCGATTGTCTGGTATTGGTTTAGCTGGCGTAGTACACGCGACAAATCCTGTCGACGCTATCCAGCGTTTTGTGGGTAGAATCGAACTCGGTGTGATTCCGCAGGTGATCGATACTGTTATTTTTATTATGAATGGTGCCGTTGCAAAAGTTCTCAGCTTGCACATGGTTGTGAAAGTACCAGCAGGCATGACAGAGGAAGATCTTGCACGTCCTGTTGTTGTTGTGAGCGATTTCGAATCGCGCAAGCCAGAATATGAGCTGTATACATACGGTGAACAAACAGTTGTTGTTCCAGTTAAAGAACAGAAAGGCTCGCCAGTGCACGAATTAGCAGCGCAGGCAATTGCGCAAGAGATGCTCCGCTATGTTCCTGATGCAGACGTGCAGATGCTATCTGACAACAAAGCTCGGATTTTTGTTCCTGAAGAAGAGATTCCAAAAATCATCGGAAAGCAAGGCAAGAATGTGGAGATGCTCGAAAAGCGTCTCGGTATTGGCATTGACGTTCAATCACTGGCAGAATCCAAGAAGGAAACCGGTGAAGTGCTCAAATTCCATTCTCAGCTCTCGAAGAAGAGCGTGCATTTATTCGTAGATCAGCGCTATTCTGGAAAAGGAGTCCATATCTACTTAGATGATGACTATGTCCTGACCGCGAATGTAGGAAAGGGCGGCGAGATCAAAATTACCCGTAAGAATAAAATAGGGAAACTGATTGCCGATGCTGTAACGCTGGGAGACCAGATTAAGCTGGTGTTATAGATGCTAGAAGCAAAGTTTATTGTCAATAACGTTGATGTCATCAAAAAAGACCTTAAAAAGCGGGGCGACAAGGAGAAGCCTGCCTGGGTCGATGAGTTTGCAGACTTGTTTACAAAGTCCAAGAAGCTCAAGGAGAAAATTGATGGCATTAGGCATTCTCGAAATGTTATTACACAAGAAATCAATCAGCTGAGAAAAGCTGGGAAGGATTTCAAGCCGAAAGTTCAGGAAGCAAAAGAGATTCCTGAAAAGATTGCTAAAGAAGAAAAGAAGTTAGAAAAAATGGCAGAGCGCATGAAGTTTATTCAGATGCGCATTCCAAACATTCTTCACGAATCCGTGCCAGTTGGAAAAGACGATACGGAAAATGAAGAAGTATCTACGTGGGGAAAAGCAGAGCACAAAAAAGACCTCATTACGCATTCAGAATTACTCGAGCAGCTTGATGGCGCAGAGTTTGAGCGCGCAACAAAAGTGTCTGGTGCAGGATTCTATTACCTCAAAGGAGATATTGCACGTTTAGAACAGGCGTTAATTCAGTTTGCTATCGACGAATTGAATGACTTCACGTTAATTCAAACGCCGTTAATGATGCGTCGCGAAGCATACGAAGGCGTAACCGACTTGAAAGATTTCGAAGACGTCATGTACAAGATTGAAGATGATGATTCATACTTAATTGCTACTTCAGAGCACCCAATCGCCGCGATGTTTAAGGATGAAACAATTCCTGTACACAAGCTCCCGATAAAATTGCTCGGGATCAGTACGTGTTTCCGTAGAGAGATCGGCAGCCACGGCGTTGATACACGCGGGCTCTACCGCGTACATCAATTCAACAAAGTTGAGCAGTTTGTCTTTTGCAAACCAGAGGATTCCTGGAAGTTTTTTGACGATTTGATCAAGAATGCAGAAGATCTGTATAAGAAACTCAAGATCCCATACCATGTTGTGAATATTTGTACTGGAGACATCGGTATCATCGCTGCAAAGAAGTTTGACATCGAAGCGTGGTTCCCGCGCCAGAATGCGTACAAAGAAGTAGTTAGCTGTTCAAACTGCACTGGCTACCAAGCAACCCGCCTAAATATTAAATACAAAGACGGCGAGGAAAAACAATTTGTCCATACATTAAACAGCACCGCCATTGCTACAAGCCGTGTTCTAGTTGCTATTCTCGAGAACTACCAGAACAAGGACGGCAGCGTTACCGTCCCAGACGTTCTACAAAAGTATCTTGGGAAGAAGAAGATATCGGTTCTTTCATAACGCGTTCATCAGCCTCTTCTCTTTTTTTGCGTATATAGTCTCCCTCCAACATTCGTTCAGCAAGCACTGTTTTATTTTCAATTTTTCCTGGAGCGTGGAATCCAGAGTCAGTCCAGATCTTAACCAGAGTGTATCGTTCTTCTGCAATGCTTTCAAGTCCTTCTTGTGCAGCAGTTATAGTGACCTGTTGTCCTCCTTCAAGTATCAGGCGAGAAGCTTTCTTGTTTCTATCTGTTCTTTTGACAAGAGGAACCTCGAGCTGTCCTACGAGCCTATCATTCCCCCATTCCCTAAATTGAAATCGATGCGTGATGTCGTCTGGTCCAACCTCATAGAGCAGCAGGAGTGTGTCATGTGGCACAATGTGTCGGGCATACTCTCCAGATCGGGCATAGTCAGCCATGAACCTAGATTGGAGGAGGGAAATATAAGATTTTTGGAGAATAAAATATTTATACTGCCCCCATACCAGGATTTCTGCAATGGGTCTTTTTAAGGATATGCTCGGTTCTGAGGAAAGTGTCTTCCAGAACGAGCTGGCATTGGATTATTCGTTCATTCCTAAAATAATACCTTATCGTGAACAGGAGCAGCGAAGCGTTGCCGCAGCTATTCGGCCGCTATTCCATGAGCGCACAGGCCGGAACGTGTTGATCTACGGTCCTTCTGGTGTTGGAAAGACTGTCGCCTGCAAGCATTTGGCTGATGAGATTGAGCAAGAGACCGATGATATCATTCCTATTTACGTGAATTGCTGGAAGCACAGCACAAGCTTCCGTTTACTCCTGGAAATTTGCGATATTATTGGATACAAGTTCACGCAAAACAAGCGCACCGATGAATTGTTCACGATTGTTAAGCAGCAACTTAACAAAGGTGGTGCTGTGTTCATCTTTGACGAAGTCGACAAGATTGAAGATGTTGATTTTATTTACACTCTTGTCGAGGAGATTTACCGCAAGAGTATCGTATTAATTACAAACCATAAAGAATGGTTGATTGACCTTGATAACAGAATTCGTTCTCGCTTAACTCCTGAACTATTAGAGTTCAAGCCGTATACTGCGCAGGAAATCCACGGCATCTTAAGAGATAGAATGCAGTTTGCGTTTGTTCCTGGTGTTTGGGAGAATGATGCGTTCGAAAAGTTAGCTGCCAAAGCCGGCGACTTAGGTGATGTGCGGCAAGGACTCTACTTGATGCGTGAGGCAGGAAACGCTGCTGAGGATCGCGCGTCGAAGAAGATAGAGCTTGTTGATGCTGAAAAAGCAATCGGCAAGCTTGAAGAGTTTTCTGTACAAAAAAGCACTGATCTCGACGACGAAGCCCGTTTCGTATTGAGTTTGATCAAGAAGAATTCCGGCGAAAAGATCGGTCAGATGTTTAAGTTGTATGAAGAAGCTGGCGGCAAAGCGTCATACAGAACATTTCAGCGAACTGTAGCGAGATTAGAACGCGGTAAGTTCATCAGTACGAATAAAATTACTGGCGGTACTGAGGGAACAACTACAATCATAAATCATGGTAAGCAGAAACCGTTAACTCAGTATTAGCGAATGTCGAATCCTGTAAATTCCCCTGTTGCTTCTTCTTCCTGTCCTTCTATGGTTTGAACGAATGCCATCATGCTTCCACGTTTGCATTGCCGCTCGTATTCCTTGAGCTGATCTGCGTCTCCTTCTGCGATAATCTTTACAGATCCATCATCCAGGTTCCGGACATACCCTGTTACGCCAAGTTTGAGCGCCGCTTGCCTACAGTGGTCGCGGTAGTACACTCCTTGTACCTTCCCTTTTGCGATAAACACAATACGTTTCATAACTACCAGGATACTAATTTGGTATTTATACCTGATGGTATATATTGTCTATCCCTAGCTTATAAATAGAATTCCTGCATGATCCTTGATATGAAATGTACATCATGCGGAACAATGATGGCTAAAAGCTCTCTTCAAGACCCGTATCTTTGCCGCCCTTGTGATACCAACCAGGTGCAGGAAGCATACGCGTATCTAGACAGGAGGTAAAGCATATATAGCAGGATTCTTACCGTTGCTCTATGAGCGTTCTTATTATCCAGCATGCTGACTCTGAGGGTCCAGGACTGATCGCAGATTACTTAGATTCTGTAGGCAAGCAGTGGAAAGTAGTGCAGATTCCAGAACATCCTGTACCTGATGCTACTTCACATGATGCACTTGTTATTCTTGGTGGCCCGCAAAGCGTCAACGATTCTGATACGTATTTGAAAGAGGAGCGGATGATGATTCGCAAAGCGCTCATGCTCAAGAAGCCAGTCCTAGGTATTTGTTTGGGAGCGCAACAGCTCGCGTTGATTGCAAACGGCAAGGTGCATCCAAGCAGTGTTAAGGAATATGGTCTCGGTACTGTTGAATCAACGGGCGAATCCCTTTTTTCTTCATTTCCCAAACGGTTTCCTGTTGTGCAATGGCACGAAGAAACATTTGATCTCGGGGATGCAACGCTAGTTGTGCGCGGTTCTGCAGTGAAGAACCAAGCGTTTACGTTTCAATCAGGGGTTGGGTTGCAATTCCATTTGGAAGTTACAGAGCCGATGATTCGCGAGTGGGTAGAAATCAATCAGAAGGATTTGGATGCGCAGAATATCGATCCTCGTTCTATTATCAATGAATATCTCGAGCATAAGGACGAGCTCAAGCGTCTTTGTTTTGATTTTTGTCAGAAGTTTTTCTCATGAAACAAGATCAGTTTACTCAAGAAGTTGTAGATGCTATTTTTGATTTGTACAGAAAAGCGTTGCGCAGTCATTATCCTGCTCCTCGTCTAAAAGTCATTCAGGAAGCGCTTGAGAATGAAGGGGTGTACGAGTACAAAGTCGGTCCTGCAAAAGTTTGGCAGTCAATTTTACGTTTTCGCATGGACAAAGCAGAAATTCAAGTGGAGTTCGATTATGTTCTGCAACCGCAGTACTCAAAGATGAAGGAAGATATTGAATCGATGAAAGCAGTATTCGACCAGTCGTGGTCAGAGTATCAAAAAAATATTTAAACTGAAGAATTTGCAGACTGTTGAGGTGGTCTTATGGACGGGGATGATTGGAAAGCTGTTCTTGCGGAAGGAATTGCAACTTTCGCATTGGTATTCATTGGTGCCGGAGTTGTTCTGGCAAATAGAGGAAGCGACGAAGTAATCGGGCTTACCGGTATTGCACTCGCACACGGCGTTGTGTTAATGAGTATGATTTATGCTGTAGGTCATATTTCTGGCGGTCACGTCAATCCAGCAGTTACACTCGGCATGTGGATCACAAAGCAGATTGGTTCGCTGAAAGCACTCGCGTATATGGCTGCGCAGTTTGCTGGCGCTGTAATCGCTGCATTTTTACTCAAAGTTATTTTCGTTACCCGCGTTACTGGTGTTCAACTCGGAACACCGCAGCTCGGAAACGGAGTCACAATCTGGACTGGTATACTAACAGAAGCAATTCTCACGTTCTTTCTGGTGTTTGTTATTTTCGGCGTTGCTGTTGACAAACGAGCACCACAAAAAGTTGCTGGGCTTGCAATTGGTTTGGTGCTTACATTTGATATCTTGATGGGAGGCACACTCACTGGCGGTGCGATGAATCCTGCACGGTGGTTTGGTCCTGCGTTAGCTGCTGGGTACTGGGGTAACTGGATGGTATACATTGTCGGACCAGTTATTGGTGGTTTGTTAGCAGCACTCCTGTACACAAATGTGTTCATGGAACGTGAAGTACCGGCGTACCGCAAGATTGTACGTAAAAGATGATTATACCTGCAGCGGGGTTGCTACTTTCTGCGTACGCATACTACGTAGAACGCAATGCGAAGAACAAGCAGTTCAAGGCGTTGTGCGACATCAACAGCACAATCTCCTGCAGCAAAGTATTTTCCAGTAAGTACGGCAGGCTTTTGGGCGTTCCAAATGCGTTGCTGGGCATTGCGTTTTATAGCGTAGTGCTTCTTCTTTCTTTTTTAGAGTTAGATGGATTTGTACGCCTTCTTGCTATTCCTGCAGTAGCTGCTTCTGCATATCTTTCGCTACTTCAATTCAAATTAAGAACATTCTGCCTTGTATGCACGGCAATCTACGTGGTAAATATTGCGCTCCTGTTTTAGAAGCGCACTTTACCGAAGATTTTTCGTTCTAACGAGTATGGTCCTGGTCCAAGAAGCAATATTGCAACTAGTCCACCAAGGTACGGCAGGTCAACTTCCCATCCATTGCCAACAATAATTTTAACGTAGACAATAATGATGAAGAACTGCAGGCTAAGTAGGAGTGCTCCAAGTCTTGTGAATAATCCAAGGATAAGCGCAAGTCCTCCGCCGAATTCGAGCAGTGCAACAAGCCAGGCAAAGAAGAATGCTGCTGGCAATCCAAGTCCGCCGTCTGCAACAGGTGTTCCAATCCATCCTGCAAATCCTGCTATGCCAGAGAGAAATTGTTCTGGGATTCCCAGTTGTGTAAGAAAGCTTGCATTAGCGCCGAATAATTTTCCTGCGCCGTGTGCCATCATTAGTATTCCGAGCGTAACTCTTAAAATAAAAGGCGCCCATGATTTGTAATTACCAAATTTTGTTAGTAGTTCTGTCATTTTGCCCCCTAAGTCATTTGTTTGAATCTGAATCTATACACTACGTCACGCATTCGTGCAGCTGGATATCCTTTCAAGTGGTAATTCTTAACAATTGCAGATGCATTGTTGTGACCAAGAAGTAAAAAGTATCCTTTATGGTCATATTCGAATGGCGTGATTGGGATTTTGTTAATACGGTTGGCAATATTTTTCGCAACGTGTTCCCCCATCTGGAATGCTACCATTGCAGTTGGCGGAAGTTGCTCTCCTTCGTTGTCATAAATGGCGCAGTCTCCTACAGCAAACACTCCTTTTAATCCACGAACCTGCAATGATTTATCCACAGGAAGTCGTCCGTGAATAAGTTCCATTGTAGGGTATGTCGGGATAGCAACAGGTTGTACTCCTGCTGCCCAGATTTTGGCAGCTGCAAAGATTTTTGTATTATCTTGCATGTACAGTGATTCTTCATCTGCCTTGGTAACGCGCTTGTTACAAAAAACTTCAATGCCTTGTTGCTCCAATCGATCTTCTGCATCTCTTCGTTGGCGTTCATCGATGAACGGCAGAATAGTGTCCGCACTGTTCAACAACACGAGCCGAACTTCATCCTTGAGTTCTGGTGCTCGTTCAACAATGTCATCAACCAAGTTCTTAATGTTGAGAATGAGTTCAACTCCTGTTGGTCCTGCTCCCACAACAGCAACGCTCAGCAAAGATTTTCGTTTCTTTGGGTCTGCTGTTTTCTGGCCATCGCTGAAGTTGTGCAGCAATTGTCTACGCAGTTTTTCTGCATCGTCAAATGTTTTGAATGGCGTACAATGTTTCTTAACAGATTCTATTCCAAAGAAGTTTGGTTTTGCTCCTGTTGCGATCAATAATGTGTCATAAATATACGCGCGATCTCCCACAACCACTTCGCGGTCTTCGAAATTAATTTTGTCTGCTTTACCTTTGACAAATGCTACGCGTCCACCAAAAATTGCTTGCAGCGGTTTGATAACAATATCGCGTCGTACCGACTGAGAGACGACTTCTGTTAATCTTGGGCTAAACGTAAACGTATCTGTTTCACTTATGAGACGGATAGTGGTGTCTCGTGGCGCTGATTTTAACAGTCGTTTTGCTGCTAATACGCCTCCAAAGCCACCGCCAAGAATAATTACTCTGTGTACCACACAGAAAATTACTGCATTGATCTATAAAAAGATTACGCTGAATATTTAGCATAACCTTCTTTTTCTACCTGTTCAGCCAGTTCGGGACCGCCCTCGTCTACGATCTTCCCTTCCATCATAATGTAGATCCTATCAGGCTTCAAGTATTGCAGAATGCGATTGTAGTGTGTGATAACAAGCATGCCCGTGCCTTCAACTTCGCTTATATTCTTCAACGTAGTGCCCAGCAACTTGAGCGTATCAACGTCCGTACCAGAATCAGTTTCATCCAAGATTGCAATCGTTGGCTTCAACATAGAAAGTTGCAGAATTTCTGTGCGTTTCTTTTCTCCGCCGCTAAATCCTTCGTTCAAATACCTATTAGCAAACGATTGATCCATGTTCAGTTTCTGCATATGTTCTTTAAGTTGCTTTAAGAATTCCGGAATCGGTATTTCGTTTTCCTTTCCCCGTATGGAATTAATAGCAGTGCGCAAAAAGTTAGCAACCGATACTCCGCTAATTTCTTGCGGGTGTTGAAACGATAAAAACAGTCCTTTCTTCGCTCGCTTATCAGGAGAAAGTTCAGTAATGTCTTCATCCTGGAAAACAATGTTTCCATCCATAACCTCATAGGCAGGATGTCCCATCAATGTTGCAGCCAGTGTACTTTTTCCAGAGCCGTTTGGCCCCATGATTGTAACAATTTCTCCTTTGTCAACGTGCAGGCTTACTCCACGCAGTATTTCTTGGTCTTCTACATTTACTTTCAAATTCTTTATTTCAAGTATTGCCATGTTGCTCCACCAGTCCCTTCTTGATTGTTAGAAAGCCGAGTAACGCGCACTTAACGCGTGACACGCTCAATTCTATGCCAAGCATGTCTAGCATCTCTTTCTTTTCCATGTTGATGACGTCCTCGACTGTTTTTCCTTTAATGTGATCTGTAAGCATGCTCATGCTTGCCTGCGATATAGCACAACCGTGCCCTTGGAATTTGATATCAACAATTGTTCCGTCTTCAATTTTCAAGTACACGTCTAGTTCATCCCCACAAAGTGGGTTGGAATCATGTTTATGCAATGCATTCTCAATTGTTCCTGAATTTCTCGGGTTCTTGTAGTGATCCAAGATAAAGTCTCGGTACATTCCTGCATTCTTCAGTTCATCTTGGTCTGCAGGTATCATGAAAACACCTTCGCAACTTTTCCTAACGCATTGTTCAGCACATCAAGTTCTTCTTCTGTATTGTACAGATAGAAGCTTGCGCGCACCGATCCTTGTATGCCGAGTTTTTTCATCAGCGGCATGTTACAGTGGTGTCCGCCCCGGACAGCGATGCCTTCATCATCCAACAACGAGGAGACGTCGTGCGCATGCACTCCTTTGACGTTAAACGTTACCACGCCACCGCGATGATCTGCAGCAGGTCCGTACACATCGATAGTATCTTTATTCAACACATCAAGTGCTTTGATAGTAAGTTTCCTTTCGTGATCATGAATGTGTTGCATTCCAATGTTTAGCAAGTAGTCAGCAGCAGCACCAAATCCAATACCTGCTGCGATTGGTGGCGTTCCTGCTTCAAATTTCCATGGTAGGTCTGCCCAACTTGCATCTTGTTCTGTTACTTCTCGGATCATTCCTCCGCCAAAGGATGCAGGGTGTAGTTCTTCAAGCAGTTTTTTCTTCCCATACAGTCCGCCAATTCCAGTCGGTCCCAGCATTTTGTGGGCCGAGAACGCAAGAAAGTCAACATCAAGCTTCTTGACGTCTACGGGAAAGTGTGGCACGCTCTGAGCACCGTCGATAACAGTAAGTGCATCGTTCTCATGTGCTATCTTCGACATAAGTTGAACATTGTTAATTGTTCCAAGTGAGTTGCTCATGTGTGTAGCAGCAACGATTTTGGTTTTTCCGGTAACAGTATCGGCAATTGCTCTCTCTTCAATTCTGCCATCATCAGTAAGTGGAATAACCTTAAGTACGGCATTCTTCATTTTTGCAACTTGCTGCCACGGTACTAGGTTACTGTGATGTTCCATGCCTGTAACAACAATTTCGTCGCCCGCCTCAACAGTGTTAGCCAGTCCAGCAGCAACCATGTTGATTGAGTCGGTCGTTCCTCTGGTAAAAACAGTCTCTTCAAGTTCTGCATTGATCAACTTGCCAACTTTTTCATGTGCTTGTTCATATGCTTGGCTCGCTTCCTCGCTTAATTGATGTACACCACGGTGCACGTTCGCATTGTAATTCAAATAATAATCGTGCATCGCATCAATAACTTGTTTGGGTTTCTGAGATGTTGCAGCGTTATCAAAGTACACGAGTGGTTTTCCTTTCACTTTTCTCTGCAAGATCGGAAAGTCCGCACGAATTTTATCAACGTTCATAGTCGCGGCACCACAATCTCTTGAATATATTCTTCCACGCCTTCAATATCGAGTTCATCTGTTATTGACGACAGAAATCCTTTCACAATCAGTTCGCGGGCATCCTCTTCCGATATGCCACGGCTTCTCAAGTAGAAAATATCGCTTTCAGCAATCTCGCCAATGGTTGCTCCATGGCTACACTTCACGTCGTTATTATCAATCATGAGTTCAGGAATAGCATCTGCTTCTGCATCGCCGCTCAACAGCAGCATTTTTTCTGTTTGCGTACTCTCAGTACGGTGCGCTTCTTTCTCAATTTTAATCAGTCCGCGGAACACTGCTTTGGCACGTTCCTTCAACACGCCGCGGGCAAACATGTCTCCGCTCGTATCAGTACCAATATGCTGTGCAATTGCATTCACGTCATAGTGTTGCGATTCGTCTCCGAACATTAATCCAAGTGATTTCACATTACTTCCGTTTCCAACCAACTGTGATGCTGTGCGGGCAACAGTCAATTTACTACCGACGTTGCCATCAAACCACACCAAGGAAGCGTCGCGTTCTAGTTTCGCTCGTTTTGATGAAAAGTTAACTGAGTTTGTAGAAATGTTCTGTACATTTGCGTATCGAATGCGGGAATTATCAAGTCCGATAATTTCCACGACTTCTGATCTGAAGTTTGGGTTGCCAGATGTGCGTTCAACAATGTTTACTGCTGAATTCACTCCAACGACGATCAGCGTATACTGTAAAATTGATCCATCGTGCTGCACAATGCTCTCAACAGGAACATCTACTTCCATATTATCAGGAATGTAAACAAACAAGCCTGAGTTCCAGCCTGCTGCTGCAAGTGCTTCCATTTTTGTTGGTGCGTCAAGCGTGCTGTACAGGTATTTCTCGACGAGTTCTTTGTGTTGCTTCCATGCACCACCAAGCGGCATTGCAATAATGCCTTCTGGCGTATTAGAAATAACAGGCTCTACTTTTTCCAAATTAAGTTGTAGTTCATCTTCTTTGAAGAATTGTTTCAAGATTGTCCGTCGATCTACTTGTAGAGGTTTTGCTTGTTTTGCGAGTTCCAAATACTGCAATCGTTTCTCAGATTGCTCTGACTCTTCAGCATACCGCGCGACTTCTTCGAAATACATTGTAGAACTATCCGACAGACCCCTCCATCTCCATTTCGATGAGTTTGTTCATCTCAACAGCGTATTCGATGGGGAGTTCTTTCATAACTGGTTCCATAAAACCAGAAACTAACATCTTGTACGCATCTTGCTCAGTCATTCCGCGGCTCATGAGGTAAAACAAGTTTTCTTCGCTAATTTTACCGACCGTTGCTTCGTGAGCAATGTGCACCTTCTTTTCTTTGATATCCATGTAAGGAATAGTATTATTCGTGCTTTCTCCGTCGAGAATAAGCGCATCACATACTGCACTTACTTTCGAATTGACAGCACCTTTATTCACCATAACCAATCCACGGTACGTTGTGATGCCGCCGTCTTTGCAAATGCTCTTGCTCACAATACTGCTGCTCGTTCCTGGTGCAGCATGAATAACCTTTGCTCCAGTATCTTGATTTTGTCCTTTTCCTGCATACGCAATACCGATGTGGTCTGCTTTGGAATTCTCTCCTAGCAAAATACTGCAAGGGTACAACATCGTAACCCCACTTCCCAAGTTGCCACCGACCCATTCCATGATGCCGTTTTTCTTGACAAGTGCACGTTTCGTGTTCAAGTTATACGTGTTTCTGCTCCAGTTTTCAACACTGCTGTACCTAAACCGCGAGTTTTCTCCAACAAATACTTCTACACATCCCGCATGAAGTGAATTTTGATTATACTGCGGTGCAGAACACCCTTCGATGTAGTGGCCTTGCGCACCATCTTCAACAATAATCATCGTATGCTCAAACTGCCCGCCTTGCTCTTTGTTCATTCGGAAATATGCTTGCAATGGAAACTTGACATTAACATTTTTTGGAATGTACAAGAACGTTCCTCCGCTCCAAACCGCTCCATGCAATGCTGCAAATTTGTGATCATTCAATGGAACGTTATTGGTCATGAAGTGTTTCTCGACGATATCAGGGTATTTTTGCAGCCCAACATCCATGTCTTCAAAAATAACACCAAGCTTTTGCCATTCTTCTTTGAGATTGTGATACACGTTTTCTGATTCGTATTGCGCACCAGCTCCTGCAAGCGCTTTCTGTTCTGCTTCCGGTATGCCAAGTCTCTGGAAGGTATCCTTAATTTCTTTCGGCACGTCTTCCCAGTTTTTCTGATTCGGTTTCGCGTTCGGTTTCATATAGTACCGAATTTTCTGTAAATCAAATGAAGAAAGATCAGCGCCCCATTTTGGCATTGGTTTGCTGTTGAAAATGTTAAGCGCTTCCAATCGTTTGTCAAGCATCCAGGAAGGTTCTTTTTTTTGTTTAGAAATCAATCGCACAACTTTTTCGTTGATGCCAAGGTCAGATTCCAGTTCGTTCTCTACATTGTCTGCCTTGTCAAATAAATCTCGCGTGATTTCTACTTGTGAACTTGCCATTATGCACACTTCATTGTTTCTATATTACATTGATCAGGAACATTACCAAATTGCTTGTGCACTTGACACAGAACTTTTGTTTTCCGTAGCAATGCAAGAATATGTTGCGTTTCCCGTACCAAATCCATTTTGTCGTTCAACTTACCAGCACTCGCCTTGATTTCCTTCACAATTTCATCAGGGAACGTGATTTGCTTGCCGCGCTTCTCATGCAAGTACTGCGATACAGTACTAGTCTGAATATGCAACTTCGCCGCAATGTCCTTTTGGCTCATTCCTTGCTCTTTCAGCGTATGTGCGAAGTAGCTCCGGATAGCTGGCAGCAAGTAGTACACTTCGATCTCCTGTGGTTGAACGAGCTCTGATTTCATAAGGAGTTCACTATTGTGAACTTATATTTATATATATCGCCTAATTAATTTCAATATGGAAAATAAATGCTGCGCAATGTTTAAATACAACTACCAGAAGCTAGTGATCATGACGAAAATCAAGATAGAATACGACTACGACAACTGCATTGGTGCCGCTGTCTGCGTGGCCGTTGCCCCAGACACATGGGAGCTTGACGATAACTCAAAAGCGATCCTCAACAACGCAAAAGATCTTGGAAATGGTCAATTTGAACTCATTCTAGACATTGATGACCCAACCCGGCTAACTGACGAAATAGAGGCAGCCAAAGGCTGCCCAGTAACAGTCATCAAAGTCACAAACCTAGATACAGGCGAACGATTAGTGTAATCACTCTCCACTGGACAACTTTCTCAGAGCACTAGCCAACCACCCGCGTGGCGCTTATAAGCTGATTCTACCTTTGAGCTTCTAGAGGTGATGACTTATGGATTTGACGCAACAAACAATCGAACACCTATATTTCGAACAGATAAAGCGAGGCTCAGTAGTGAGCTGGGGGCGAACGTAAATGGAATTCTACGAAGAAGACATCATAAGCGAGAATTTGAGCGATGACGAGATATCAGGTAGCGAAGCAGGCTTCATGCAAGGATATTTGGAGGCTGTCCAATGAGCTACATTGAATGGGATGAATACAGCGAGCGCGTGCAGCAGATCGATGCGCACGCGTTTGCAAAGCAAGCCCGCATACAGTCAGCCCGGAATGTTTTTTTATGATTTTTTTCTTATATGCGCTAAGTATATAAATCATCGATAATGCAGCCAGTGTATGGAAGTAGTTTCTAAAGAAGATTTCCTTGAACGCAAAGAAGAATTTCTACAAAATATGAAGCAAGGCAAACTCTTTATCCACCCGACGGATACGATTTATGGTATTGGATGTGATGCAACAAATGATATTGCTGTCAACAAAGTGCGGTTGGTAAAAGAACGCAGCAGCATGCCGTTTTCTATTCTTGTTCCTTCCATTGATTGGATTCATGAAAATTGTGAAGTTGACAAAAACGCAGAGGAATGGATTGCCAAATTACCGGGTCCGTACACGTTAGTGCTCAAACTCAAAAACAAAGATGCTGTTCCTCAATCTGTTAATCCCGGTACAGATACAATCGGTGTTCGCATTCCAAAGCATTGGTTTTCTGATATTGTTACAGAACTAGGCGTTCCTATTGTAACAACCAGCGCCAACATAACAGGTCATGATTTCATGACTGATTTTGAGAATCTAGAGCAATCCATCAAGGAAAAGTGTACATTCGGCGTTTATGAAGGAGCGAAGAAGGGCCGCCCATCTACAGTGGTCAAGCTCTTTGAGGACCAAGTAGAACTCCTGCATAGGTAGTCTTTTATACCCCCAGAAATTCTTACGATTTATGAAAATACTCGCAGCCGGCTGTTTGCATAACGATTCGGGCTTAATTTCATCGCTTGCAGATCAGGCAGATAGAGAAGATGTAGATCTTGTTGTGCTCTGTGGAGACTTAACTAGAGGTGAATTCAGCACTGAAGGTATTCTCGGTCCGTTTGTAAAAAAGAACAGAAAAGTTGCTCTTGTTCCTGGTAATCACGAAACAAATGCAACAGCAAATTTCTTGGCACAACGTTACGGCGCAACAAACTTACATGGCTATTCATTAACGCATGGCAACATTTCTTTTTTTGGTTGTGGTGGCGCTAACGTCGGTGTACATCAATTAAGCGAAGATGATTTGTTCAGCACTTTAATGAACGCGCATGAATACGTTAAAGACGCGCACAAAAAAATCATGGTTACCCACGTCCATCCTGCTGAAAGTGAGATGGAAAGGTTTTCTCAGTTTGTCAAGGGCAGTACTGGTGTGAAGAAAGCAATTGACGAAATTCAACCAGACTTGTTGTTGTGCAGCCACGTGCACGAAGCATCAGGCCTAGAAGAACACATCGGTAAAACAAAAGTTGTTAACGTTGCCAAGCGCGGTACAGTCATCAACCTTTAACAACGCCCAGTGGCTTTAATCGCGCAACTCGTTTAGCAAGTTCTAATTCGTGAGAAACTTTAGCTACTTCATCAATATCTTTGTAGGCAGGTGCTGCTTCTTCTGCAATGCCTTTCCATGACGCTGCTTTAACATGGATTCCTTGCTTCTCCATCTCTTTAGCAACACTCTCTCCGTTAAACTTCTTGATCGACTTCGATCTACTCAGCAACCGTCCTGCTCCGTGCGCTGTGCTTCCAAAACTTATCTCTTCTGATTTTTTCGTTCCAACCAATACATAGCTACCGGTTGCCATACTTCCTGGTATAAACACTGGCTGTCCAATATGTCGGTACGCCTCAGGAACTTCTTCCCTTTCTGGTCCAAAGCTTCGCGTACTTCCTTTTCTATGTACGCAGACATTTCGTTTCTCGCCATCAACGTCATGCGTTTCAAACTTCGCAGTGTTATGACAAACATCATACACCAAATCCATGTCGTGGTGATTTCCCATCACATCTGCAAACACTTCCCGTACCCAGTGCATAATCATTTGTCTATTTGCAAAAGAATAGTTGAGTGCTGCGCACATTGCTTTGTAGTACTCCTGTCCTAAATCAGATTGTATTGGCGCGTTAATCAGTTCGCGATCAGGCAAATCTTCATATCCATACTTTTTCTCCATTGCTCTGATGTATTCCGACGCTACTTGATGACCAAGTCCGCGGCTTCCGCAATGAATCATAATCGTAACATACCCTTCATTGTCAAGTTTGAACGCTGCTGCAGTTTTGTTGTCATGCACTTTCTCAATTTCTTGTATTTCCAAGAAATGATTACCCGCACCCAAAGTACCGAGTTGCGGCCTACCTCGTTTCAATGCCCTCGCCGACACTAAAGAAGGATCTGCTTCCATTGAACCATATTCTTCAGTGTGTTCAAGGTCAGCTTTCTTCCCGTATCCTTGTCCTACTGCCCATTGTGCTCCTCGAGCCAATACTTCTTGCAGTTCATCGTTAGAAAGTTCTGTAACACCTGGTTTACCGACACCAGAGGGTACTTCTTTGTACAGTTTCTCCAGCAATTCCTTGATGTGCGGTTTGATTTCGTCTGCAGTCCAGTTTGTTTTAATTAATCGCACACCACACCCTATGTCGTATCCTATTCCGCCTGGAGAAATAACTCCTTCTTCGACATCCATTGCCGCTACGCCGCCAATCGGAAATCCGTATCCTTGGTGTGCATCGCTCTGTACGAAGGAATACTTTAGAATTCCTTTCAAATGTGCAACGTTTACTGCTTGTTGCAGCGTTTGATCTTGCTTGATCGCCTCAAGTAGTTTCTCAGAAGCGAAAATTCTACCAGGTACTTTCATTCCGCCCTGTTTTGGAATGTCCCAGGTGTTTGCATTTACTTTTTTGAGTTCCATGACCAGAAAAATTCCAGTGTGTTTATAAAATTATATATCTAAAACAACCTGTACAACGCATTTTCCAGGTGTTTCGTCGATCTCCATCTCGTTATACGTTACCGCTTTGACGTCATCGTGCGTTTTATATTTGTCAAGATCGTCGCCGAGCAGCGTAGCTGTTAACGAAAGCACCCCATCTCTATCAATTTTGAGTGCATCGACTCGTTTTAAGAGAAAATTTTCTGTGTTAACTAACACGATCAACTCTGCTAGATAGTCATACAAGAGTGATTTCATATCTTCTCCTTGCACTGCAACCGTCAACGACCGTGTCTCTTTGACATCGTCAACTTCTGTCATGACAGCAGAAAGTGCTTCCCCTGCATTCGAGTACGCTTCTTCGAGGGTTTTGCCGTAGGCCTGAAACTTCACGTCTGCAGTGTGTTCAAGAAATTTGTATTTCATTCGTATGGGACAACTTCGTCTGAAAAGTCGACTTTCTTTTCTTCTTGTGAAACACGATAGACATTATCGATGTCTGTAACTGGTTCTTCTGCACTCAGTGATGGCGCAGGTTCTGGAATCGGTACGCTCGGCTCAGGTGCAGGTTGTGCAGGTGGTTCATTTGTTGGCGTATCATTAAACAAGTTAAAGAATCCTTGTTCTGCTTGCTGCCCAGATTCGCTTGCCTGTTCAGGACTGGCGTTTTCGATCGCCATATTCTCACCAATAAGGTGGTTAAGAAGTGTGATAACACGTTTAATCTCGTCATTGGAGTCTTCCTTGGTATCTATGCTTATCTTCATACAAGAACCCTAGTTTTCGCGGTATTTAAACCTTACGAATCCCACGTAAATAGCCTAAAAATGACTTGTTCGTCGTCTGAGATATTGCCTCCAATGTACACTGAGCTGGCAACCACTGCCCTTGCAGGCAGTCCAGAAACAGTGGCAGTGGGATCGGTAGAAATATTGTATGTGTATTCTTTTGTTGGTCCAAGTCGTTCCTCTACAATTGTTTCAATGCACGTGGTATCCCGTTCAAGCACACACGTTCGGAATTCAGTATCAGAGCGCAATGGATGCAATACGTTTTGGACATCAACGCTTCCCGGTGTAATCGATTGGCTTTGCAGCATGAAAAAGAGAAAACCGAATGACAATGCAATTGCCATCAATGACTCTGCTGTCCTTAGCGCTCCGTGCTTTACCATGATTGTATTCTCACCGTATGTGTTTTTGTATTTCCATATTTATCTGATAAGTCTAACGTGATCGTCTTCGCCAGGATATCTTGATCTTTCGGTACGTTTATTGGTTCATATCGGTAGATAACACCGCCGCTGACGTTTGAAATTGTGTATGCAAAGTCTTGTGTTCTTGGGAAGTTCCAATCAGTTTTCAGCGTCCTATATTCTGTTTGATTAATCGATTTTATTCCTTGGTATGACAATGCAGAAACATTTTCAATATACCCATACTCGACCGAGTAAGGCGACACTAACGGTTCTGTTGTTTCATAATCATCCTCGTGCGTCATGATTCTAAATGATGACTCATTTACAAATTGCAGTTTCATCGAAAACTGTACTGCTCCGTCGGTAACACAGTATTCAAATTCCGAAACATCTTCCGTCATAAAACTAATTCCTGCATCAGGGTCAAAAAAGTCAATGAACGTTCCTTCCGACGTAGTGCACGTTTCCTCGTCGTAATCAAACGCTCCGAACGTCACGACATCAACATAATAATTTGTTGCGTTCAATATTGTTGCAGAAATTGTTACGTTTCTCTGCACTCCTTTCTCCAGCAATTCTAAATATGAATACATTCTCCCGTATCCTGCAAACACGTGCGATTTATGTTGCAACGTTATACTCTCTGCTTCGTACGTCGCTGCAAACGGTCGTGTTGTTATCGTCGTTCCAATGTCTTGCGTCGAGAAAAGCAGCCCATCAATAGTTACATTGTAGTCGCTCATTCTCCTCTCGCCCAGGTGCTGAATCGTTCGCACAATCCCAAGTGTGTCAAATTCCGCGCTAAAGCCTTTGGTGTTTACAAAAACAACGTCATTTGTCGCAACCAAATCTTGTACCGTCAATGGTATCTCGTATCCTTCATCCGACGTTACGATAAAATGAAACGTATTCTCGCTCAAATCAGATTCAAAGAAAAGTTTGTCATCAAGCAAGTAAGATCTGTTATCAACAAAGCTAAAGTTTGTCCATGTGAGCGGAAAATCTGCAACCACAAGTTCTGTTCCTGTTATGTTCGAATGCACAACCAACGGTATCTTGTTGATTGCTGTTTTTGCATCTTCTCGAATGCCGTCTTCTACCAAATCCAAGACTCCATTGTCATCCTCTACTGGCGTTATTTGATTCTGGAGAAAAACAAAGAAGAATCCTAAGTACAGCATGAAGAAAGCAAGGCTTATGATCCAGTCTATTTGAGATGCTCCTCTCACCCCTTTCATATTGCTTTTACCGTATGCCGACTATTTAAATATTTCACCAAAAGGTTTATAGACCATACCCCAGCATTACAGGATATGAAACGCAACTTCATCGCTATCGGGGTTATCTGCCTTGTTATCGCAGCAGCTCTTATCTGGTTAGCTATCCCGAAAGCAGAGCAGCTTCCAGAGGATTGGATGTTTGTTGTGAATGGCGTTGCGATCTCAGAATCTGATGTTCTTGCTCAATATAATGCGTTAACTCCGCAGCAAAAGCAGTTTATCACAATCAATGACGTTGCACAAACAGTGTTTGAACGACTTCTTCTCTTGCAAGAAGCGAGAAATCAAGGATTGGCTGTTACTCAAGAAGAATATGATGCAGGCTATCAATCGTATCTTTCATCGAACAGTATTACTGAAGAACAATTGCTTTACAATCTTGAACTACTTGGGCAGGATGTTGAGACGTTCGAAGCCACATTAGCTCAAGAAATTCTCATTACAAAACTTCTTGACAAAGATGTTCCTATTGTCCTCGGAAATATTGACGGCGATTTGGTCGATCAAGCATACGAAGAAAGTATTTACAAATTGCAAGGAATCCCATTTACTGAAGTAGAAGAAGAACTCATCCAGCAAGTGCAGGATGAGTTAAGAGAAGAAAATATAAGAGTTTACGTTTCTAACCTTCGTAAGACAGCAGATATTGTCGTTCGCGGAAGCTCATAACTCAGCGATTGTTGCCATCAAAATTCTTGAATCTTGAGGTCGCGTTTTGTTTTCCATACCGACGAGTCGTTGTACATGTGCTTTCTCAGCTGTTCGTACAACATCTGATTCGATAACACCGTCAAAGACAACTGCATAGACATTCTGCAAGTTTTCAAGTGTTCCGTTCAGTTCGGTAATTGGAACTTTTCCAAGAACGTTAAGCTTGTTATCAAGCAAGCATGCTCCTCGAGTTCCGATTAGGCTTTCCGAAATTTCTTTGAAAAGTTTCTTCTCTTGAGGACCGATTCCTGGTCGTTCTCTTGCCGGCGCACGTTCTCGTGTATCACGTTGCGGACGTTCACGACGTTGTTCACGTGCTTGTGGTCGAGCTGCTGGACGTCGCGGTGCTGAACTTCCATTCTTTGGCAATTCAAGTTTAGCTTGTTCTGCAGTGATTCTGCTTCGCAATGCTTTGTGAATTTCCTTCTTTGCAAGTTCTTCGACTTCCTTACCATCAGGTGCTTTTGTAACAAAATCAACATCTGCTACTGTAAGCATCTCTTTGATAATAAGGTCGCCACCACGGTCTCCGTCAACAAACAACATTACTGATTTATGCTTGCTCAAGTCAACAATTGTTTTTGGAACCGATGTTCCGTTAAGTGCAATTGCATTTTTGAATCCATGCTTCAACAGTGTGAGTACGTCTGCTCGTCCTTCTACAACAATGATTTCATCGCTGTCGTTGATGTTCGGACCGCATTCAAGACGCTCTGGCCCGTACGTGGTAATTTCCATAGTACGGACAGAGTGCGTTACCTCGTCCGCAATTTCTTGCGAATCCGGTAATACAGAATCCTGAAGCTGCTTAAGCAGTTCTTTCGCACGGTCTACGACATATTGTCTCTTCGATACTCGTACGTCTTGGATCTCCTTGACTTGCACTTTCGCATTACACGGCCCAATACGCTGGATGATCTCCAGTGCAGCAGCCACGATCGCAGTCTCTGCTTTGTCAAGTGAGCTAGGAACAACAATAGTACCAAACGTCTTTCCTTGTCTGGTTTCTGTGTTTACTTCTATTCGTCCAATTCTACCAGATCGTTGCAGTTCTCGCAATTCAAGATCTGCACCGAGCAATCCTTCAGTTTGTCCGAAGACTGCTCCAATGATGTCTGGCTTATCAACAATACCCTCGATGGATATAGTTGAGTGTATAATGTACTTGGATGATACCAAGCTAATTTTTCCCATTTGAATCCCTCCGATTCTTGCCGAGGGAGCTACCGTCGTGTAGCTTCTTTCTAGAATAAGCGGTACGGTTATTGAATGAATTTGATGTATGTAATTTCACATGAATGATAGTAAGTTCGTATCGCGCTTATTCACTTCGGCTTGATGTTTTGAATATTAAATGTGATGCCCGAAACACTAACCCCCGCGTTCATTGCTTGGCTTAGCCGTTAACTCCCGAAGGTACTCTCGTGTCGGGCTGAGCCCATATATTGTGTCTCCAACGCATCGCACGCCTACAAGGCAAGCTTGTTGAAGGACCCATAATACGGGCAGTGACGTACAATTCGGAAGACTCGGGCCCTTTATAAGCCTTTGGTATTGATACTGCGAAAAACCTTTATAAAGGCAAAAGGACTACTACACAGTATGGGGTTCCTTGATCCAGTGGATGCAATGGTGCAGCGAGTCATTGAGAATTACGTTGACAGCCACCAGGAAGAGATCGCTGACGCGTTTGATGAATTCAGGCAGTTGCCCTATATGTCTGATCCTGAACAGCAGGGATTTGTAGATCCTATCTACGATGCCAACCAGCGATTACAAGGCCCAAAGAACACTGAGTAATCAGACGCTACCTTTTTAAACACCCTTTAAGTACTTCTTCTCATGTTGCGAGAACTCTATGCACGAATGCCTCATGAATCCGTGAAGCCTCTTGGTACAAACACCATGAGGATCCTTGGACTCAGTCTTTGGTGGTTGGGGGCTGCTACAAATGCGCCTGTTGAAGTAGCATACTATTCTCTTGGAGCATTTAATGTAGGTAAAGGTGTAGCTTCTCTCGCATTTGCACAAGGCATGTTAGACAGAGTTGCTGGTATTGAAGTTAGGGTAAATGGCGAATTCAGCGAGCAGTACCAAAGATTCATCGACCATATCGAATCTGAACGCGCAGAGAATCCTGAAAAATGTTGGGATACCGCCGAATTCCATAATAGTTTTTTCCCAAAAACACCCGAAGACTATCTCATGTCAGAGTAACCCTTTTATACTTCTCCCAGTCAGCTCAGTTTGGTGATTTGCGTGTATGAATCTAACAATATAATTCCCTTTCCTGGCAAAGAAACTCGAAATCCAGTTCCTAAGCCAAAACCTACTGACGGCAGAAACTACCATCCGTTTGCAGAAGCAGCGCTTGATCACGTTACCTCTTACTTACAGAACAGGCGTGATGCATGGATGGAAGGGCCTATGCCTCCTCCCAGGCGAACTGACCACGATATAACGGATAGGTTTTAATGCAATGCATGCAATCTTGTTCTGAATGACTAAAGACAAGTTCAAAACCCGCGCTAACGTATTCGATGCATTTACAGAGCGCAATTTATTCGTGTTAAGCAGCAAAGGGTTCTTTGAAGAAACTACGATGTCTCCTCTCTCTATTGGTAAAGAAGCAAACGTCTTCACAGCACAAGGCAAAGAAGGCCATGTTATCATCAAGATTTTCCGTTTGGAAACAGCAGACTTCACAAGAATGTATGAATACATTCGTACTGATCCTCGGTATGAAAATTTGAAACATCGCCGGCGCGAGATAATTTTTGCGTGGGCGCAAAGAGAATACAGAAACTTGATGAAAGCACGCGACGCTCATGTTGCAGCTCCAATTCCGATTGAAATTCTAAAAAACATTATCATCATGGAGCAAATTGGCGATCCCGCTCCAAAAATGAAAGATCAAATTCCTGAAAAACCCGAACAGTTCTACAAAGCGGTCGTCGACAACATGCACAAACTCTTGAAAGCCGGCTACGCCCACGGCGACCTCTCCGGATTTAACATCTTGAACGATCAAGAAGACCCAGTCTTCATTGACTTCTCCCAAGCGACATCAATGCGCGACCCCAAGGGAAAAGAATTGCTAGAACGTGACGCGAAAAACATTGCTACTTTTTTTCAAAAACTAAAAGTGGATACATCGAAAGAAGAAATTCTTAAAAAGGTTTATGCGGAGTAGGGTGCGGGTCGTACCCAATTTTTTCTGCAGAAGTACGAAGCGTTCTTGCCATAGCCAAAACAACTTCAAGCGGCGATTCCGCTTGTGCTACCTTAATTCGTAGACGTGACATATCTTCAGTAACATCGTCAGCGAATTGTGTATTTTGCGTGGCGTATGGCTTACCATCCGGGTTGAATCGTGTTGATACTTCCCATTTGGGCAGATCAGATGTATCCCTTTCTTGGTACCACATTGCAAGACTGAGAAACGTACGAGCGTTGTCGATATGTCTTGCGACATCATACCGGGGTCCTGAGGCCGCTATAGTTGCAGGTCCATCAAGCTGGTCATCTCTTGCCGCAACAATTGCTTGAGATACTCCAATCAGTGGGCCATACGACCGTAGTCGATGGTGTCTAAAGATTGTATCATGGCCGAGCAGAATATGATCAAATCCATGAAGCTTTTGTGCTTTCAGTGTTTGGCTGGGTTCCTGTAGAATTTGTGTGCTGATTCGTGAGATTTCTTCATCTACTTCAAACGCTCCTGTAATATCCAGCAGGTATTTGGAGAATTCATTCTGTTCTATCATACCACCAGCGAATGCATTCTTTCTTAAAAACATTGCCAACATATTTAGCTCTCCTTGACTTCCTCATCATCATGAACCTTGGATCTTTGGTGAATAATATCTCTTCTAGTGTAGTAGGCCACCTAATTATCACAGCTGAAGCTGCTGCTGGAAGCGCGTATCTCACATATTTCACAATCTATCAAACCAGTGGTGATGTTGAGGCAGGACTTGTCAGTGCTACTGGTTCAGTTCTACTTGGCGCGGCTGCAGGAATAGCTGCGCGAAGCGCTCGATATGCCAGTAACTCATTTTATCAAAGAGAAACAGCTGCATCTGTTGATCAATACCTAAGATCATTAGAAAAAGTTGCATAAAAGAAAAAAATATCTCCACTGGCGCCGAAGCGCCAATGAAGACAATATTTCATGCCTTCATCGTTTCGTTGGGGGGGTGGTAAAATGAAGGCAAGAAAAGCTCACCGAGTGGTGATCGTTAAATGACTTCAATGCCTAGCTCGTCACGAACTTCTTGCTTTTGGACTTCACCTTGCGCTTGTTCCCGCTGAGGCTTTCCCAAAATCCAAGGGCTCTGTACGCCAGTCATTATGGTCATGACCGTTAGCTTTCCTTTCATTTGCTCGGTAACTCTGGCTCCCCAGATTACGTTAGCATCTTCGTCTAAGCTTTCGGTAACGAGCTCTCCAATACGATTAATCTCATCCAGCGTCATATCAGGACCGCCGTGGATGTGAATCAACGCACCAGTTGCTCCTTTGTAGTTGATGTCAAGCAGCGGATTACTCAAAGCGCCTTGTACTGCTTCGTCTACTCTATTATTAGTGTCAGAAGCTCCAACGCCGATAGCTGCTACGCCACCATTACTCATGATTGCTTTTACATCTGCATAATCCAGGTTAACCAAACTTGGAACTGCGATGGTTTCTACGATGCCTTTAATCATAGTTGCAATCAGTTCATTTGCCACTGCAAATGCTTGTTCGATTGGTAAGTTTCCTGCAATCTGTACGAGTCTGTTGTTATCAATAACAATGACTGTATCCGCCACTTGGCGAAGTTGAGCAAGACCGAACTCTGCTTTATCGATACGTGCACGTTCAATCTTGAACGGCATTGTAACTGTTCCAATAACAATAGCGCCTTCATCCTTTGCTACTTTTGCAACAATCGGAGCGGATCCAGTTCCTGTTCCGCCTCCCATTCCTGCACAGACAAAGACCATGTCAGAACCTTTGAGACTTTCCTTGAGCTCATGTATACTCTCTTTAGCTGCTTCAGCTCCCTTCTCAGGAAATCCTCCACATCCAAGACCACGAGTAATGTCTGCACCCATCAAAAACTTTTGATCAGCACTTGTTGCGTCAAGGTGTTGTTGATCAGTATTACATGCGATAACTTTCGCACCCTTGATACCTTTTTTGTGTAGCCAACCAGACATGTTGTTACCGCCGCCACCAGCTCCGATAACTTTAATATTAGCTTGTCCTGCTATAGACTGTTGTACTGGTTGTTCTTCTGCTTGTTTCACTGCATCTTCTACAAAGAAATTCATTTTTTGGTTACCCCCAATGTGGTCATTTTTTTGTTTTTTTAAGCTCGGTCGTGCCAACAGAAATTAGTATACTTACGTCTATAAGCGATAGTTTTATATACTAGTTGATCTATTGACTTCTTTAAGAAAACGAGTTGTTTGCCCAAACAACAGTTGAATTTTGCCCAACCGGTTAATCGTGCCCAAACGATATGAACGGTTTTTACTTATCTTTTACTTGATTGTACTCTTTTATATACTTATAGCATATACAAAATAGATATTAGGTTATATAAATCCACAATCAGTACCCATTTTTCTACGCGAAATTAAGGAGTTGTTCCATGAGAAATAGAGGTTACACTTCCAAAGGAAATAAAGCTTTTGTCGTCGAGCTAAACGATTTTTCCAAGAACTATACCAACTAAGACACCAACCAACAATCCTAATCCGAAATCAACAGCTGCTGATCGGAGAAAGTGTGATGCATCAGTTCGCTTTGTTGCAACTGCTTCTTTCATTATGAGTCCTTCCACAAATTGTTCTGCGCTTGGTTTCCGTAATTTTGTTTTCGGAACCTTCTTTGGTTTGTGGTCTACTTTCGCCAAGCTTGTTTTCCGCGCTCGTGGTCTGCGCTTCACCAGTTTTTGGGTGACTTTTGGCTTCAGATTCTTGCGTCGTTCTGCTATTAACTTTGCTGCAGTTTTGGCACTCTTCGCAGCATGTAATCGTTTCGCCAGTACAGGATCGTTAAAGACATTCAGTATCCAGTTCTCAAAATCATTGCGATCATCGGTAACGTGATGCTTGTACACTGGCCTCTTCATGGTCTTGAGCTTCTTTTCTAGCTCTTCGAGGCTCATGACAATAGTGCCATCCTGCAAATGAAAGTAGTGTTCTGGCGGAATATCCATCACAATCCTCCTGCCCTCTCTGCTATTCTTCGCAGCACGATGACTTCTGCTTCAACCTGTGTTTTTGCTACATTCAACTGGTCAGCGAGCTCAGAATCTCCAAGCACATCCTTTACCCAGTTTCCAAAGTCGTTGTGGCCTCCAGAAACGTGTCGTACAAATGTATCATTCCCCATGTCTTGGAATGAAGAAGCAAGCTCACTCAGATCATGCAATACTCTGCCGTCAGAAAGATAAAAAGCCTTGTCGTCTTTAGCTTTACCAAAGACTTTAGCGCGAATTGATGCTACAGTTGGCACCTTCTTCACAGTTTTCCCACTTTTTTTGGTTTTCCCCAAAACCTTCACCTCTTATTGGATTGGCGCCATTGGCGCTAAGTGTAAACGACGTTTGAAGTCGTTCAGTACGTTCATGAATGTGATAAATGCATCGTATGGGCTGTCGTACGGGCTAAAGTACGTATGTACATCGCCGTCTCCAAACCATTTGGTGCACATGTAGTAGAGATGGTCGCTTGTCTGCAACTTTCTCCACGTATCAAGCAATTTTTTGCTCTTCAGCTTGCGAACGTCATGCTCCAGCTCGAACAACAGGTGTGCTGCTTTATGCTGCATGCTGTTTCCCAGCCACGCACTGATGTCTCGATCAGTATCAGCCCAAGACAGCGGCTGATCAACGTGCACTTCATCCACCGGTTTGTGTTTCTTGATCACTTCACTTGGTGTAAGGAAGCTGTTGTCCTGATGATTCAACAGTTCTTCAGGCAGTTTCTGTAAAAAGTTGAAAATGCCTGTCTGCGCCCACTGGTGTTCGCCAAACGTTTCGTAATCCATGAAAAGATTCACGATCTCTCCATTGCCATTGATGCTGTTGACCCAGCTTGCGTATTTTTCGCAACTCAATGGCCATTCCTTCCAGCCTTGGTTACTAAACCGAAAGGCAATGTCATCACTTAAGCGATAGTTTTTCAGCAGCAATGAAATGTTTGCTCCTGCCGGCCTGTACACGAAGTTGGGACTTCGCCAGCCCAGTATTGGATCCCAGCCTTCTGCGAGAATCCCCTTGTATCCTAACCCTTGCACGTGATGTGCGAGCTCCGTCGTATAGATGAGCTCCGTATTACGGAAAACACGTGGTCGCTGTTTAAATAACTTGCGAATTTTGTCCCTGTGCAGTTTCACTTGATCGTCAAATTCTTTTTTCGAATACAAAAATGCAAGCGAATGGTAGTATGTCTCGCTTAACATTTCAACCTGGCCAGTATCATTCAACTCCTGGAAACTCTGCAACACTTGCGGTGCATATTCTTCAAACTGTTCCAGCGCCACGCCAGATATTGAATAGCTGATCTTGAATTCCGGGTGCTTCTTCAACAATCCAAGCAGGATTTTGTTCGTTGGCAAGTAGCTTTTACGTGCTACGCGTTTCAAAACTTCTCTATTTTTCGCAGTATGGAAGTAATGCTTCTGCGAATCAGTGTCAAACACACTATATTGACCCAGCCTATACGGTTGGTGAACTTGAAAATAGAAACACACGTCTACCATGGTTGCACCTCTGCATACAATTCATGGCATTTCTCTGCAGCGCCGTTCCATGTTTGAGCGCGTGCTTGCAAATGTCCGTTCTCTGCTAAGTTCTCCGCAAGTTCAGGATGCTGCAGCACGTTCACAATCTTATTCGCCAATTCAGTAATATCCCAAAAGTCTACTTTCAACGCATGTGAGATAACTTCTGCGACTCCGCTCTGTCTCGACACAATCACCGGCGTTCCGTTCAACAACGATTCCAGCGCCGTAATCCCAAATGGTTCTGATACTGATGGCATGACGTACAAACTCGCTATCCGAAACGCTTCTTGCGTCTTTTTATCCCGTAAAAATCCTGTAAACTCAACCTTATCCGCTATCCCAAGTTTTTTTGCTTGATCTTGCAATCGCGGTTCCATATCTCCGCTTCCAGCAATAACAAATCGTGCTTCTGGATCAAGTTCGCTAACACGCTGAGCAGCCCGGAGGAAATAATCAGGCCCTTTTTGCAACGTCAATCTTCCAAGAAACAGCACAGTCTTTGCTCGTCTCTCATATCCATGAAAGTGATACTGGTGCGGTAGCGCTCCGTTATGCACAATTCGGATTTTGTGTTCCGGTACTCCATAATGCTTCATCACCAGTTCTTTGGTGTACTTGCTAACCGTAATGACCAAGTCAGCAGCGTGCATTCCTTTGCGCTCAATTTCATACACAAAGCTATTCAAGCTATTTCCTCCTGTCCGATCAAATTCAGTAGCATGCACATGAGCAATCAGCGGCTTGCCAGATGCTTTCTTTGCTTCAATACCTGCAAGATACGTCAACCAATCATGCGCATGGATAACGTCATGTTCATGATCCAGTGCAATTTCCCGTGCATAGCTCGCAAATCTCCTCACTTCTGCAAACAAGTCCTTGCCATACAGGTTTCCGTACTTTTTCTTCGCTCCTGAACTCGTTACGAATTCATTGTATTCTTCTGCTGTCATGTACGGTGTAATAGGAGAGTCAACCTTCACCACTTTTACACGTGATTTTGTCTTCACGTACGGCGAAACAATTTGGAGAAAGCTTGGGTTAGGACACGGTCTCGGTAAGACAAAAGTGATATCATCACCCAGTCTAGTCAAGCTGCGTGTTAGCCCATAACACGCTGTTCCCAGTCCCCCACTGCTGGACGGCGGAAATTCCCAGCCAAACATCAATATCTTCATTGCTTTATTGATTCACGTTGAACGTCGCTTCAATTACTGATTCACGGGCTGCAAGTTTGCTCTTGATTCGTGCCAACATGTCTCGCCCTTCATCAGTAATCGCGAAGATTCTGACGTATTTAGAACTCAACACCTCTTGACACAAGTTTCTCCCTGCCAAATAGGTAAGGTGCAGCTCAACAGTTCGCCAATTAATGCCGGTTTTCAGCGCTATTTGGTTTATTGTTTGCTGTCCTGCTAACAGATGGTAGAGAATACTTGCCCGCAACTCACTATACGTTCGCCGCGCATTTACGTTACCAGTAGACATTTAGGTATATTTTCGATTTTACGGTTTATAAATTTTGTTCTTTATAGCCCTACCCTGATTCCTGTGTAGTTGGACCTACTGCGCAGCTTAACTCTAACCTAAACATCCACCACAACCAAAACTATAAATATTCGTACCGGCACGGGAACAACTATGGGAAAAGAGGTGGGTGCCGTATTCGAGCTCTCATGGGAAGTGTGCAACAAGGTCGGGGGAATCTATACTGTTCTCTCTTCTAAAGCAGCCCAGATGGTTGATCACTACGGTGAAGATTATTTTGCTGTCGGACCATACGTACAGTCAAAAGCACAAGGCGAATTCCAGGAAAAACCCGTGCCACCAGATATGCAAGCAGTATTCGACGCTGTGAAAGCTCACGGTATTGTCTGCCACTACGGTTCGTGGCTTGTCGATGGTCATCCATCCACGATTCTTATCGACTTTAGCGAGTACGCGCAGCACGCTAATGACATCAAAACAGGATTGTGGAATGATTTCAAAGTTGATTCTCTCGGTACAAACTACCACGATGTAGACGAACCACTAATCTGGGCAACTGCTGCTGCAGTGTTTGTCGAGACATACGCCGATCACACGCAAAAAAAGTGTGTCATGCACTGCCACGAATGGCTAGCTGGCGGTGCAATCTTACATGCACGTCAAGCAAAGAAAAAGATTGGTTGCGTCTTCACCACCCACGCCACAATGCTTGGCAGAACAATTGCAGGTAGTGGCGGCCAACTCTACGAAGACCTAGAAAAGATAGACCCAGAAAAAGCTGCGTATGAAAGCGGGATTCAAACTAAATACCAGCTCGAGAAAGTGTGTGCAAAAGCAGCAGACATGTTCTCCACTGTTTCCGAAATTACCGGCATAGAAGCCGAACATTTACTCGGTAAAAAACCAGACATCCTTCTTCCGAACGGTCTTGATCTAAAACGTTTCCCAACAATCGAAGAAGCAGCAGTAAAGCACATCAAATTCCGTCGGAAAGTAAAAGAGTTTCTCATTCCGTACTTTTTCCCGCATTACACTTTTGAGCTTGACAACACACTCATTTATTTCCTGTTCGGCCGTCAAGAAATTCACAACAAAGGAATCGACGTTTTCATTGCCGCACTACAAAAATTAAACGAACAGCTCAAAAAGAAAAAGAACAGCAAAACCATTGTTGCCATACTCTATGTTCCTGGTAATGCTGCAGGTGTTCGTCAAGACTTACTCCAAGCAAAAGCGATGTT
>JANQSZ010000009.1 GCA_028279045.1 Candidatus Nanoarchaeia archaeon | reverse complement strand
TTTCGATTGTGATGTTGATATACTTTGCACCGTCTGCGTCGTCTACGACATAGAGACGTTGTTCGATGTCGCCATCAGCTACAGCACGAACAATAACATGATCGCCGTGATTCAAACTGGTTTGTAAGTTGTTTAAGCTTACTTTCCAGAAATCTGGCAAGCCGGTGTTACCTGCTGCACCAATAGTGTCTTGGACGAAATCAGCAGCATTTCCTTGCGGGTATGCTGTTATGGTTCCGCCATCAGCAGATGTTCCGTCGTTAAAAAAAGCCTGTCCATATAATACAGGAGCAGGGTCATTTTGAGCAGATACAGAAATAAGAGAAATCAGTAGCAACGCTACCACTACACTAACCTTTGCATTCATCATTTACCCTCCCATTAGCGCTCAAGGCGCGTACATTTACGTTTACAATATCGATCGGAAACTACTTGCGCTTCTTTTGACGGTAAGCGAGTAGGACTGCTAGCCCGATAAGAGCAGCTAGCAACAACCATGCCCATGGGTTTGGTGTACCGCCGTCAGTTGCGACAGCTGCACCAGTTATTTCGTTAGGGTCAACAGCTGGTTCTTCAGCTGGAGGTTGCTCTTCTGGATCTTCCTCACCGGAGTCACCAGTTTCTGTTTCCTGAGTTTCAGAACCGTCGCCAGATGGCTCTTGTTCTTCTTCAGGTTCAGGATCGTCATCAATTTCTGTACTTGTAGTTGTCGTGCTGGAGCCGCCTCCACCGCCGCCTCCGCCTCCACCACCGCCGGAGCTACCAGATCCACCAGTAGTTCCAGTACTGCAGACAGGATCTGCGGAGTCGATTAAATCGTTACAGTCGTTGTCATCGCCGTCTGTACATTGTTCTGTTTCTCCCGGATTAACGGTATCGCGAGTATCATCACAATCATCAACACCGGCAAAGTAACCATCGTTGTCGTAATCCTGGTAAGCAGGATTGAAATCGAGTGGTGTAAGTACAGAACGATCAGAATCAACAACAGTGTACATTCTTTCAGTTTCGTTCTCGCCGTGTTGAAGATGTACAACAAGAACATCGCCGTTGTTTACCTCTGTTGGCATGTCGAAAAGGTTAATCTTCCAGAAGCCAGAAGTTTCAAAGTTACCTGCAGCTCCAACAGTATCAGTTTGATTGTTGGATGGATCTTCTTTGGCGTAGACGGTAACGGTTCCATCATCTGCTGGAATCTCGTTATCGTACATTGCAGATCCGTAGAGGATTGGTTTAGGTTCTTGAGCAGCTACAGCTACCGCAAGAATCACCAATGTCAATGCTACTACAGATAGTTTGAAATTCATTGTTTACTCCCATGGAAGTCCTTGGTAATCAAATGTCGTTGCTGAGTCACAACCCACAAAGTATCCTGCTGTTGAGGATAGAGGGAATGTTGGATCAGCAAGTCCTAGGATGTCATCAACCATTGTCTGATTAACGCCGTCGTATGTCATAATAACATCACAGTTGCCGCCATCAGCGTTGATCAATGCTCCAAGTTCTTCTGAGTTGTCTGCGTTGATAGGATCAAGAGGAAGGGCGAATAGTGTCCATCCTTCGTAGATTGTAATTTCTACAGTTGTTCCTTCGTCGCAAATAAGATCGCCGTCATCATCATCGATTAGAGCGTCACAGTCATCGTCAATACCATTGCACACTTCAGTTGCATCTGGGTTGATTGCAACATCAGTGTCGTTACAGTCAAGGCCTTCTAGACAGAAGCCGTCGCCGTCAACATCAGTACACAAGTCAGTATCGTCACAGATACCGTCGCCATCAGTGTCGCCGGATGCGTCATCGCCATCACAAACGTCTACGTCGTTACAAACGCCGTCACCGTCATCGTCTGGGCAAGCAACACATTCTGAATCAGCTTCATCTGTATCGCCGTCACAGTCGTTGTCGATACCATCGTCACAGATTTCGTCTGCGTCAGGGTTAATTAGTACATCTGTATCGTTACAGTCAAGATCGTTGTCTGCGTGATCTTCAGGAGCAACACATGCATCTACACCAGCACCAGCACCGAAGTCATCTCCGTCAAGGTCTGGGTAGTATGTCATCATGTCGGTTGCATCTGTATCAATTACAGCGTCACAGTTGTTATCAACACCATCGCAAATTTCTAGTGCGTCTGGATTGATTAATGCGTCCGTGTCATCACAGTCAACATCATCACAGAATCCATCACCGTCAATGTCTGTACAGTCATCACAGCCATCAGGGATTCCGTCCGAATCAATATCAAGATTATCGTCGAAGCCTTCACATTGATCAACGTCGCCACAGACACCATCAGCATCTGCGTCATCAAATTCATCAAGTGGGCAAACATCTGTATCATCACATGTTCCATCAGCATCGGAGTCGCCAGAAGCGTCATCTCCTACACAGAGATCTACAGAGTCACAAACACCGTCTCCATCGGTGTCGTCAGGATTGTCAGCTGGGCAAGCGTCGCAAAAGTCAGGTGTTCCATCACCGTCTACGTCAACATTATCATCGCCGCCTTCACAAATATCTACATCATTACAAACACCGTCTCCGTCATCATCATCACATGAAGCAGATGTTGCTGCGAGATCAGCGTTCTTAGGTTGTTCGAAAATATCTCCACAAGTGTACGTGTCAGTTCCTGCATCTTCCCAGCTACCGCCAGCAAATACTTGGAATTGAATTGTTGGAAAGTCGTCGTACCCTGCTGGATTGCCGGAAACTAGCATTTTGTCGTCAGTATCCGGGTTACCGTAGACACCAACTGCAGTTGTTTCGTATGTTCCTGCAAGTTCGCCATCAATCATTGCACGAATATCTGTGCCGATTGGAGCATCGGATCCGTCAATAGTTACATCTCCATAATAGAAATCAGGAAATCCTCCTGAACATACAGCTGCTACATTTTGCACACTTGCAAGTAGAGCAACCAACATTACCAACGTTAATAGTAGGGTTCGTTTCATTTTTCCACACTCATTTCTTCTTTGACATTCGCGCCGATATTTTCGCGCCTGCAATGTAAGCCAGTAGGCCTACAACAACAATAATGACAATCACCAGTGCGCCACCGACAGGCGTTGGTTCGCCTTCTTCGGTAACAACCACTTCTGCGATTGCACTCATGCCGCCATCAAGCGGTGAGCTGTCGTCTTCTTCCTCTTCAGTTCCAGTAGTTTCTGTTTCTGCTGCTTCAGCACCTTGCATTCCGAATAAACCGAAAGCAGGAGTTGCTGCTCTGTACAGATTAGTTTCATCATCTCCGCCGGAATGAACTGTTTGTAGTTCAACCCATCGGCGACCATCTAACCTGTGCAACTTCAATGTTTGAGGGTCGAAGTCGTTTTCTTCAAACCATTCGTTTGGTACTTCAAAACGAATGATTGCCGTCTTGATCAGATCGTCATTAATTTGATCTGATTCAATGGTAAAGTATCCGGCTGCATCATCGATGTCCCGGTCAGGGTCATCTTCGCTTGCGATTGTGATCGTAACTTGTTCTGTATCATCGTTGATGATTAGTTGTAAACGAGTTACTGGGATGTTTTCATTTCGAACAACAGAGTCAACTTGTTCATTTCCACGAATGATATCGTAGAAGAACGCTTGACTTGCTGACGTGCTTGGAGAGCCGCCTCCGCCGCCACCGCCTCCTCCTGAGGAGCCAGAGCCGCCACCGCCACCGCCGCCACCACCGGAACTTCCGGTTGTGCCAATGTCAGAGCCGTCGGAAACTTCATCGCCGTTGAATGTTAAATCAAATGGTGATGTTGTTTCGTAGTCTTCGAGTGGTTCTTCGTTCAGTGTGTTTGTGTGCCAAGCACCTTTTTCGGTAGCTTGAATTTCCTCAAGGCCAGGTGCTTTGAGGAAATATGAAATTTCAGCGCCATCTTCATCGATGGTACCTTGAACGTTAAGTTTGGCATCACCATATCCTTCGAGAGGAGGTACGCCATATTGCCCAGCCGTTGTTACGGTAATTGATCCACGGTCTTGGCCGTTAATTCTGGCGGTGATCACTGAGTCAACAGGAACATCGCGACCGTTGATTGCTGCGTCGCCGTAATAGAAGGCTGGTAGTACTGGTTGGGCTGCTACGAGACCTGACAGTAGCGTAATGGATAGTATCACTACGACTGCCATTGCTAGTTTTCGTGTCATTTTCTTTCGTAATTGGCAACCCACCCCGAATTGCGATTTTGAATGTTATTGTTTATGTAAATTAAAAGAAAAAAAAGAAAAAAAAACCAAATGGTTTTGTTTAGCTCAGTCCTGCTAGTTGACCACTGTCGCCTGCGAAGACGAAGTATGCGTCACCAGCCTGCATGTTCTCAGTTCCAGTTGTTCCTGGAGCTGAACCGCCGCCTGCTTCGCCTGTGTTAGCGTAGCCAGCGTAACGCTGCAAGCTTTCTGCCCAGTCAAGCACTTGTGTGTAGATGCTGTCGATGCTGATCAGAGCATGCTCCATAAGAGTCTCTGTTCGAGCACTTAGACCTACATCGTTCCAACCAGCCACGATGGACTTCATTGGAGGCAAGTATACGCCGTTCTGTGCAAGTGGTTCTACATCAAGGGTTTGTGCAGATGTACTGAAACACCAGTAACCTTCGAGAGGTTCAACAACTGTTGTGCCTGGCACTGCTACAAAGGTCTGACTGTTGTCATCCCACATAGCGGATGCAAGACAAGCAGTGTTCAAGCCGATCTCATTCCATTCGTTACCTGCAGGAGCAAGTTCGTTTGGAACGCTGAAGAAGTTCCATCCTTCTTCAAGTACGATCTGATCTTGGTATGCTTGGTTGAACTGCACGTCGATTGACTTAGGTGCAAGTGGAATAACTCCCCATTGAGAACAGTATGGGATCACATAAGGATCACTGATCTCAGGGATAACCAACTTACATCCAAAGCTCTGACCGGAAACAGATACTTGAGCTGTTCCTGGTTTAGTGCTTGTCAAGTGTAGTTCAGCTGAACCGCCGCTACATGCTTCTGTACGTACGTTCAGGCTTGTAGGGTTCAATGGGTCGTAGTTTCCTTCGACATAACATCCTGGCGTAATTGCTTCAGATGTTAGCTTTGAACCAATCAAGCTAGACTGCACAGTTGCATCAAGGCTTGTTCGGATGTTCTGGTGTCCGATGTTACCGTCGTTGTCAACGAAGCTGTTCTGCGCTTGGATGGTAATGACTGCGTGGTCTTCACCATCTGCTGCTACAACAAGCTTGTCTGCACCGATGTCCCAACCGTCAGCAACTGAAACAAAGTTCAGTTCACCAGCTGAAGGGTCTAGCCGTGAAGCTGTTTCCGAGTCAGGCAAGTTGTTCTCGTTGTATTCTTGCGCGTTACAGTAGTCGTCAAATCGGCCGGAGTCCCAACCGTTTTGTACCCACTCTTCGTCGTCACATGCATCGAATACAGTTACGATAACCTTTTCGCTGGATCCTGCTGGAATAGTTGGCTGGTTGCCGTTATCCAACATGTTGTACACAACCTTGAATGCACCGTTACCGAACGCAAGGTCACCACAGTAAATGGTACCCTTATCGTTGATGTATGGTGGGTTGTTCAACAAGTGGATCCATCCGAATGTTGCATCCTGGATGAATGCGTTGCTATCGTCCAAGTGCACACAGATCTTTTCAGCGATGTAGTCAGGAATACCTTCCTCATCACCAGGATCTCCTTGGAAGCCGTCGCCTAGGTAAGTTGTGACAACGTTGTCAAACTTATCTTGGATTTCAACGTCAAACCATGCACCGGAGTTACCGTATTGTACACATGTTTCGTAACAGATGTCTGGGTTGTCATAGAGTTCACATTCTCTAATCTCGTCGTGCGAACAAGCGTTCGCAGGGAGTTGGAGCTGTGATGATGTTTCTCCTCGCCAACCGTCTGCTGGAAGCAAGTCTGAGTGTTTGATTTCAACGATCTCTAGGTGAGTTGGTGCACCAACAAATTCAACGTATGCTGAATCCATTTCTTGACACACTGCCTCTGAGATCCACTCACAACCTTCTGCTACAGGACACAGTTCTTCTTCTAGGAATGTTTCACATCCTAGTCCTTGTGGTCCTGAACAGAAACCATCGCCAGAGCTTTCACAAACATCTGGGTGGTCTTCAACAGTTACGTGGACATCTTCAATAACGTCGTTTAGCACTTCTAGGTGGCAGTCTTCGAACCATGGGAACAAGACATGACATGACCACTGTGAAAGGTATCCTTCTACAGTGTTGTCGTAGTTGTTCTCGTGGCTAAAGTCTCGGCTAATAACTGCTCGTCCTGAATCGGAGTGAGCGGTTACGATAACCTTCTCGTCTTCCACATTTTGTAGTGCAACTGGGTTGCCACATGCATCTGTCTTTCGGATCAAGATCTTAGCTTCTTGTTCTCCGTCAGCAGGTACACCTACTTCAGGGATAGCAATTGCATCCCACTTTGCCGGTTCTCCTGGGGAGAAGGCAATGTCGAAGTAGTCAGCATCAAGAGCGTGTGGTACCGTAAAGATACGGAATGATGTATCCAAGCTCTTGATTGCGCCGTATGAACTGTCGTCGCTCTCTACGCGGATAACTGCCTGACCGTTTGCGTCAGTTGTTACAACATTGTGACCAGCTGCGTCCACTGTAATAGGGAAGCCTGGCTGAGGCACAAATTCAACCTGCTTGTCTTCAAAGACAGAGTGGATGAATGAGGTAAACTCAGTGCTCTCAAGGAATGCTGGAACAAACATGTGATCTTCGGTCACGTAGTCTGTCAGTGCTTCACCCACAGCAAGTCTGAAACGGCTTTCGTCGTAACAAACGTCCCATGGGTCTGAGTGCGTTTCTTCGTAGTCGTCTAGGTCTAAGTAAGCCCACAAGTCAATGGTGAGTACACCATCTTCTACATGGTTCTCAACGATCTCTTCTGGAACGAGTGTGTCGCCCAAGTAGAGGAATCGAGGGAACATTAGACAGCTGTGGAGCTGTACTTCAACGCCTTCGAGTTCAACTTGGTTCTGGAAACCATCTGTAACCTGCAAGTTGATGTCGTAACCTTCGTCACTACATGCCATTGCTGGTCGACAAGTTAGTTCAGCACCTTCGTCTTCATCGATTGCGAATCTTCCTGGACCTTCCTTGAAGTCGTAAACGAGCTCAGGGTCGAAACCTTCGTCATCACAGATTGAACCGTCGCCAGTTAGGTCGCCGTGCTGTCGAGCAACAACTTGTGTTGCTGGCTGTGCAAGGAACGTAACCTGTGCTTGGTTGCCAGCAGCTACAGGGAGACCATTGTCAATCAAGTTGATTGAGTAGATGGTATCCACAAAGATGTTGACAGTTTCTGCAACAAGGTCACGGAACTTGAACCAAGCGCCTGCGCCTAGTACTAGGTCGTGAAGTACACGATCTCCAAATCCGTAGTCAGGCGTAACGCCGTGTACTGGATATGGATCAGGGTCTGTGTAGTCGTCGTTTCTTTGAGTCCATTCTTCCGAGTTTTCAAGTGTGTCACGAACGTGTCCGCTTGAGAAGCTTACAATGTCCGGACTGTTGTAATCCTGGAAGTATAGGTAGTCAGCGTCGAATTCGCCACAAGCTTGCTCTTGACCTGTAATTACAAAGTAAAAGTCTCGAGTGTCTTGTGGTTCAATAACTGCACCGCCCAAACGTTGGTTGTCAAACTCGTTACCTTGGTTCCATTCGGAAATTCTGGTTTGGAGTTCGATGAGATATACACCATCTTCAGTCTGTGAGACTGAGTGGATTTCATCCCATGCACCGTTGTTGTTTGGTCCTGGAGTTCCATCGTTACTTGGAATATTTGGTATATCACTCAAGTCGATACATTCCCAGGCAAGATCTGCGTTATCACCGCCACTTTGGAAGCCGGCTTCTAACTCATTTTCTTCCCAAATACATACGGTTACATTGTTTGTTGGACCGTTATATTCGAAAGCGATCTTGTCTACTACGATGTCAGCTTCTTGCGGTTTGTCTGTCCAGTCTTTGACTGGGTCGTTACAGTTCTCGATAACGATCTTGTGAACAGCAGATTCTGGTAGTTCACAAGTTCCGCCTGCCCATGTTCCTTGACCGCCAGACCATTTCCAATCTGGTCCTGGGTATGTGGAGAACTTGCTACTGCCGCCGACGTTAGCCTTAACGACACCAACATTCAATCCCCACCATGGTTCATGGATATCGAGTGGTACACGAACTTCAAAGTGCTTGTCGCCGATGTTTCCATCAACTTCAAGACCTGGAGGTAGTACAGTAGTACCTGCGCCCCATCCTGCGTTGTATTCCTTGTATGTTGGAAGTGTTGTTGAAACAACAGGGTCCCATCCTACAAGCCAGGACGGATCGTCGTCATCTTCACTGAAGACAAGTTGGAACTCAGTGTGTGAGTACGCAACATCTTCAAGCCAGATGCGGTATACATACTTACCGTCTTCGACAGATCGCATTACTTGACCACTTGCGTGATCTGAATCGTCTTCGTTCTTCAATAGTTCAACGTTGATTTCTTCTTGACCGCTGATAACTGGGCTGTCAACTTGGATAGTTGTATCAACACAATCTTCGCCTGTCAATTCAACATCAACTGGGAACTCGTCACAGATTGCTTCCTGACCACATGCATCCCGAGCAATCAAGCTAACATGAGTTAACTCTGATACCCAGAAGTCATCCTGGTTTTCAGCATCTGGTGCAACTTCCATATCAATGTGGTCTACTGGACCGACTTTGTTGAACAATACCTGATCAGGTACTGTGTCTCCATCAAAGTCACACATTGGAAGTGTTCCGGAGTATACTGAAGGACAGCAGTCAGGTTCGTCTACAGCTGTGATTTCAATGTCACCACAACCACATGCACTTGTGTCGAGCCAAATGTCAGGAGCTTCACCTGTGTTTCTCAAATCAACACAAGTCTTGTCTGAGGATAGCTCACCACAGGATGCATCAAGTGCAATACAGGAAGCAGCGTGGCCACCTTCTGTACATTCTTGATCCTGCACGCGGTTCCAACAAGTATCTACGATACTTGTATCGATTGTAGCGTGGTCTCCACACATGTCGGATTCTACGCCAACATCAATACATGTTGGTGCTGAGTTAATAACGTCGATATCTTCAACATCGTCGTCAAGTGTGTCGGTTCGACAAACAAGATCGAAGTCACCAAGACCACCACAACCACAAATGGTTACAATAGCTTCAGCGATTTCATTGTTGTTTAGCTTACCCTTTACACTTGTTCCGTCTTCGGAAATCATTTCTTCACGAAGGTCTGTAGAGACAATGGTGAATGTTTCACCGTGTGGGTTCTGAACAAGATCTTCCAAGTCAATCTGTACGATTGATTCCCATTCTTCGAGTGGGTTACCTTGTGCATCTCGAACAATCACAACTACGTCCATACATTGGTCAGCTTGCAGTGTGTTAACTGGTAGCTGTCGACCATCATGTCGTTGAAGATCGTCTGGAATGATACAGTCAATCTGGTTTCCTTGACCAAGCTTACCAAGGATTTCAACAAGTTGACATCCTAGATCTGCATTGTTACCAACAACACACACTTCAACTTCGTGGTTACCAATTGTACCGGAAGTTTGAAGATCAGCGTCGCCAATACCAAGGTCTGCTTGTTCAGTTTCGAAACCGTCGCCGTCACCGTTAAAGGCAGGCAACTCGTCATCGTCCAAGTCTGCATCAGGACCAGGTGCATTTAGGATTTCCCAAGATACATCAGGTCTGTCAAACTCGTTTGAGATAACGTTTCCGTACTGATCATAGATTGTTACTACGATTTCCGCTAGGTCACCAGCTTCAACCATCATAGGAGCGTCTACTTCAAAGTAGTTTGCTACACCAGGGCTGATGTGTACGTGTTCATTTGTACACTCTGGGTCAGGGAAACATACAACAACATCTGTGTTACCAGCTTCAGTACCAGGAAGAAGTTCAATTTCTACCTGACCATCTGAGTCAGTATCACGTGGGCTTCCGAAAATAAAGTCGGAAAGACCAGTTGTGTAGTAAATAGGTATACCGTCTTCTTGAATGTCAAGGTATCTGTTAATTGACGTTTCGTTGTATACCAATTGAGCAACAATGTGTCTGTGCATTGGAGGGTTTTCTACGTTAATCACGGTACCTTCCTTTGGAGGGTTGCTTACGCCAGTACCGGAGTACGTTGGGTCGATTGTTTGATCAGCGTCTTCATCTGCGTGACCAAGAATTGACCATGCGGCAGCTCCACCAGTGTCAACAATCCAGTAATCTACATTGCTTCCACCTTGTGCAGAGTCTTTCACAAAACCATCAACAACGTTTCCAATAATGTCCTCTGATCCATCATAGGATAGAGTAACAATTGTTGGTGTTGTTCCAACTGCAGCAGTGTCTGCGATCTTGAAATCATCGCCATCAAGGGTACCGTCTCCGTCATCTAAGTAGACGTCAACTGTTGTAGCCTGGTTTGCTGACAAGTACAATTCAGTCAAGCGAGCCCAAGCACCCTTAGCTTCTGCTTCAACAGCTACATCAACACCGCCAACTCCTGCGCCAACGCTAATGAAGTCGAGGTATCGAATAACTACAGTTTCAGCTTCGCTTACTTTAACAGGAACCAATTCCATAACTTCACGTACGTGGTTGTTGGAAGGTTCGTTAGAAGCCTGATCAGAAGTCATAATGGTAATGTCTTGATCTTGTGGGCCTTCAGGAGCTTCCAAGTCATCTTGGTCGCCGTCAGGCTGGTCATAGATGATGTCAACTGTAGCCGAAGGACAGATTATTACACCGTCTTCGTTAAAGTTAGGAACAATTCTAATCGATTGGTTGTCCTCAACTAAACCGGAGTTTGTACCATCATCTCGTTGATTGGTAATGTTCACAGCGCCCATATTCATAACGGTAACATCGTCAGGGTTAATGTGTCCTGTCCAATCATCTGGGAACGTAATGATAATTTCATCAATACACTCTTCTCCCAGAATCCCGTCATTATGAATGCGGAAGTGCCAGTCTTTTTCTACCAATTCGGTAATAACTGGTTTTTCCCCATCATCTAGGGCCTGTCTATCTAGTTCGTGCATGTTGTCTGGAATATCTCCAAGAGCAACGGAACGAACTTCGCCGACGCCATTAGCAGCGGCTACACTAGGCACAGTAGCTAAAGTAGCTGTTAGTGCACCAGTGAGCACTAAGCCTTGCAAACTCAATGTCAAAATGGTCATGACAAAAAGTGTCGCAAACTTAGTGACAATTCCTTTTTCATCACTATTGCTTTTTCTCATCTGTTTATACCCCCAAAGGTTTTGAGTAGGTTTTGTTTAATTCTAGTACTAATTGAGAAGGAGCGTGCGCTTGCACGTACGTTATGTGTTGGTTGTGTTCGTTTACGCGTAATGTCTATCAACCTTTGCTATTTTTCTGTAGCAATGAAGTGTAGTTATTCCAGAGGAATGACTCTTCATTACGAGGCTGAAATGGTGACAACTTTAAATACATTCTGCTAGTAGAAAATAGAGTGCTTGGAAGAGAAATGCTCTTAAAGCGAAACCGGTGTTTTGGATATTAAACCAAAGTTACCGTCGAGAGAAATTTTTTTTCTGGATTTGTATGGTCTGGGTGGTGACAGTTGTTCTATTATAAAGGTACGTCTTTTTGGAGATTTGATGTCATTAATAGGTACAGAAAACTGTGTGGAAGTGAAAGAATTGAGAAAAAAAGAAGCCAATTTTTACTCAGAATCAGCTGATTCTTCTTCCATTGGCTGGCCTTCGGCGATTTCCACGACTTTGATGTGGAAATGTAGCGTTTTACCGGCTAGCGGATGGTTTAAGTCAAGGGTGACTTCTGAGTCTGTTACTTCTGCGATCTTGGCTGGCAGTTGCTGGCCTGTTGGTAGCTGAACGCCGATCATCATGCCAACCTGAGGTTCCTGTTCTGCAGGAAGCTGCTCCTTTGGCACTTTCTGGACAAGTTGCGGGTTTGGATCGCCGTAAGCTTTGTCCTTCTCGATCGTGACGTCTTTTTCCTCTCCTTCATTCATTCCTAATACAGATTCTTCGAATCCTGGAATGACTTGGTGAGCGCCAACTTGGAATTGTAAAGGTTCGCGGCCTGCGCTAGAGTCAAATACTGTACCGTCTTCTAGCTTGCCTTCATATTCGATCTTGATTAGATTTCCGTTTTCTACTGGCATGATAATTCCTCCTTGGGGTTCGGAACTGAGCTGGCTATATAAAGTTAGTCCTTGAGACGGCCGAGTGCGTTAGAAATGGCTTTTTTGACGCGAGGCAGTCCCTGAGATTCTCTCCTTTCTTGGTCTCGCTGTGCTTCCCTTTGTTTTTGCTGTTCAAGAAGCTTTTTTGCCTCTGGACCTGAAATTACTTCTTCTTCAATTGTGCTTTGTCTTTGAAGCTGATAGTAAACAGACTCATCAACAAGAAGGTAGTGATCGCCATCAATTTCAATGCGTGTACCGCTTTTTTGGAAATCAGCATACCTGCTGAATTCTGCTGGTGTTGAAACAACGACAAAATCAGTCATCTCCTCATCACCGCCAATGTCCATTGCATGGTGATTTACAACATAGTTTTCAAGAGTAACAACTGAATGGGGCATATATGGATTGTAAACCCTAGAAAGAGCTGGATGGCCAATAAATTTTGTGCTCTTTTGCCAATCAGACAGCAATTCAGGATAGATCTGCTCAACGAATGCAGTGATTTCATCTGACAATTCGCGAAAATCATACTTTACAATGCCGTCAACAACGTGTGCAGTAAGTCCTTCTTGTTGCAGCTGTTCTGCAATGCCCCGTGCAAACTCATGGCAGACATACGCGTCACTGCCAGATTCTGCCTGGAGTGCGTGAACTGCATCAAATGAGATTTCAAAAATTTGTTCGCGTGAAAGTTCAGTTGTCATTGATTTACGTAAACTGATCGTTTCCTAGATTTTTTAATTCATCAAATATTTGGGTAGGATCTTCAAGGTAGAGCTGCACTGCTACCGGAACTGTCAACTCTTTGATGCGATCTTTTACGTGTTTGAAATCATCATTGTCAAACCGAGCTCGATCGCCAGTATAATCTGGTTCCCATGGGATTAATCCTGAGTTTGTTTGATGCTCTAGGAACAACTGGTTCACTGCTTCAACGAAATAGACTTCTCGTTGGATCCAATCTAAAGTTATTGTTGAGAATTCGCTGAGATCGGCGGACACTGTGTTTAGATGAACTTCGATATTCTGTGCTGTAACTGGAGCGACCAAGCGATACAGTAATTCTGAAGAAAGTGCACTGTAGGCTGGCTCAGAACCAACACCAGTTGACCACTGAATTGGATTGACGTCAACAGACACATCCCAACCGTCTGAATCAAGGGCCCCTTCGTAAATCCGACCTGATGCACCAGCAGAATACTGGGCAGTTCGCCGCATTTCAAATGGCGTATTGCCTTGAGAAGAAGAAAACTCTCCTTCCACCACATATTGAACTACCGCAGTTTCTATAATTGCTACCTCAAAAGTATCGTCAACAACCACCTCATCCAGACGAGTATAAATGCTGCTAATGCTATCAAACTCTTCTGATGATTCGGGAAAACTCACCAGCAAATCAGGTTTGCGAAAGTTCTCGTCCGAAAGAAAAGTATAGAAGCTTCCCATCTCCTCAGCAACAGTAAGTGCTAAGTCTAAATCAGGTGCACCTGATAGAGGTGCAATAAGCGTCCGAGCCTCTGTAACATATACGGTTGATACCTGAGTAGAAAGAGGTAACCCAAGCTCTTGAATCCCTTCATCCAAGATATCTGCAAGGCTTGATTCCAAATCAACACGTATTTCGTCAATCTGGTTGTCTGCAATAGAAGCACCATATTCGATTGTAGGTAGTTCTCTTGCTAGTTCAGGAGTGGCCGTTGGAGATGGAGACACGTAAGGAACAGATGTTGCTGCTTGAGTAGCAGCCTGTGTTGGCAGGGTCACAATGTGTGGTTCATCGGATCGCGGCGAACTAGTAACTGCGATTGCTATTGCAGCCGCACCAATAAGAGCTGCCAAGCCTCCAAGTGCTCTGCGCGGAGTGAACAACGTGCTTCTCTGAGCTGCTTGCTCACGTTCTTCTCTGCGACGTCTCCTTTGTTGACTGTGTGTTTCCCTAGGCATAGTGTGGAGGGTGGGGCGGTTGCATATAAATATAGTGTTTGTCCCTACTTTTGAGGGGCAACACATCGAAAGCTTTATAAATGGGTATTTAATAGCTCTTATTGGTGATTACCTATGAATCAACTAGAATCAAACGTACTACATTCGTTTAAGATGGTGAAGAGCGACATCATCATGATGCAAGATACTATGACTCAGCTATCACAGAGCCAAGAACGCATCATGGAAATGTTGGGCGAGCTTCGTGCTCAAGAAACAGCTTTGTACAATGCTATGAAAGCTCACAAGTTGACTACAAGTCATCCTGTTAAGCGGACTCGAAAGAGTTACGTTGCGAGCAAGACTGGCAAGAGTGTACATACAACAAACTGCCCATTTGGAAAGAACATCAAGCCAAAGAGCAAGGTTGTATTTGCAACAAAGAGCAAAGCATTCAATGCTGGTTACCGTGCTTGCGATTGTTTGAAACGCGTTTAAACAAACCAAGACATAACTGCAGTTGCTGATTTGGCAACTGCTAATTTTATTTTATTTGATGTTGTAAATGCTTCTACAGAAATTTCATTGCTATTTAGGGCGTCTAAGAAAACTGGTAACGGATCTTCTGCTTCGTCAATTGCGTCGACGGTTTCAGGATTTGATGTAACTAAAATAGTAGCGTCGTCAACGTGATCAAAGCCGACGTCGATAATCTTGCCGTTTTCTGTAATGACATTTGCTTTCCATTCGTCGCTAATTGTTTCGATGACTATGTTTGTTCTCTCATTGCCGAACATGAACGAAACTGGAGCGCGTAATGTTTTACCAACAGAATCTTCTTTTTGTTCAAGAACTTTTGCGTGGAACTCTTCCTCGGAAAGTGCTGTTGCTGAAGTAATCATGATGATAAAGAGGAAAAAAAGAAAAAGTTTCATCGTTGTTGAAGAATTTGAACGATTTGTTTTAGGCTGTCGGAAATTTCTTCCAAACTATCTGCCATGTCTTCCAAGATGTCCTCGACGGAATCATCCTCGTCGTCATCGTCATCTTCGTCCTCGCCTTCCGGATCCATTGGTGGTTGCGGCGGTGGAGTTGCTGTTGGTGGTGGCGGTGCCTGTGGTATTCCTTGTTGTTGAAAGTCTTGCATTGTGATAACCTCCTTTCCTCTTTCAGAATTCTACTCATTCATAAGTCTTTGGTATGGAAGCCAAACTCTTTCTGGGATTGTGAGGTCTTGCCAGCCCTGGCGTTTCTGCATTGCTTGATAGAGCTGGAATGCAATAAAATCTGCTGCGTTAACAAGCGGATAGTGGGTATCTGCATATTCCTTGAATGCTATGCTGATGTCTGCATCAATACTTTCCAAGCGTCTACGTAAACCTACGAATCTGCTTGCGCCATTGTCGACATTTTTGTCGATATGCAGATGAGACCCGTCAACTTTCACATAAATGCTATTGTGATCTGTTGTTTCAACAATTTCCCGAATTAGTTCGTATGCTGCGTCACGCCAAAGTTGTTCATAATTCTCGTTTACGTCGGAAACTCCAACGAACTTGAAATCATAATCAAACATGCGAGAATCATCAGCAAGCAGAGTTTCACCAAAACGGAGTTCTCTTCTTTCTTCAGGATTAGGAGAATTTGTTGTCCACTTGTATTCTGGCTGCCATATTTTCCGACGGCGCAGTTTTCTAGATGGCTGTGCACGAACTTGATCAATTGGTCTGCCTTTTCCTCGAATTTGATCTGATGGGAAGAGACTTTCAATACCTTCATCGTACGCAGCAACGACGACAAAAGGCTTGCCTAAATTCGCATTGCCGGATTCGTCAATTCCAATGCTCAGAATGTTTCCGTTGACCATGCTAGCTGTAATGTATGTTGAGTTTTGTTGCGAACGGTTCAGGATCCAGTCGTTGATCGCGAATTGCATCTACAAGAGTTTTCCCGTTTCGTTCAGAAAGGCGTAGCGCGCCGACCATATGGTGTGCTGCATTCAAACCAAGAACATATTTGTCGCCGGACTCTACCCAGAGAAATTGTAGTCGTGATGTTTCAGGCAGGATTCCTTCCAGACGTTCTTGTCGTGTTCCGGTGTAACGCCCTTTGCTTACTGGTACGTCGCAGCCATCAACAACAACATCAATATCTGTACCAGGAAAACGTTCTACGACACCGTCAATGATTGCAGCGGTGTTTGCCACCCATGGCCCTTCAACTCTGTCGACGTATGCTTGATGTCGCGGCATTTCTGTAGTAGCGAAATACATCTTTTCCCGAGTGATTCTTGCGATGTATGCAAGGGGATCCTCACGTGATTCTGGAGGGATGATTTCTTTATGTAGGGCAGTAGGGTTAACTAATGCAGCGTCTAACTGCGTCGAGAGAATTCCTGCGTTAACCATTACTTGCGGCCCTGTTCCTTGACCACCAGTAGATTCATCGATGTATAATTGCATAGCGCCCTCCCGCAGTTCGTCTCGCAGAACTGTAGGCGATGCCTGTTGTTGCAATCGTATTAACACCGTTATCAAAAAAAAGTGCAACTGTTTTGCTATATAATTCTTGTTACTTCTGATGCTTTACAACGAAGTAATAGATTATTGCGCCGATTCCACCGGCGAGAAGTATGACAAGTATCCACAATACTTTGTCGTTTTCGTTTGGAAACTTTCTTTGAATTGCGTCGATAAGCATCCAAACCCAAAAGATTGTTGCAGCAATACTAATTCCAATCATTACTAACCAAAATAAAATAATCATGATTGCAATGCCTCCAAAAGCTGCGGTTGCGCTAACGTCAGAAGCGGTTTGTAACAACATAAACATTACTTTGAAATTGCAGTGATATAAATGTTTCTGAAATTGATAAAAAAATGAAGAAAGCTCACTTTTTCGTATCTCACCATATGGTGCCTAATTTCTTTTTTTCTTTGGCTTGGAATCCAAAACTGAGGACATCACAAGCTCAAAGCCCGAAATTTTGGCTTCTAGCTGTGCAATACGGTATTGAAGATGCTGGTTTTGCTCTTCAAGGTAATTTACCCACTGGTCTGTGCTGTCCTTCAGCTGTTCATGATCTGAACGTGCCTGTTGGAAGCTTTGAATGGTTTTTTGCTTGAAATCAGTCATTTTCCACCCCTAATATGTAGTTACTTACCAGTTACTAATCTTATGACTATATAAGTGTTTGTATTCTGTTGTAGATAATAAATGTTTTAATTTATTCTTAATTATTGTGATGCTGTATGGAATAAAAATAGCGGTTATTGCTTAATAGTTTTATTATACTTTTGGATAGTTATTTCATGTTGTGGAGGAAAGGAAAGTGTCGATGGAATATCGATATTGTAGCAGTAGTGAAACAGTGTTTTTGGGCAAGTATGCTGCGCACACTCACTGCTTTATAAGTAAAGGCGTTAGGCACCAGCCAAGAGAGTGAGAAAGTGAGAGTGAATACTGTACACATAGATACGCTACATACTATATACCACTATACAGTGACAACAAATAGAAAAGTTTAAATAGTGGTACTGGGTAGTGCTGGGTAGGATGAAACGCAAACTATCCATTACCGTCGACGAAGATACTGCTGCTGCAATACTTAGCAGAGTAGAGCAAGGACGGTATCGCAATGTAAGTCATTTTATAGAGTATGCATCTAACGAACTTCTCAAGGAGGATACAAATGCTTAATGCACTCGGTAGATTAGCAGGACGGGCAGGTGTTCAGCTACGAGGTAAACCAATACACACCCTTGTTTACCACCCTGAGCTTAGCGTTCTTTCCGACTTAGAGGCAGCTAATTCTGCGCGAAACAGATTTTCACCAGATGAGCGACTCATCGTGCATGCACCCGAAGTTTTTAATCCTAACGATAAATATTGGAAAGCAGCGTACTTTGCGCCGGAAGAAGTCGCCCATGCAATGGGAACATTGTACAAGGAACGAAGTGCTGTAGAGAGTGCTGTTGATTTAACCGAGCTAGAACAATTAGTTGAAGAAACTATGGCCCGTCGAGAAGAACAGCAAACTCGCATGCAATCCATTTCAACTCAATACCAGCAGGCTGAACAGAATCCTGCACAACTTCGCGAATTTATTTCGTCTGTTCTGACAGGACAGTTCGAATTTCCTGAACATCTTGCTAGAGAATTGTATCAGAATGCAGCTGCAGCAACAGCAACAATTCCAAATGCACAAATTGATATCACCGTCGACAAAGAAGCACGAATCTTCCGTGTCGAAGACACTGGAACAGGAATGACTGCCGAAACATTGGACGGTGTTTACTTTAATCTTTTCAAATCACTGAATGAATACTTAGAACATGCTGCAGGTAAATTCGGAATGGGCGCTGTTAGCGCGTTTGGTGCTGGACATGAAACTGTCACCGTCGACACTAAAGCAATTGAAGGCGGCGGAGGCTTAGTTGTTGTTGACAACAACTTGCAGCGCGATGATATTGAGCCGACGAACAGAACAGAATATGGAACGTCAGTAGAAATTCAATTTCCTGAAGACACAGATATCAATTTTGATAGATTTGTTGACATAATTAAGGAAGATTGCACATACAACTCTACTACACCGATTTATTTACACACAGAGAACGGAACTTCAAAGATCAATCAACCTCTTCTTACCGAAGAGAATGGTGCACGAATCATTGATACTGATCGCATACAAGGACACATACGTCGTTCAGAAACAGGTAAATTACATATCCTGAACCACGAAATTCGACTTGCATCAATAGATGTTCCTGGATTGGAAGGTGTTGTGAACTCTGACGAACTTGACCCTGTTTGGTCTCGAGACACTATCATTGACGATCCAGTATTGCAATACGTTATTGCATACACACTAGAAGAAGCCAAGAAACTTGGCCACGGCGGAGAAACAGATTTGAGTCGATTAAACTTGTCGACACGGCTGTCAGATTATAATCGATTTATTAACAGTACATTGCTTAATCCAGATGGAACGCCAAACGAGCAATGGATTGCCGATCACTTTGCAGATTTTTTACGAAGTCAAAGAGATGAAAGAAATGCATTTGAATCAAATTTTGAAAAATCTCTATTTCCACGAGCAATGGCTGGGATTGCAAAACTATACAGTCGAGGAGTTTCCTCAATTGTAGGAAAATTCAAGGACGATGACTGGGATGATTACAAGGTACAAGAATATGCAATACCTATTACCGCATTGGGTGCTCTTGCAGCAGGCCCTGTGACCATGATTGCAGGAGCTGCCTCCGGTAGTGAGCCTCTTGCTGCTGCTGGCGCAGCAGAATTTGGAGGAGTTGTAGGAGTAGGCCTTGTAACGGCAGCTGAAGGTGCAATTGAAGGATATGCAAGAACACGAATTCAGAATGCAAAAGATTCCTTTGTTGAGGGAATTGTTGATCATCATAGCGAAGACGGAGGCGTTTATGGCGTACCTTCGCACATTGGTTCTGCAGTTTCGGCAGTAGCTGATGTAATACCAACCAATTATTCAGAATATGCAGGAAATCTCACAGATGCTCAGTGGGAAACTGTTGGAGAAGTTTCTTCAATTCTGGCTCAATATGGCATAGATGGCATAGAAGTTTTTTACGCGGATCAATTACGTGAAACAGACCCACATTTTGTCGTTAAGCCTGATCAGATTGCACTCAATCCAACTGTTGAATTTGCTCCTTGGGCAGTTGTGGCTAGTTACGCAGCGAGAGAACTTGAAGACCTTGACACTGCACGAGAAATATTGGAGGCTGCAGCATGAAACGAGACGCTTTTGATATCTCATTTCCAGATCTTGTTCGAAAGTTAAGTAGTCGATACACTGATCCTACTGATTACGTTCACAATGTTGTTAGTGAGGCCTATGAACCTGGAGCTAGTGTGGACATTGTCACGGAAGATGATAGCCTTACAGTTACGCACTCTAAGAGTCTTGATGATCTTCTTTTTGATGATGCTGCACAGCAGGGACTGAATGCAGTCATGGTACTCATGCCCCCTACAGACAACTATGCTGAAATTGATATTGCCTCGGGAAACCGAACTATCCATGTTGATGCTGATAGAAACATTTCTGTCGGAACATCTAAAGAATTCGTTGACGGAACTCAAATGGTCATCCACCGAGAACAAATTGAAGGTGAAACAGACAGATTGCGAGAACTGTATTCTGGCTCTGACTTGAACGTGCAGTTAAATGGTGAGGACTTGAGCACTGATAATTTTACTTTTGAACAAGGAGATTTCCGAGGAGATATTGCATACAATGCGCAATCTAGCGGAGCTATTAAGGTATACGAACAAGGACGATTTGTAGCCACACTCCCATTCATTAGCGGTGTTGATATTGCATTGCACGAACATGATCTGCCAACTACACTCACCAAATCCAGAGTAATTGTTGATGGTAAGGGAAAAGAACAATTTGAAGAATGGCAAAGTGTTGTGCCTGATGTTGTTAAGGCATACATAGATTCTGATGAAGCAAAAGCTCTTCCACCTCGATCATACCAGACACTTTTACGATCTGTGCAAGATTCCTTTGGAGACAATGAAGAAATTGCACAAATAATTAAAGAACAAATACAATTTCAAAGCAACCAGGGATTGCTCAGTTTAGATCAGATTGCACATTCATCTGCAGACCTTTCAAAAAACGATAGAGTTCTCTATGAACGACTCACTGGACAAAAAGCTCCTGCGTATGTGGAAGAAAAGAAAAGATCACGAATTCCAAGATGGGCAGTAGGTGCTGGTTTGGCAGCAGTTTTGATGGGAGGCGTTGTAGCCGGTGCTAACAACGCTGTAACCTCAAGTGTGGATGAATCAACAAATGAAATCCGTGCAGGATCAATGCAATTTCCTCTTGACGATAGCGCGGTGATTGAAACAATTGACACTGGCTTTGCACCATCATATGGCGGAATTTCTAGTGGAGGCGGATATATGCCAACCCAAGGACTTGCAGGTCTAGTGGCTAGCCAACCAGTTGGTATACCTGGCTATGTTCGCATGGATACGTCTAACTTTGTTCATGGAAAGGACTTGTGGCTGTGGACGGACAAAGCGCCAGAAGAACGATTACAGAGTTCTGTGGAGTTTGAACTTCCTAAAGAACTTGAACATTTGCGAGGTCAGCCTCAGCACGATATTATACAAGCTGTTGCAGCTCACATGGGAACTTTTGAATACGGTTCAATACCGCCAGAAATGAGTACAGAGTATGATGGCTTGGCAGAAGCGATGGATGCAGAAAGATTGGCTTATTGTTCTGTTGGCAATACCTATGCTGCTCTTATTCTTGAAGAGCTAGGTGTCACAAATGTACGTTATGCAGTTGGAACGGTAAACGGCGGAGGCCATGCATGGCTCGAAATACAAAAAGATGGAGAATGGCAAATTGCTGATTTTACACCCCCAAGATTGGATGATGAGTTTAGAAATGTATTAGATGAAACTAATGTAGACCAAAGAGGACCATACGAGCTAAACGGAGAACGGGTAACTGCAAAGTATGACCTTGGTAATTGGCGTGGTGAACCTATAAGTTCTGCCAGGCAAGTTACTAGAGAGGGAGGTATTCAGTTTTCGATGGATCCAAGAGATTACATTTCAACTAATCCAGAAGATTACCTGAAACCGGGAACGCCGATGGATTACATATTGGCCGCTGGACTAGGCGCGGCTGGATTGGCAGCATTTCTCGGCGGAAGACGAGTTTTACGTGGCGTATCTGGTGAGGATGTTTATTTAGCGGACTTTCCAATGCCTCAACATAATGAATCCCAACGACGGCAAATTGAAGATCTTACCGGATTCGACGTTTCTATAGGGAGCGATTATTCAAAAACATTTGACTCTGAAGGATACCCTATCTTAACTGTGCCTGCTGAAGCACTAGATGATCCTCTCGCAGCAGTTGGAAACTTGCTGAATTATCTTGATGAGAGAACGCAGCTAGAAATTATAGATAACGTTGCGCAGGTTGCCCGCTAACCCACGTAGTCCATCTGTTTCCTATCACGCTGATCTGAAGCGATTTGGGTCTGTTGCATGATGGTTTTGAGCTTCTTTTCGAAGACGTCAGCCATGACGAGAAGCGGTTTTGTATCTACTTTTAATCCGAGGTACGAATCGACAGCCTCGACGAGCTTTGCTGCTGCACGGGAGTCTGGCATCTGTGAATGTGTTTCTGCAAAAATGCATGTAACTGGTGTTGATTGATGTTTGATTAGTAATGAAGCGGTTAAGCCGAGGATGATTCCTTCATCGAGAGGTTTGTATTTTAGCTTGTCTAATTGCTTCCTGCTTGCTGGAGATGTTGAATAATAGAACACTTCTGAAGACTCTGCATTTGTGCCTAGGCCTTCGAGGGAAACAATTTCTTTGACACCGAGTTGTTTGACAACGTCCATGATTACGTCGCCGAGTTTCCATTCAACACCTTGCGCCATCGTAACAGCATGCACGATAACAAGATTGTTCTTCTTGTCGTAATGAATTGAGAATGGATCGATAAGTTTTGCGTCGTGGACAGCAACCATTGCTGGTGCTTCCTCAACCTGGATAGAGCCGATTTGCTCTGTATTGAGGTTTTGGATCAAATATTCTGATGCTATGGCGCCTACCATACCAAACCCTGGAAATCCCTCTATCAAGATAGGATTTTTTGGCCTCTTTTTGAGAACTAATTTCATACACGTTTATCGGGGAGCTCTTTTTAAATACTTTATGGTTCAAAAAACCGAAAGCCTTATAAAGGGTCTAGGTGTTCTGAACACTAGTTGGGGTTGCAATGATACAGAGAATTACATTATTGGGTGTTGCGCTGTTATTCTTGGCGGTTTCGATCGCTAGCGCATGGAGTTAAGTTTTTAACAGTAGTTTGATCTCCTTTCTTTTGGTGTTGCATGATGATAAGTAGAAGACGGTTTCTTGAGTTCGGACTTGCCGGAGGGCTCGCGGTTATTGTTGGCTGTAATGGAGATGAAGAGCCAGCAACTACTGAGCCACGTGAAACCACAACACCGACAGCACGGGATTTTGAAGGTGGACCACGTGATGTAACTCACTTCGGCACTATACCAGGATACATCACTTTGCAAAAAGCTGCCAAAGACAGCAGAGAACAAGGGCAAGGTGCAGGTATGTGTGCGATTGATCCTGACTATGACACAACAGATCTTGACACTGTTGTTGAGAATATTGGCGTACTGTATTCTGAAAATCGCGGAGCGTTTGATATGACCGGTGTTGTGCATCTAGGAAAAGGAGTGTACATTGGTCAAAACACAGGAAATATTTCTGAAGAATATTCAGGCCAGGTTGTACAATCAGCTAATGGAGAACTTGGCTCAACACATTTCCCCGGGAATCGAAAGAAACGTGGAGAAAGAGTTGATCGTTTTGCAGACCTTTACTTCGTCACTGGGAAAAATTCTGATGGACCTGCACCAGGAGCATCATTTGTTGAACGAGACCCTGATGTTGGTGAAGAAGTGTATGTGCATTACATGACTAGAAATGGGTTCAAGCAAGGCAGTTCTATTGATATCATACGGGCCAAAGCAAAAGTTGATGCAATCAACTTGCACCAAACAGGGGCGTTTTACGATCTTTTCATGCCACGAGAACCAAGTCGCAGTAGCCCTGTCGTCGTCACAACAAAAGACGGAGAACTGCTAGGCATTCCTACACACTTGCAGAACAGACAATTAGTCATGGTCGGTCATAGTGCATTGCAACGAACTGTAGACGATTGGTATTTTGAATGTGAAAGTAATTTTCCTGAAAGAAATTGGATGCCTAATTTGACGTTACAATACGAGAATCAAAGAACATAAAATAAAAAAAAGAAAGCGCTAAAGGCGCTTCTTTGCTTTCTTGACAATTGATGCTGCTTCTGGTTTTAGTGCGTGACCGAAACCAAGTCCGATTGCAATCGCTAATCCGGCTGCGATTCCAGCGACAAGGAGCAGTACTGCATTTGTTGCCAAGTCGACGCGGATACCAATGTTTTCGAGAGCGATTAAGCCAACGAACACAATGATGAACCAACGTACAAGTGAACTTACAAGCTTTACACCGCGACGCTTTGCGTGAAGCAAGCGATCAGCTGCAAAGTCAGCAAGTACAAGGCCGCCAAGCATAATGATGATTGCTGCGAGTAAGCTTGGAACCCACATTGCTAAGTCTTGTAGTAGTCGAGCAAGCGTTGAAATTGTTAATTCATCAGCTGCTTCTGCAAGGAAGAGTGAAACAATATACCATTTCACGATGCCTCCGAGAAGTGAAGCAACACTCAAAAAACCAATCGAATGGGCGTATCCTGCTTTCTTGAGCTGCTTATCGACTTTCAAGCTGTCAATGAACTTGTGTGTCAATAGGCCGAAAGCCCAACCAACAATATATCCCACAATAAGAATCAATAGTGCTTTTAGCACACCTGGAACAACAAGTACTATGCTATTCCATAAGACGACGAGTGGATCAATCAATGCACCGCCGGTTGTTACAAAAATGTCACCCAATAGGATCACCCCTAGTTTTATACGTGTAAACGTTAATACCCCTAACGAATAGGTAATTAAAAACCAATTTAGTATAAGTTAATTTCTTACTATTTTTGAGTAACTACGCTGCTGCTATACGCTTCAGAGCAGCTTCTTTGCCTGTCCAGTCAAGAGCGAGCTCGAGTACTTCAGAAATCTTCTCTACTGAGATGATGTTTATGCCCTTCAATTTCGCTGGAGTCATGACAATATCTTTGATGTTGCTCTTGGGAACGATGACGTTCTTGATACCGGCTTCACGAGCTGCTTCTACTTTGGATGTAATACCGCCAACAGGGAGGACTTCTCCTCTTACCGATAGGGAGCCAGTCATTGCGAAGTCTTGCTTGACAGGGACTTCCTTGAGCGCGGAAATAATCGCGGTTGCAACTGCGATACTTGCAGAATCACCTTCAACTCCTTCGTATGTTTGAAGGAATTGCACATACAGATCGTGCTTCTTGTTGATGTCTTCACCGAAATATCGCTTGATAATTGCGGAGACGTTTTTGATTGCTTCCTTAGCAATTTCACCTAGCTTACCAGTAGCAACAATTTCGCGTTCTTCGCCGCCGACGGTAACTTCTGCTTCAATCGGAAGAATAATTCCTGACTGTGCTTCTTCGCCACCCATGACTGCTAATCCGTTAACACGGCCGAGGCGCTTTCCTTCGGTAACAATCACTTCGTATTCTTTTTTGTACTCGATAATCTTGTCGGCGATTTGTTGTTCTAATGTACGTGCAACGTTCTTTGCATCTAAAACATGCTTGCGATCTACCAATGCTGCTTTTTCATCTAAAGCAAGGTCGCCTGCAGCGCGAACAATGCCGCCTAACTCACGCAAGCGCAATGTGAGATGGCCTTTTCTATTTGCTCTGCGTTTTGCTTCGTGGATAATCTCGTCGACAGCAGCTTTGTTAAAATGAGGAATCTTCTTGTCTTTGGTAACTTCTTGTGCGACAAACTGCGCAATCTTTAGTCTGTTATCTGCGTTATCTTCCATGGTGGTGCTCATGTGCACTTCGTATCCGTACCCGCGAATTCTGGAACGGAGAGCAGGATGCATGTGTTTGATTGTTTCCAGATTACCTGCGGCAACAAGAATGTAGTTACATGGAACCGGTTCTGTTCTAACCATGGCGCCGGCAGAACGTTCAGATTGACCGGTGATTGCGTACTTGCCTTCTTGTAAAGATGTTAAGAGTTCTTGCTGCGTTAATGGCTGCAATGTTGCTATTTCGTCGATAAAGAGCACACCCATGTGTGCTTTGTGAATCATACCAGCTACGACACGCTCATGCGCAGGTGTACCTAATCCGCCAGACTGAAATGGATCGTGCAATACGTCGCCGAGCAACGCACCTGCGTGTGCACCAGTTGCGTCAAAAAATGGTGCCTGTTTCTTGCTGAAGTTGTCAACAACAACTTTAGGGACGCGTCCCTTTGTTTCCATTCTTCGATTAAGGCTGTTTACGAGTAAGAAAACAGCAAGGAAAATCAAACTTCCGATGAGGAATCCCATCGACATGATACCGCCCAAAAGAGGGCCACCGATTTTTGTGTAATGGTTGAATGCCCACACTGGAGCGACCATTGCAATAATAATGAGAATAACCATCAAAATGTTTTGTGGCTTGAAAATGCTTTGTGAACTTACTTTTGATTTTTGAACAATTTCTCTTCCTTGTCCAGCAGGAATTGTTCTGATGAGTGGCTGGTTTTCATCGTTTGGATTTGCGAACGAAACAACATCAACGAGCTTTTCTTTCGGAAGCAGTTCTGCAAGAGCCATACCAAGCATCGACTTCCCAGTACCTGGTTCACCAATAAGCAAGACATGCCGTCTTCGCTTAGCAGCTTTTTTGATGATCTTGACTGCTTCATCTTGACCAATCACTTGTTCAATTAAACTAGAAGCAGTGCTCAGCTCTTTTGTTGACTTGAAAGCCTTTGCCATACGTTTTTGCAACGACATGGGAGTATAAAAAACTATGGTTCAACATCTTTTTATAGGGCTAGGTGTTCGCATAACACCATGAATCAACACGAACGATACGCACGGCATATTGATCTTGAGAAGTTTGGCAAGGAAGGTCAGGTTGCGGTACGGGAAGCAAGCGTTGCCATCATTGGACTCGGCGGGCTTGGATGCGCAGCAGCACAGTACTTAGCAGGGGCTGGTGTCGGCAAGTTGGTGCTGGTTGATGATCAGGACATTGAACTGAGTAATTTGCATCGGCAAATATTGTACACGGAAAAAGATGTTGGCAGAAAAAAAGTTGAAGTTGCGAAAGAAAGACTAGAGAAACTAAATTCAACTGTCAAGATTGAAACGCAAGCTGTTGAATTCACAGGACAAGAATTGGATGTAACGCTTGTTTTGGATTGTACCGATACGATGCGGGCTCGCGATGTGATTAATGCGTTTGCGCTGCGAAAGAACATTCCTGTTGTGTACGGATCTGCGATTGAATATCAAGGGCAAGTAAGTGTTTTTACAAAAGAAACTGGATGCTACCGTTGTTTGCATCAGAAACTTGGTGGAAGCGCAACGTGCAGCGAAGAAGGTGTGCTAGGTACTGTTCCCGGATTGGTTGGTGTGATGCAAGCGACCGAAGCGCTCGTGTTGTTGGCAGGCGGAGAATCATTGAAAGGAAAAGTGTTGTTCATCAATGTGCGAAATGCGCAATTTAACGTTTTTAACTTGGAAAAGAATCCGCACTGTGTTGCATGCGGAGATGGAAAAGAAACTGTTTCTGAAATTACTGCGAAAGAATTGCATACGTGGATGGAAGAAGAAAAAGACTTCCAACTTATTGATGTTCGGGAAGAGTTTGAGTGGGAAATTTGCAAATTGCCGAATGCAGTGTTGATTCCTATGGGAGAAATTGAAGCGAACCTGGATAAGATTGATAAAAACAGACCGGTAGTATTGTACTGCAGAACTGGTGGGCGATCAGGGAGAGTACAAGATTTTCTAGCTGATAAAGGATACAATGCAATGAATTTAGTTGGTGGAATCTACACGTGGTCTGATGAAATAGATTCTAGTGTTGAGAAATATTAAGAAAACTATGCTGCTGGCAGATGATATTGTTGAATTGCTTCTGCAACCTTTGCCTTGCCTTCTGTAACAATGTCACCAATCTTTTCTGTTGCTTCGGCGGATTCCGCGCGGTACTGTTCAATAAGTCCGATACTATCTGTCTGGTATTCAACTAATGCAGTCATTAACTTGTGAACGGATTCTGGCGATATCATTGCGCCGTAACCAGCTTTAAGTGCTTCCCTTTGTAGTTTGTCGCCTTGTTCTGCAACAAGATCAATAAGGTCGTCGCTTCCTTCTGCCATTGCTTCAAGTGCCTGCGTGCTTTCATGCAAGCCCATCATCGAAGTAATTGTTGCTTCTAATGCGGCAAATACTGTTGAGTTTCGACTGAAGAACGCAACACCTCGCTGGTAAACTGCTTCCTTAGCGTCGGTTGTTTGACGCAAACGAATCATCAGTGCTTCACTCACATTGTATTGAGTTTCAAGCGCTTCTGCAACATTCTTAACCAATTGATAATTGCGATCTTGTTGTCGTGCTTCATCTTGAGCACGATCTCGTGCAAGTTCTAGTTCGCCAAGTTCAGATCGATTGAAATCTTCGCTGTCTGCTGGGTGAGCTGCAGTGTAATCATCAACTGCCTTTGTTTTGTCTGCGAAATCTTGTTTAGCAGCATCAGAAATTTCCTCTTGAATATCCTTAAGCTCGTATGCAACGTTGCTTCCTCTCTTCAAATCAGAACGGAAATCAGCATACGCTGAAAGTATTGTGTTTTCTCTTTGAATTTGTTCAGCAGCATCAGCAGAAACTGCATCATACTTACTTTGAATGACATCAAACTGTTCGCCGACATCTTTGTGCCATGGACTTAGATCTTCCATGAGCCCGTCGAGACGCTCTCTGAAATCAAGTTTGCCGTCAGCAATATGAGCAAGATCTTCCTCTGCCTCTTCCCGAATACCTGAGAATGCATCGGCGATGTCCCCATACCGCGTACCAACATCTGATTCTCGGATGTTTTCACGAACGAGATCACCAAATGCGTTTGAATAACGTAATGTTTCAGAAATCACACCAACCCTTGCTTCAATTTCCGCAGCTCTTGGGTGATCTGGGTTTTTTACACCATCAAGCATTGTTGCAAGCCTGTCATCCTCTGCGTCGATTGATGGCCGTAGACCTACTTCTTCTAGAATGCCCAATGCACTGTCTAAAAAATCTCCCATAGAAGAAAGAAAGCCGGGTGAGATTATAAAGATTTCTACGATCTCTATTAAAAAGTAGTGAATGAGCAAAAGTCTATAAATGGACTGCTATTAGTCTTTCCCATGGTTACTGAAAGTACTCCAGAAGTAGATTTTGATACGCTCGATCAGCTCAGAGTGATGGACCTCGCAAGGGAGGCACGAACTGTAGAAGAAAGAGTTGAACGATACTTTCAAGGGCCACAAATTCGAGAAGAATTTCTGAGAAGATTGCAAGCAATCAATACAGCGCGTGACCGAGGGCTTACCGATGATCAGATGCGCGTTGCTATTGATGCATACTTTGCAAATCAATTTACCTTTGATTCTCCAGATCAATCAACACGAGGAAGAGTTCTTTCTGCATACATCAATCGCGGACATCACTTCAGAACAAAAGGAGTGCCGGCAATAGTTGGCACAGGCACTGTTGGAGCTGTTTTTCTGGGAGCAGCTGTTTACAACGACTGGCAGGATGGACGAACAGAATCTCGCGTTGAATCCGGCATTGTTGCTGCGTGTGACGATCACGTACGGCTTGTTTCTGAACTTGACCTGCTTGTTGAAGCTGATGTCCGACCGGGGCTAGCGAGTGACATTGCGTTTGCACAAAATGGAGTGCAGCAAGGAATAGCACAGTCAGAAGGATTTGTCGTTGTGTATTGTGACGAGGATGTTCCTGAACTTGTTACCCGGGAAAACATGGGCGAACTTGGAGAAGAGGTTAATCGCGTTCGAGTATATTTGGATGATGCAATTATACAATCAACAAATGGTTTGAATGTCATTCAGGCAAGTGTTGATCTAGATAACGTAGAAACATTGCTTGATTCAGTGTATCAAACAGTTCAAGATCAAACTACTGATCAACGGTTCCTTTTGCGAGCAGAAAACTTGTATGCTCAAGGAGTGCAAGCAATTGCAACAGGATTGGTTGTGGAAGCACAAGAACGTGCTGCCGACCTTTCAATGCTTTCATCAGATATTGGTGTTTTCTCGACGCTGATTGGCCAACGCGATGGATTGTATGATTCCATCCAAGATGTTGCGCTTGAAGATCTTGCTTTGGAGCAAGCAGATTCACTTTACACTCAAGGAAACATTGCAATTGACAATGAGGATATGGAAACTCTACAGGATACGATCGAAACTCTCGGTCACATCGACCGATTACTTAAGACAAGCTATGAATTGAGGATTGTAAGTCGGCCTGGCGAATTGTCGGGAACCGATCGCATATACACTGATGAAAATGGTCGACGAACAAGCGGGCTGTACCTTATTGTTGAAGCGTACGATCCGCAAGGAAATGTTGTTGATGTTATTGTTACCAACGAAGAAGATGGCAAGACATATCTCACCAGCATATACGGACAAGAATTCCCGGAAAGAGTCTTTGAAGATGTTGTTGATGACAAGCAAGCGGATGGAATTGTTGACGACAATGTTGTTGGGTACAAAGATCCAGGATACCTAACGCCAACTATACACGAACCTGGTAATCCACGAAGAGAACTTGAAGACACGGGGCAAATAACACAATGGTAAGTGGACAAGCTGCATACGATATATTGGAAGCTCAGCAAGGTTTGTTAGATCGCAGAAGGAGAAGTGCAGTAAGTCAATTGCATGGAATTGAAGGGGAAATACGCACGTTAACAAGAAGAATTCGCAACAGTTACGAGACGATTGCAAGAACGCATTTGACCAATTTAACGTTGCAAGCCATTTCAGATCTAGATTTTTATCAAAAGCCTGTGCAAGAATTCTATGACCAAAAACAAGCTGAGCGAAAACAAATTGAAGAGGAAATTGAGCAGAGTGAAGAACAGCAAAAAGTTACCGCGAGGGAATTGCGTCAAGCAACAGTACGGGTGAATGCGCTTGAAGGTCAACGAGATTCACTTTTGGCAACTTATGATGCGCGGCTTGAACAGAACCCAGAATATGCAGCTCTTGAAGAACAGGAGCAAGAACTGAAAGAACTAGTCGACCAGGGACGAGCAATCATTGACGAGGAAACTGCTCGAGATGCAGCGTACCTCGAGACATATCAAGATCCTTTTTTCCAATATTTAGTGAGAAGAAAGTTTGGAACTGACCAACACGAAGGTAATGCATTTACTCGTAAATGGGATCAGCAAGTTGCTGAACATATTGATTTTGAAGATTTTAAACCCATCTATGACGAACTGACTGCCAAGCCTGCGTTGATGGAAGTTTACTTGGCAGACATCATTGCAGAATTTGAGCGAGTTGGGACTGCTGCTGATGCGATAGAGGCAAGAACTGCGGAGGCAGTCGGTATTCCCTCCCTTGATGAGAAGATTCAAGCAGCAGAAGTTGCGCGAGATGAGGTATTGAGTCGATTGGAATCAGAAGAACGATACCACGATACTTTGGAAACGAGGGAAGCTCACCTCGAAAATACAAAAGGGACATATCATCAAAGAGCAATTAGTGAGCTGCGAGGCTTCCTTGAAGGAAAATCATTGAGACAACTTTACGAAATTGCACAATCATCAGATAGCTACGACGACGATCTTGCGGTGAAGAACATTGATCAATTCAAGAGGGAAATAGATGATCAAAGAGACCAAGCAAGGGACCAGCAATTGACAGTTCGGTACCATGAAGATCAACGTCGAGGATTCACAGAAGTTATGACAAAGTTCAGGCAGTTTGGATTTGATGGGCGAAGATCCTACTTTGATGCAGACTTTGATCTTCAAGATGCTGTAGAACTGTATGTCGAAGACAGAATTACTGCGGATGATCTTTGGAATAGAATGCGGATAGCACATAAAGTCCGACCAAAACCTCGGCCAAGACCAAGGAGAAGGCGGAGAACACGGTCACGATCAAGTAGCTCAGATAGCTGGGGTTCTGTTCTTGGCTCTGTATTGGATTCAGCATCATCCTCTTCAAGATCTAGCGGCGGCTTTGGCGGCGGGGGATTCTTCAGCGGTGGCGGCGGATTCGGCGGCGGAGGATTTAGCTCTGGCGGCAGAGGATTTTAACTACATTCTTTCTGGCGCGTCGATGCCGAGTAAGTTAAGTCCTGATTTGAGAACGATAAAGATTACTCTGTTACTTCCACACCGTTCCAGAACGCTACTCTGTCTTTCACCTGTTCAGCGCCCTTCTTAGGTTCTGGGTAATACCAAGCTGCATCCTTATTAGTCTCGCCTTCCACTACAACATCATAATAGCTGGCTTCACCTTTCCAAGGACACGTAGAATGCTGGTCACTGGGCTTGAAAAACTCTTTCTTTATAGAACTCTGTGGAAAGTAATGGTTGTTCTCTACAATAACCGTGTCATCGCTTTCTGCAATGACCTGTCCGTTCCAGATTGCTTTTACCATTACTATGAGAATATGGTCATAAAATATAAAGATTATCTTTAACTGCAACTCAATCTGTTCAGTCTCATTTCCCGCAGCGGCTACTACATTCGTTCCGGTGCTTGAATGCCTAAGAGTTCTAGTCCTGTTTTCAGCACAATTCTTGTAGCTTCCAGTAATTGCAGACGGGCAGCTTGTAGCTTTTCGTCGTCCTGTAAGACAGGGCACGCATGATAGAATTCGTTGAACTTACTAGCGACGTCAAATACAGAATGTGCGATGATATGTGGGTGATATGTTTTGAGAGCGTGCGTTGTTGCGTCGGCAAACGATGCTAGCGATTTGAGGAGTGCGATTTCAGCATCGTGTTTGAGTAAATCTAAATTGCCTGTTCCTGCTTCCTCCCCATGCTTGCGGAAAATACTGTGGATGCGCGCGTGGGAATATTGAATGTATGGACCGGTTTCGCCTTCAAACGAGAGTGCATTTTCCCAGTTGAACGTTACGTTTTTCTCGGCAGAAACCTTCAGGATTGAGAATTTAATTGCACCATAACCGATCGAACGAGAAAGTTCATGGATGTTATCGAGGTCTGGGTTACGTTTCTTTATTTCTGCTTCTGCCTTTTCCCTTGCTTCTTGCATGAAGTCTTCTAATAAAATGACTGTGCCTTTTCTCGTTGACATTTTTCCTTCATCCAGCAAGACGAAAGAATAATGAATTGGAGTTGGGGCCTGCTCGTTAAGCATGTCGAGCGCAGCTGCGAACTGTTTCGCATACAGTTTGTGATCCTCACCAAGAATCATCACGTTAAGATCATTCTTTCGCTTGTTTTTGAGAATGCCATACGCTAAATCACGCAGAATGTACAAACTTGTGCCGTCGCCTCGCGTGAGGACGAGGACCGGCTCTTTCATTGCGAGATTATAATCAGATTGATCGAGCACTTTACGGTTGTCTTCATCAGTAAACACCTTTCCTGTTTTTTCTAGCTTCTTGAGAATCTTGTCTGTGCTACCATCGAAAAGAAATTCAGATTCTGGCTGGAAATGATCATACTTGATTCCCATTTCAAACAGAATTGCAGCTTGGCCCTTGACACAAATCTGAACAACGTTGTGGAACTTTTTTCGGATTTCCTCGTCGCCGTTCTCTAATTTGTTGAGTGTTTCAAGCGCTGCTTGCTCTACTTTTTCATCTTCTTCCATCTTTTTGCTTGCGCGTTGATAAATTTCGAGCATGTCGGAAAACTCAGGAGTCGAATCGCCGACTTCATTGGTTAGGAGTGCGATTTGCTTACCAACATCGTTAACATAGTAATGTACTTCTGTGTTGTAACCGTGGAACTTGAGTAGACGTGCTACTGCATCTCCCAGAATAGCGTTTCTTGCGCGCCCGAGATGAGGCGATGCGTTCGGGTTGATGCTGGTATGTTCGATAAGTGCTTTCTTCTTCGACATAATAGAGCCGTAGTGATCTTTCTCTTTCAAGATTCTTGGAATGATTGCGTTTGCAATCGCTGCAGGATCGATGAAGAAATTGAGGTACGGACCAGTAGATTTTACTTCTTGAATGCCTTCTACTGTTATTTTGGAAGCGAGGTCTTTCGCGATGTCAGGAGGACTTTTCTTGAGTTCTTTCGACAAGGCGAAGCAAGGGAATGCAACATCTCCAAGATTTGGATCTGGAGGGATTGTGAGCATACCAAGTACTTGATCCTGCTTGAGGCTCGTCTGCTTCGCCAGTGCTTTTGCGATCGCATCTTTGAACTTGTCCATAGGTAAAACCACTCTTGCAGTGTTTATTAACGTTTCGCCAGAAAAATTACGGATTTGACTTGTAAAGGCATAATAAACCATGATGGGTCTTGATTGGTATGGAACTATTGAAACTGTTAAGGGGAAATGCACGGATAACGTTGGCAGATGCGTCTCGGATTACAGGCGTGCCAAAGAGCACGCTGTTTGACTGGCTGAGAGAGCTGGAGCGGACACAGATCAAGAGATATGTATCGCTGTATAAGTATGAAGCGATGAAATTCTTGCGCGTGTATATTGTTGTTGTTCCGAGAAAAGATAAACGGCTCGAAGTTGTTGAGCTGCTACGGGATAGTGAATCTGTTAACACTGCTTTTCGCAGCACCAATACGTATGTAGCAGAACTGGTTGTGGAGACGTTCTTTGAACTGAACACGTTTGTTGAGCAACTCAGCAAGGTTGCGCGTGTAAAGGAGTACATGGTTTTGGAAACTGTTTGTGTTGAGGAGTTTTTTTCGGCTACACAGGAAGAATTCGAAAACCTTCCGAACTCCGACGGTAAAGCCACTTTAAAATGAAAATCTATTGAATTGCTATGTTTCGAGCAATCAAAAAAACGGGTTTAACAAGTATGTTGGTCCTTGGGCTAATGTACGGAGGAGATAAGTACAACGTTTCTGCGCCGATTGACGCTGTCATTCATGCGTACGACAGATCTGGTGATGTAGCTGCTGATTTTGAGGAGCGACCAGAAGCAACGATTGACTATCTTGTTGACCGTGTTATAGACCGTTTATACGAACAGTAGGTGGGTACTATGGAAGAACTAGAGCTAGTGGAAACTCTCGACGAAAAACCAATCGATGAAACACTTGACAAGAGGTTGAAAGCGTTTGGGGCGTACAGCAATAGATTTGCGTCGCAACAAGAACGGATGCAGACAACATCAGAAGAAGTTCGAGAAAAACTGCAAGGATACGACATCGATCACCGACCTGATAATGGTTTTCAAACAAATTCTGAAAGCATTCAGTACTATTTAGGAGAGCTTGTTGATGTACAGCGACAAATCGACAGAAAAATTAGTGCTGAACAATCACGATCACGACGATTTACTGAGAGAGCGCTTTCTGTTTTTGCGTTGCAGTCCCAGATGCGCAGCATTGATGATTTATTTGAGGATCAACTACGGACAATAGCGCACATGAAAGGCGCGCTTGACGATTCCTTGTCGTATTCATCTCAAGTATTGAATGAAATTATCGACTACCGAGATAACGATGTGCTTCCAACGTTTACCGGAGCGCTTCGGAAACATATGACAACAGAGAACAGATTGAAAGCAGCTATGTCGCTGTTTGAGGAGACAACAGAAGAGTTGCAAGAGACTAAGGTGACGGATTCCAGCTACATGCAACTTGAAATTGCACACTCTAATTTGCGACGAGAAATGAAATATCTGGATAATGAATTGTCGCAGCAGAATCAAACGATTGTGTTTAAGCAAACTGAAAAGGACCTCTTAACGCAATACGAAGACTTGGTTACGTTTGGAACACTTGTGATCAGCCGGTTGAATAATTATGTAGGCAATGTTGTTACGCACTTGAAGAAAACACAGCCGATGTACAAGTTCTTTAGAGAGAGCTATGCAGACATGAGTGCAGTGTTTACCAGCTTTGAAGAGCTAAGCAGAGTCGTGCTAACTGGAGCTGACGAAATGGGACGCGCTATCGGGCACATGGCTGAAATGAGTCGAGAGACCAGCTATGATAACTTTTTGCCATCTCAACTCGGTGCGCAGATAGTTGGGTACAAGCAAAAAATGTTGGACATGGACGCCAGAAGCAGAGAACATTTTGATTCGAGAGCAATAGACATCAAAGAAGGATATGGATTGCCGGCGCCCAACCAACGGCTGGCTGCATTAGAGTAGCATGATTGCCGTAACTGCGCAACATAAATGTTTATAAGTGATGACACTTTGTGCAAATACTGGGTATGGGGAAATTACATATTGTTCTTGGAACTGCACTTGTGTTGGTATTAGCAATTGCAGTTGCAACGCAAGCAGATGAAGTGCCTGATCACGTGTATACTGCGCTTGGTAATCATTTTTACAAGCAAGGCGATCTTGATAGAGCAGTTGCATTGTATGAACATTCAGATGATCATCGAGCAGAGCACAATCTTGGGTTGATTGCGTACGAAGCAGGCGACGGAGAGACGGCAGAACGACACTTTCGGGAAGCTTTAGAGACCAAGCCAGACTATGCGCATGCGTGGGACTCTTTGGGTATTTTATTGTTTGAACTTGGACGGCTAGAAGAAGCTGGGGATGCATTTAGGATGGCGTTGCAGTATGAATCTAACAATCCACAGATCCACTACGATTTGGCGATTAGTATTGCGAATAATGTACGCGATGGTAATGGTGAGGTTGCTGAATTAGAAGAAGCGATTGTGCACTTTGCACGCGCTGAGGAACTAGATCCTGGTTATGCACATGCAACTAACAACATAGAAGTGTTGCAAGGAATTCTAAATTAAAAAGAAGTAATTGTTGATTGTTTCAAGTTGAGAACGTTCTCTCGTGTTTGTAATTCTTTGAATCTGCGGTCGAGAAACAAATATGCAGTGTTGTGAATGTACCGCTTCAGGATTGGCACGCCTTTCTCGATCATGTTTGTTATGAAGCCACGGACCAGAAACTCTGAATCGTTCAAACTTTGAGCGAGCTGTTGATAGGTAACTGGTTTGTCTTCTGAAGACGTGTAAATTGCCAAGAAGACTTCTTTCTCTTTATCAGAAAGTTCAATGCTGGTTGGTTCAGGATCTTCATCGATTGGCATCCCTTGCCGAGAAAGGAACATTTGTAGGTTGTCAAGCTTTTCAGTAAGCTTGTCCATCTTCATCTCTAAGCGAGTAAGATATTCAAAATTAGCTTGGATTTCATTTGTATTTTCGTTAATAGAATCAAGATGGTCGTCAAACTCTTCGCGGATCCCGCTAAGTGCTAGCTGGAATTCTTGGCGAATGTTGTGTAGCTGAGTTTTATCTATTAGTGTTTTTTCCAAATTAACTTCCACCCCAACTTATTCTTATGGAATTAACCCCTTATATACTTTGTGGTTCTGTTTTGGTATATGAAGATGTCATATTCTCAAGGATTATATAGGGGAGAGTGCTACTACAGTGCATGAAGTCGCAGAAACAACTTGCAGTAAACTTGTCCAAGTTGAAAGGGTTTGATGATCCGAAGTTTTGGCAGGAACAATACATGACTGAATCAGAAGACGCAGCGAAAGCGTTATGGTTTGGGTTGTTGAATGATGATATTGAAGGGAAGACTGTTGCGGACTTGGGAGCAGGTACAGGAATTCTTGGATTTGGTGCTGCGTTGTTGGGTGCGAAGTTTGTGTACCTTGTTGAAAGAGAAGATAATTGTCTCGAAGCGTTGAATGAAAATCGCGCGAAAGCCCATGTTGAGGATGAAACGAAAATTGTGTTTGATGACTTAAGCGTGTTTACGAAGAAAGTTGATACGATCATTATGAATCCGCCGTTTGGAACAAAACAAAAGCATGCCGATAAAGCGTTTCTGGAACATGCAGTGAAATTGGCACCAGTGATTTATTCTTTTCACAAATCAAATACACGCGATTTTATATTCGCTTTTTGCGAAGATCATGGCTACGCTGTAACGCACGAAATTCCTTTTTCTTTCCGGTTGAGGAAGACGATGAAGCAGCATTCAAGAAATCGTGTTGAGATTGAGGTTTCTTTATTTCGGATGCAGCGCCTTTGAAGAGAGCATACTCTATTGCCATCGAAAGACGGCCCAGCACTATGCCTAACAAAAATATTGCACCGAGTAGATAGTAGTTCATCGCAACAAGCATGTTTCATGAGGTTACGTTTATAAAGGTGATGTAGGTAGACTACTTATTTCATCCTTACATTTAGTGTGTAGCCGATACCACGTTCTGTTAGAAGCAAAACAGGATTTCTAGGATCTGGTTCGATAATTTGACGGAGACTATGCACTCGCAAGCGTAGTGTGTCATCCATTGACGTTTGGTACTCACCCCAGAGTTCTTTTGCTAACTCTTGCCTGGTAACTACCTCTGTACCAGCGCGATATAGCGCTCCAAATAATGTCCCCATTTGCCCTGGAAGATGCAATCTTGTCTCGCCAATAACCGCTGTGTGTGTAATGAAATTATAGGATGCAGGAACATCTGGGCCAACATCTCCTGGTACTGGAGGATTCACTCTTTGTTGAGGCTCGGCTTCTGGAGGTGGCAGTTCCGGCTCGACAACGTCTTCGAGCTCAGCGTGAATAGTATCTCCGCGAAATGATTTACCGAGAAGCTCATCAACTGACATTGTCTTTTGCGGCCCTCTGTTCTCGCGAGCGTTCAATCTTCTTTTGACTTCAGAATCCCAGGCTCGCTGGTGCATACCTTTTCTCTCGTTGGCTTTGCTTGCCCTTTCTGCATTTGCGAGGAAGCCTGGATCGTATTCTCTTGGCATATCTTGCGGTAATTCAGATTTGGTTTTAAGGGTTACGCAGAATTATATCTTGGGTTACGCGTTAGAGGTACTGGCAAAGCGACTGGTTCGCGCAATTTTGTTTTCTTCAAGCGTACAGCATCGCCTGTAGGAATTAAACAATATCCGAGCCCGTGGTCGGTGCCGATCATTGTAGGGTTTTCGGCGTTGTCGCCTAGCGTTGTTCGTAGATGTGCAATTGTAACTTTAAGCTGGATTGGTGTTATTGGCTCAGTTTCGTTGCCGTACTGAACTGATCGCAGTACGCTGTGGCTTACTGTATGTCCTCTGCGATCTGCGAGGGCTTCAAGAACTGCAGCCTCTGGTCTTGATGGGTACACAGGTTCTCCATCAACCAAGAACGTTTGTTGTAAAAAATCGAAATCTAGTCTTTCATCAGTGTACTTGTTGACGCCCTCAAAATATCGCATTGATTCATTATAGCGTACATGCTCACCTGTTGGAACAAATTTTAGTCCTTGGCCCCAAGCAGATTCTATTTGAGCGCCGCCTTCATTGGTCTTCAATTTTTTTCTTAAGTACCCTGCATATACCCTGGTGCTTTGTCTTGGATGTATCATTTTGCTCCCCCACACATTTTCCTCTATTACCTTGTGAGGGTGGATGAAATCAGGCGGAGATACAATAAACTCTAATAATTGGGCTTCGCGATTAGATAAATGTACAGGCTTGCCTAATATTTCAAACCTCTTTCCATGAAAGTCTGCTCGCAGAACTTCATCCAAATAATAATTAGGAGAACTGAATTCATCGGAATCTATTGGAGTCAGTTCATCAAAACCATTGTCGAGTTTAGTTACTGACAAACCGTTGCTTTCAGCGAGAGCTACAACGTCAGAAAGGTCTGCTGAATCTCCAACAATAAGATATCCTTCTCGCGACATGAATTGCGCGAACTCTTGTATCCTTATAATGGTTACGCAGCGTCGATTTGATTTGTCACAGCCCAGTCGACGAGCACTTCAGAAATATTGATTAATTGAGCGCGGAGCGGAGTGAACAAGTTCTCTGGCTTTGCTGACTTTAACTGTTCTGCAAGTTGTGCAGATTCGTCCACGAAATGCGATGTCGAGTCGATAGTTAGGTTGCCGATTGTCTTGTGCATCAAACGCATGACGTCATGCATTTCTTCGAGTAGTTTTGGATTGTGTTTTGCAAGTAAGACAAGTTGATCTGCGATTGCTTCTAAGTTTTTTGATAAGGATGCAATGTAGAATAAATCAATGTGGCGTAGGGAAGATTGACGTTTGAACATTAAGGAAGCAACAGCTGCTTTTGTGATCAGCAAATTACTTTTATCCATTTCACTTTCGTAAAGCTCGACGAGCTCCTGATTTTCTTTGCTCTTGAGCAATTCAATCATGTTGATCATTTTGCTGAGCATTGTTTTGAGCAAAATATCTGGTTCGTCAATTGAAACGAGAGATTCGCAGGAGATTTCATTATCTTGAAAGCCGACAATTTCAATACCGCCAAGTTGCTTTTTGTGATCGAGTACATCTTTTGGAGAAATGTTGTCTTCAACTTTAATTTTAAATGATTTTACTGGATTGAGATAGGAAGCAGCAAGGAATTTGTTTGCGATGTTATGATTGTACTTGCCAAGCTTTAATGTTAGTGATTGCTGTTTGGCATCAGGGGTTTCTGTCGCGACAAGCAGAGATCCTTCGCTTGTGGTTTCAAGATTTACTTTGGACTTTGGCGTAATCTTGTTGGCTTTGCACCATGCGCTCGGCAAATATACGTAGTATGTATTTCCTGAGCGTTGTATGTTTCTTGTGTTCATGTAAGCAGGTGTACTTGGTACTGCTTATAAGTCTTTTTATATGGGACGGTAGCTTTATAAAGGGAAAAACTCTTGGATTTTGTATTGGGGGTGATCACTTGGTAGTAAGTGATGTAAAGAAACAAACATTAGCATTAATGACTGCTGCACTAGCATTTGTCGCTGGTCTGGCATGGAAAGATGCAATTTCTGCATGGCTAGCTCCACTCGTTGGAGATGGCGGTGGCGAAGTCGCTTTGACAATTAGCGCAGTTGTGGTAACGGTTGTTGTTGTACTTATCACAATTGGATTAACGAAATTTTTAGGCAGCGCTGAATAAGCGCTGATTTTTTTTCTATATCTATAAATAGCAGCAGTGCTGAAGTAGCAACATGAAAGATCGCATTACGCGTGCACGGGAAGCATTTGAGAAGAAAGATGTTGGTGCGATGAAAGAAGCGCACAGCAAAGAAGAAGTGCAAAAAGAGTTGCATGCGCAAGAAGGTTCTGGGTATCTACCTGAGTTTGTGTACGGCGGTATTGACGGCGCTGTGACGACGTTTGCTGTAGTTAGTGGTGTTGTTGGAGCTGGACTGGATACGATTATTATTCTGATTCTCGGACTTGCTAATTTGGTTGGCGATGGATTTTCTATGGCTGTGAGTAATTACTTGAGCACGAAAGCAGAAAAAGATTACATTGCGAAAGAACGAGCACGGGAAGAGTGGGAAGTTGAAAACTATCCCGAAGGAGAACGCGAAGAAATACGAGAAATATTTCGGGACAAGGGATTCAAAGGGAAAGACTTGGAACGGGCTGTTGCGGTTATTACTTCTAACAAGACTCATTGGGTCAACATGATGATGAAAGAAGAGTTGGGATTGATTGAGAGTAAGAAATCTCCGGTCAAAACAGCGATTGCAACGTTTATTGCTTTCTTGGTGATTGGGTTTATTCCACTGGTTACATACATTGCTGCCTACTTCTTTTCTGGATTGCTGGGGAATGCATTCTTTATAACCGCTGTCCTTACTGGGGTTGCGTTCTTTGTGGTTGGTGCGTACAAGAGCAAAGTGACTTCTGAGAACTTCATCGTGAGTGGGCTGGAGACAGTGCTGGTAGGGGGAATCGCTGCTGGAATCGCGTTCTTCATTGGCTACTTGCTGAGAGGGCTAGTTGCATAGTTTGTTACTACCTTTAAGTGATGAATAATCGATACCTTTATATACTACCTATTCAGAAATCCCCCTATGACCGTAGAACGACTCATTGTGGAACATAGCTTAGGGGAACAAGCTACTCGGAACTATCTGGAGGATAGTGGATACCGACCTCTTACAGAAAGAGGCAGAAAAGTACAGTTGGGTAGACCTGTTGTTTTTGTGTGGGAAGATCGTCTTCGGGAGAAGTACCCTTCTGTTGGTGCAAGTCTTTTCGTACTTCGAGACGCCCGAGAAATATCTACTACTTCACAAGGGAACGCCCACATCAGCGTAACTGATGAGGTCGAAAAATTTGCTGTTCTACCTGATGGAACTTGGAAATCACTGGGCACAAGCAGAGCCAAGAGTGATAGCTATACTACGGCTACTCGGTATTTGTACGATCTCCCAGCATAACCTTTATAAAGGGGTTGGCGTTCTGCCTGTGTATGGATGTCGAATTAGTAGAGGACACGAAATCTCGCATGGTTATTGATCTCCCTGGTAGAGGGCATACTTTGTGCAATACGCTGAAGAGTGAGCTCTGGGAAGACAAGAATGTGAAGGTTGCTAGTTACAATATTGCGCATCCGCTTGTTGGAATTCCTCGCATGGTTATCGAAACTTCTGGGGAAAGTCCGCGAGACGCAGTAAAGATTGCAGTTAATGCATTGTCGAAACAAGCTGACGAAGTTATTTCTGCTGCAAAGAAAATATAATTACTTCTTGATAATTTTGACGCGTTCAATTCTGTTGCCACGCATCTCTTCAATGATGAAATTTAACTTGCCGTGAGTAATCTCGTCTCCTTTCTTTGGAATATGGCCAAGTTTATGGAGAAGGAAACCGCTTAATGTATCATATTCTCTGTTCTTAGGAACTTTCATAGGAAGTTTGTCTTTGCATTCATCCATATCAAGACGGCCTTTTGCCATCCACGTATTTTTGTTGAGTTTAATGATATCAGGATCAACACTTTCAGTTTCATCGACGATTTCGCCAACAAGTTCTTCAACAATATCTTCGATGGTGATGAGGCCGAGCATTGTGCCGTGCTCATCAACAACCATCGCCATATTTTCTCTACGGTTTTGCAATTGTCGGAGTGTGATTCCAATTTTCTTTGTGCTTGGAACAACATACGGCTTGTTCATCACTTTTGAAATTGGCGTTTTGAGTTTTTTATTGGTAACATAGTGCAAGAGATCTTTGAAGTAAACAATTCCAATAATGTTGTCATGTCGTTTTTCGTAAATAGGAAGACGAGAATATTTTTTGCGATGCATGACAGCGATTGCGTCGGCGACCGTGCTTTTAACGCTTAAGGTTACCATATCGTTCTTTGGCGTCATGACGTGCGTCACATCAGTATCGTCGAATTCGAAAATACGATGAATCATTTTTCGCTCGACTTCTTTGATTACCCCTTGCTCGCTGCTAAAACGCAACATACTCTTGATTTCGTCCTCGGTAATAATGCCTTTGCGTTTCTTTGCACCGAAAATAGAAGCGAATTGGTCGAAGAACAGTTCGAACATGAATATGATTGGTTTCAGGATAACGCTCAGCCACCAGATCGGTTTTGCAATGAGTAGTGCGTAGGAAACATTGTGAGTTGTTGCGATCGATTTCGGAATGATCTCTCCAAAGAATAAAATGAGAAGCGTCATGACACCCGTTGCAATACCAACTGCGAAATTGTCAAAGAGTTCAAGGGCTAGAGATGTTGCCATTGCAGCAGCAGCAATATTAACAAGATTGTTACCAATCAAAATTGTGATGAGCATACGCTGCGGATTATCTTTTAGTTTTTTGAGAGAATCAGAGCCAGGGCGTTTCTTGTCAACAAGATGGCGCACTTTAATTCTATCTAGAGAAACGAGCGCAACTTCGGAGCCTGAAAAGAATGCAGATAGGCCAAGGAGAATCGCTAAAATGAAAATTTGATCAGTGATAGCCATGCGTTATATTCACTGTTGTTTCCGATGCGTTTATCGTATATAAAGATTACCGTGATTTTCATATTTAAACTGTCGGCGTGTAAAAATGCACTTATGATACACAATTTTTATAAAAAGGAACCAATACGCTGGATGTATGGAGAACAGAAAGTTAGGGGGCATCGTTGTTGTATCTACGCTTGCACTAGGCGGCATAGTAGGGGTGTTCATGCGATCTTTGTATAATACAGGAAGTCAACTTGGCT